>CAZTIB010000042.1:0-11969 GCA_964613615.1 uncultured Chromatiaceae bacterium
CATACTGGCCGCCGTGCCGCTGCTGGACGAGGTGCGCGAGAACGAAGCCCGGCGTTTCATCGCGCTGGTGGACGAGTTTTATGACCGGCGGGTGAAGCTCATCATCTCGGCCGCCGAGTGCATCGATGACCTGTACCGGGGGCGGCGTCTGCTGCGGGAATTCGAGCGTACGCGCAGCCGCCTGAAAGAGATGCAGTCGCACCAGTACCTGGCGGCCCGGCACGTCCCCTGACGGCCTTCGACGGGGCGGTTACACTATCCTCAGGAGATAGGGAGGACAACGACCATGGCGGGAAAACTCGTGCTGTGCCGGCACGGCCAAAGCATCTGGAACCTCGAGAACCTGTTTACCGGCTGGACCGACGTGGACCTGACGGAAAAGGGCATCCAGGAGGCCCGCACCGCCGGGCAGCAGCTCAAGGCACTGGGGTTTCAATTCGACCTCTCTTATACATCGGTGCTGAAGCGAGCGATCCGCACCCTGTGGCTGATTCTCGACGAGATGGATCAGATGTGGATTCCGGTGGAACGAGCCTGGGAACTGAATGAACGCCACTACGGTGCGCTGCAGGGCCTGGACAAGGCGGCAACCGCCGCAAAGTACGGCGATGACCAGGTGCACATCTGGCGGCGCAGTTATGACACACCGCCACCAGCGCTGGAGGAAAGCGATGAGCGGCACCCGTGCCATGATCCCCGCTACGCCGGTATCGCGGGCCTGCCCGGCACGGAATCACTGAAGATTACGCTCGAACGCGTCGAACCCTACTGGCGCGATCGCATTGCGCCCCAGTTGCGCGAGGGCAAAGACATACTCATTTCCGCCCACGGCAACAGCCTGCGCGCGCTGGTAAAAATGCTCGACGGCATTTCCGACGACGAGATCACCGGTCTGAACATCCCCACGGGCATTCCGCTGGTCTACGATCTCAACGACGACCTTACCCCGCGCAGCCGTGAATATATCGGCGACCCGGAGGCAGCCCGCAAAGCCGCGGAGGCGGTGGCCAAACAGGCAAGCGGCGGCTGATGCTCTACGCGCTGGGGGATCGCAAGCCCATCACCGCAGGCGACTTCTACGTCGCCCCCGGTGCAGCGGTCATCGGCGACGTGAATCTGGGCCCCGACACCAGCGTGTGGTTCGGCGCAGTCGTGCGCGGCGATGTGGAACCCATCACGATAGGTCGCGGCACCAACATCCAGGACGGTTCGGTGCTGCATGCCGACCCCGGGTGCCCCCTGGTGCTCGAAGAATTCGTAACGGTCGGCCACCAGGTCATGCTGCACGGCTGCCGTATCGGCAAGTACAGCCTGATCGGCATCGGCAGCCGGATTCTGAACGGTGCCGTGATTGGTGCGAACTGCATCGTTGGCGCGCACGCGCTGGTGACGGAAGGAAAAATTTTTCCGGAAGGCGTGTTGATCATCGGTTCGCCGGCCAAAGTCGCGCGTGATCTCACCGATGACGAAATAGCCCAGCTACCCACCAGCGCGCAACGCTACATCGACCGCGCGAAGCTATACCGCAAGGACCTCAGCGTAGTCTGATCAGTCCTTCCTGGGCGGTAGAGATGACCAGCTGCCCGTCCTGCGTGAACATCTGGCCGCGCGCCAGGCCGCGCGCACCGCTCGCAGTGGGGCTGTCGAAGGCATAGAGCAGCCATTCATCTGCCCGGCACGGCCGATGGAACCACATCGCGTGATCCAGGCTTGCCATCTGCAGCTCGCCGCGCAGCACACGCTCCCGCCCGTGCGGCAAGGTCACGGTGCCGAGCAGTTCGTAGTCGGATACATAAGCCAGCATTGCCTGGTGCAAGCGCGGGTCGTCGGGCAACTTGTCCAGGGCCTTGATCCAGACATGCTTTACCGGCTGCATGCCGCCGATGCCCTCTACATTGATGTCTTCTACCATGCGAAAGTGAAAGGGCCGGCGATGGCGCAAGAACTCCTGAACCTTGGCCGGCAAGCGCTCGATGTCGCCGGGCCGGAAATCCGCGATGTCGCGCAGGCCCTCAGGCCCGGGAACGTCCGGTGCGGCCAGGGCGTGTTCCAGGCCCGTCTCCGCTACCTGGTACGAAGCCGCCATATTGAATATCTGCCGGCCGTGCTGAGTGGCGATAACCCGTCGGCTGGTAAAGCTGCCACCGTCGCGGGCCCGGTCCACCTCGTAGACGACGGGCGCATTCACGTCACCCCGGCGAAGAAAGTAGGCGTGCAGCGAGTGCACGGTGCGCGACTCGTCGACGGTACGATTGGCGGCAATCAGGGCCTGGCCAAGTACCTGCCCGCCGAACACCTGGGGGCTGCCAATATCACGGCTCGGGCCACGAAATATATTGGCCTCGATGGTCTCGAGATCGAGTACTGAGATCAGGTCAGCGAGTACGGCATCCATGGCGACAGTGTCCCCAAAAATGGCCGCCGGGGCAAAACGGCTAGTATCAGCGGCAGGCGCTGCCGGAATCGCTGCCAGACGCCACTTGCTGCAACTAGTGTCTGACACCAATTCGGCGATAATGTGGCCTTGTCTGGTCCATTCGGGGGAGGAAGCATGAACGACACGAACACGAAAAAGCGACCGCTAGGTACCCGCTGGTGCAGCATCGGCAGCACCTTGACGGGGATCGGACTGGTGCTGGTGGGCATCGGCCTGCTTGGCGCCCGCCTCGACGTCACATCGCCAGTCAACACGTTCCTGATATTTGGACTCGGGATGTTTGCGATCTTGGTCTCGGTCCCGACACTGGTCATTGGCCTCGCCATCAGCGGCGGGCACGCCGGCGCCGTCTCTCCCGCTCGTGCCAGGAGCGCACTGCTGGTCGGCGTCGCCATGATCATTGCGGGTGGGATGAATTTTGCCAACCGCGAACCGGTACCCCCCATTCACGACCTGACGACAGACGTGAATAATCCGCCGGAATTCGTTGCGCTGGTCAAGATTCGCGCAGCCGATAAGGCCCAGAACCCCCCCGAATATTCTGGCGAGGAAACAGCCACACTCCAGCAGGAAGCGTTCCCGGACCTGGTAACGCTGCGGCTGGATGCGGATCCGGCCACCGTATTCGAGGCCGCCGGCGAAGTCATTCGTGAGCTCGGCTGGGACATCGCCGCAGAAGTGCAGGCGACCGGACGCCTGGAGGCAACCGACACGACAACCTGGTTCCGGTTCCGGGATGACGTCGTCGTGCGTATTCAGCCGAGCAATGGCGGCACCACTGTGGACGTGCGCTCGAAGTCCCGTGTCGGCCGCGGCGACATGGGCACGAACGCTGCGCGCATCCGCGAGTTCCTGGCCCGGCTGCAAACCAAGCTCAGCTGATGCCGTGACGCCTGCCGAAATCGACTCGCTCGTTGACTATTACCTGCCGGTACTGATCACCGCAGGCGACTATGCGCGGGCCATCCAGAGCGGAGTCCAGAGCCGGACCGGGAAAGACGGCCAGAATGCATGGGTGGAAGCGGTAACGGATGCGGACATCGCCGTACAGACCTTCGTCGAGGTAGCCACAATCGCCCGCGACCCGGCACTCGGATTTTATGGCGAAGAGTGGGAGCAGTCTGCCAACCACAAGTACTTCAACCCGGATGCGTCAACGGTCGTGCACCTCGACCCGGTGAACGGCACCTTTCTCTACAAGCACCAGCGCGACAGCTGGGACATCATCCTGAGCATTGCCCACGAGGGCCAGCTCGTCGCCGCTGTCAGCTATATGCCCGTGCGTGGCCGCTTCTATCTCGCGCTGCGCCACCGGGGTGCATTGACCGGTACGCGCGCCGCGCCGCGGGTACAAGACATGCAGCCCCTGCGCACGCAAAGCGGCAGCCGCGTGTGCCTGACCTACCGGGCCCCGGCGGTGAATCAGGCGGTGAGCGAACAGTACGACGCTTTCGACATCGTCGACGACTATGACCCCGAACGGGGTTTCGACAATCTGAACGACCTGTTCACGGGTCGACTGGACGCCTTTGCCTGCTGCGGCGGCGAACTGCTGGACTGGGGCGCCATGGCCTTCATTGTCCACCATGCCGGCGGCACGGTGTCTGCGCTGGACGGTTCGCCGCTTTCCGGCCTCGATGAATTCAAACCGGATGCGCAGGCCGACATGCTGGTGGCCGCCAGCCCGGCCGTGCACCGCGAGATCAGGACTTTGCTGGCTAAGGCGTGATCCGGGCCCGGCGTCAGTCGCCGCGGAAGAAATACATGGAGATCGTTTCGGCGATGCAGGCCGCCTTGGTCTCACCTTCGATTTCCATCGTGTGCTCGAGTATTGCCTGCAACGCACCGGCGCGCTTGCGCGCCGAGACCAGCTTGCTGCGAATACGGACCCGGCTGCCGGAGGGCACCATGTTCTTGAAGCGCACCTTGTTCAGGCCGTAGTTGATGGCCCGGTCCAGGTTACCCCAGACGATGAACTGGTCCACCGCGGCCGGGATCAGAGAAATCAACAGGAAACCGTGGGCGATGGTGGAGCCAATGGGCAGCTCGGCTGCCGCACGCTCGGTGTCTACATGAATCCACTGAAAATCGTCCGTGGACTTCGCAAACAGGTTGATGCGCTCCTGATCGACGAGAATCCAGTCGGAATGCCCGAGTTCCTCGCCCTCGCGCGCCTGCGCGTCTTCGATGCTGCTAATGGTGACGGCCATGGCGCGATGTTAGCGCATGTGGAAACGCTGCGGCAGACCCGGCACGCCAGAATCAGTCGGAACTGCGGATGGAGTTCAGGAATTCCGTGCGAATGCGGTCGTTGTCAGCGAAGGCACCCAGCATTTCATTGGTCACCATGCTGACCTGGGTTTTATTGACACCACGCGTGGTCATGCACTGGTGCTTGGCTTCCACCACCACGGCTACACCGCGCGGCTCCAGGGCCTGGTTGATGCAATGGGCGATTTCGGCGGTGAATCGCTCCTGCACCTGCAGGCGCCGGGCCAGGGTTTCGACCAGGCGCACAAGTTTGCTGATGCCTGCCAGCCGTTTGTCCGGCAGGTAAGCGAGGTGCACCCTGCCGATGATCGGCGCCATGTGGTGCTCGCAGTGCGACGCTATCTCGATGTCGCGCAAGGTTACTACGCGGTTGTAGTCCTTCACTGTCTGATAGGACGAGCCCAGCATACTCATCGGGTCGTGCAGGTAGCCGGCAAACCAGTCGTCGAAAGACTTGATCACGCGACCCGGCGTTTTCTTCAGCCCGGCGCGGTCAGGATCTTCGCCAATCCAGCGCAGCAGCACCCGCACGGCGGCTTCGGCTTCTTCACGGCTCGGCTTGTCGTCCTTGCTCATTCAGTCAGTCCTCGATTCTGCAGGCGCTTCAGGTCGCCGGGCTCATTCACGTTGGCCAGGGTCTCCGCTCGCTCGGCGGGCAATAATGCCGTGTCGCCCTCTGCCAGCAGATCCCGCGGCGACAAACTGCCGCCCCCGGCAACCAATACCGCCAACCGGGCCAGTGCTGCGGGTTCATATATCGCACACAGCGGCTCCGGTTTGCCGTCGACGGGGCTTATATAAGCCGTTGCGTCGCGCTTTTCGTCCCGCGCAGCCACCAGCCGGCCAATGGCATCGGCGTCGAGCAGCGGCAGGTCGCAGGCCGTCACCAGCCAGGCTGCGTCGGGCGCGAAGTCGTGCGCCGCCAGCAAGCCACCGGCAGGACCACCATTCTCAACAGTGTCTGGCAGCAAGGCAAACGCGGCTCGGAGCTCATCATTCTGTTGTTCCGGGCGCACGCTGACCCGCAAGGTCTGAACGAAAGGCGTGACCAGGGCCACGGTGCGGGCCAGCAGCGTATCGCCATCCACCTGCAGCGCAGCCTTGTCGCGACCGAAGCGGTGGCTCAGACCACCGGCCAGTACCAGCCCGTTCAGCGGCGCACGCGCCATGCCTACGCGCCGGAGCGGTAGTCGCTCTTACCGCCAGTTTTCTCCACCAGTGCGACATCGGTAATCACAATGTCGTGAGACAGGGCCTTGCACATGTCGTAAACCGTCAATGCGGCCACGGTGGCGCCGGTCAGGGCTTCCATTTCCACCCCGGTTTTATGCGTCACCTTCACCCGGCAGTCGATGACCGCATCGCCGTCGTCATTCAGCGCGATCTGAATCTTGCAGCCTTCGATACCGAGGGGGTGGCAGAACGGTATCAGCTGGTGGGTACGCTTGGCGGCCTGCGTGCCGGCAATGATCGCCGTCTGGAACACCGGCCCCTTCGGCCCCTGGATTTCGCCACCGTCAATGGCGCCTCGCACTGCGGCCGGCAGTATGACGCGCGCCCGGGCATGGGCGCTGCGCTGTGTGATGGCCTTGTCTGCCACGTCCACCATGGTCGGCTGATTGTGTTCGTCGACGTGCGAAAGCCGGGGCTCGGGTTGTTTGGCGTTCATGATTGACCTGGGGCGAACTGGTATGCTTTTGAACTCACCGCGGGGCCCGCCATGAAAGGCCGGCGGTTCGAGCGACGCTGCTCCGGCTGGTGCTTTCAGTGTACCCGCCGCCACGGAGAATCACTACATGGGCCGCAGCATTATCGAAAAGATCTGGGACGAGCACGCAGTGGCCGACCTCGGTGACGGCAGCTGGCTCGTCTACATCGATCGCGTCTTTTTGCACGAGCGCACCGGCAGCATTGCGCTGAAGGGTCTCGAGGCGGCTGGTCGCGAGGTGCGGAATCCGGAACAGGTCTTCTGCGTGATGGACCACATTGTCGATACGCTGCCCGGGCGCACCGACGACACCATGATGCCCGGCGGCAAAGACTTCATTCAGACCACCCGCCAGGCCGCGAAGGCCGCAGGCATCACACTCTTTGACCTGGGCGACGATCGGCAGGGCATCGTGCACGTGGTCTCTCCTGAACAGGGCATCGCCTACCCGGGCCTCACACTGGTGTGCCCGGACAGTCATACCTGCACGCAGGGCGCACTGGGTGCGCTGGCCTGGGGCATCGGCTCTACGGAGGCCGAGCACGCGATGGCCACCCAAACCCTGGTGGTAAAAAAGCCCAAACTGATGGAAGTGAGATTTGACGGCCGACCCGCCTATGGAGTCACCGCGAAAGACATGATTCTGTACCTGATAGGCCGCTACGGCGCCGGCGCCGGTGTGGGTTATGCCATCGAGTTCACCGGCGAAGGCGTGCGCAGCCTGCCGCAGGAAGCCCGCTTCACGCTGTGCAACATGGCCGTAGAGTTCGGCGCCTGGACCGGCCTGATCAGCCCCGACGACACCACCATCAAGTACGTGCAAGGCCGACCGTACGCGCCGGGCGATGCGCACTGGGACCAGGCCGTGACCCACTGGCGCGAGCTCGCCACCGACGACGGTGCACGCTACGACCGGCAAATCGTGATCGACTGCGCCGACATCGTGCCGCAGGTGACCTGGGGTACCAGCCCGCAGCACGCCGCAGCCATCGACACGGTGGTGCCGGACCCGTCGGCAGAGACCGATCACACGCGCCGCCAGCTGATGGAAAGAGCGCTGGAGTACATGGACCTGGCGCCCGGTACGCCGCTGACCGATATTCCCATCGATGCGGCGTTCATCGGCAGCTGCACCAACAGCCGGCTCAGCGACCTGCGCGCGGTCGCGGCGATACTGAAAGGCCGCAAAGTGGCCGACGGTGTGAAAGCCATCTGCGTACCCGGCTCAGGACAGGTTAAAAAAGCCGCTGAAGCGGAAGGCATCGATACCGTCTTTCGCGATGCCGGGTTCGAATGGCGCGAAGCCGGCTGCTCCATGTGTTTTTATGCCGGCGGCGAAAATTTCGGTCTGCAAACCCGGGTGGTCAGCAGCACCAACCGCAATTTCGAAAACCGGCAGGGGCCGCGCACCCGCACGCACCTGGCAAGCCCCACCACGGTGGCAGCGTCGGCCGTTACCGGGCGGCTGACGGATGTGCGCGAACTGGCACCTGGCAGCGAGGCGGCCGGCTGATGAAAAAATTCACCGAACTCACCGCCATCGCCGCACCGCTGCTGCGCATCAACATCGATACCGACATCATCATTCCCAGCCGGGAGATGAAGCGGGTATCCAAGCAGGGCTTGAGCGGCGGCCTGTTCGCGAACTGGCGCTATACAGAGCCGGGCGGGCGCGAAGAGAACGCGGAGTTCATTCTGAACCAGGATCCCTACCGGGAAGCGCAGATAATCCTGACGGGCGAAAACTTCGGCTGCGGTTCGTCACGCGAGCACGCGGTGTGGGCGCTGGCCGAGTGGGGCATCCGTTGTGTCGTCGCACCCAGCTTCGGCGCAATCTTTCAAGGCAACTGCGTGCGCAACGGCATCTTGCCTGTGGTGCTGGACAACGCGGTGGTGGAGTCGCTGGCCGAGATGGTACAGGCCGACCCCGCCAACAATCAGCTCAGCGTGAGCCTGCGCACCTGTGAGCTCACCGGGCCCGACGGCCACCGTCACGGCTTCGCTATCAGCCCGGCCGACCGGGAAATGCTGATGGAAGGCCTGGACGCCATTGCCGTTACGCAGAAGCGCGACGACGAGATTCTCGCCTTCCAGGCGCGCGACCGCCTGCGGCGACCCTGGGTGTCTTTGTAAGTGCGCAAGTTATGGCCACTGACCGCGGCGCTGGCCGTGGCCTTTGCCGCTGAAACGGCAGGCGCCGAGGGCTGGACCCACTACGGCGGCGACGCCGGCGGCCAGCGCTACTCCGAACTGACCCAGCTCACGCGGAAGAACGTGCGCATGCTGGAACCGGCATGGAGCTTCCGCACGGGCGAACTGCCGCCGGCCGTGAACGAGAATGCGTTCTTCGGCCTGCACGCCACACCGATCCTGGCACCACCGGCAGCCGGCGGTTCATTGTTGTTCTGCTCGGCCTTCAACAAACTGATTGCGCTGGATCCGGCCACTGGCGCGGAGCGCTGGCGTTACGACCCGGAAATCAAATCCCGCCCATTCAACTCCTATAAATGTCGGGGTGTCACCCTTTGGAAAGACTCGCGTGCGCAGGCCGGCAGCGCGTGTGAGTGGCGCGTGTTCATGGGCACCACCCATCGCCGCCTGGTGGCGTTAGACGCGCGCACCGGCGAGCCCTGCGACGATTTCGGCGAAGCCGGCGTGGTGAACATCGATCCGCTGGTGCAAGCCCTGCCGCAAAACGCGAACCCCAATGGCGTTAACTTCTGGTCGCCGCCGGCGGTGGTGCGCGACGTGGTGGTGCTGGGTTCATCCGTGAATGGCAAACAGCGGCGGGCGAAGTCGGCCAGCGGCATGTTGCGCGCCTTCGACGCGCGCACCGGCAAGCTCAAGTGGACTTTCGACCCGGTGCCGCGCAATGCGGGTGACCCGCAGGCGAAGAACTGGGAGGAAGGGGCCTTGCAGACCACTGGCGGGGCCAATGCGTGGAGCATGCTGTCGGTGGACGAAGCGCGCGGGCTCGTGTTCGCCCCGACGGCCAGCGCGTCGCCGGACTTCTTCGGCGGCACGCGTCCCGGTGACAACCGCTATGCCAATTCAGTGGTCGCGTTGCAGGCCGACACCGGCGAAGTGGCCTGGCACTTCCAGGTCACCCACCACGACGTGTGGAACTTCGACCTGCCGGCCCAGCCGATCCTCACCACCATCCGCAAAGACGAGCGCGACATTCCTGCAGTCGTTCAGCTCACCAAGCAGGGCTTCGTGTTCGCACTGAACCGCGACACCGGCAAGCCCATCTACCCGGTGGAAGAACGCCCGGTGCCCACCGACGGCGTGCCCGGTGAAACACTGTCTGCCACCCAGCCCTTCCCAACCGTGCTGCCGCCGCTGGTGCCGCAAACCATTGGTCCGGAAGACGCGTGGGGCGTGAGTTTCTACGACGAAACGAAGTGCCGCGACGCGATTGCCGGCATGCGCTCCGGTCCCATCTATACCCCGCCCAGCCTGGAAGGTACGGTGATGTACCCACAGATGGGTGGTGGCGTGAACTGGGGCGGCGGCGCCATTGCCATCGATCGTGGCTGGCTCATTACCAATGTCACGCGTATCCCCTACTTCCTGCGCCTGCTGAAAGCCGACGAACAGGACAAGAAGGCGATCAATGCGCCCGGCGCCGGGCGCCCGGGTGGCCCGCCCGGGGCGATCAAAGATACGCCCTATGCAGCGGAACAGGGCCCGTTGCTGTCGCCGCTGGGCGCCCCGTGCACCGCACCGCCGTGGCACACGCTGCTGGCCATGGATCTCACCAACGGTGAAGTGCAGTGGGAAGTGCCGCTGGGTTCGGTGGAGAAAATCGCGCCGTTGCCGTTGCCGGTGACCCTCGGCGCACCGGGTGCGGGGGGTGCCATTGTCACGGCGGGTGGCGTGATCTTCGTGGCGGGCACGCCGGATGAAAAGATCCGGGCTGTCGACATTCGCAACGGCAAGACGCTGTGGACCTGGAAACTACCCACCGCCGCGATGGCCACGCCGATGACCTACGAGATCGACGGACTGCAATACGTGGTGGTGGCGGCCGGCGGTCACCAGTTCCTGTACCCGGAAAAACCGGGCGACTGGATGATGGCGTTTCGCTTGCCGGAAGACGAAGCGGCGGCGGCAACTAACAACCGCTGACGCAAAGTTAAGGGCGGCTACGCGAGCCTGTCCGCGCGCCGAAACCAACCTAACAAGCCAAGGGCGGAGCCAAACAGCCATACCGCCGCCGGCACCGGCACTACCTGGAACTCCAGCGAGTAGCTCGTGAGATCTGCGCCCGTCTGCTGAATCAGGTAGCTGTACGTGCCCGCGCCGAGGGGGATAGTGAATCCGGCGCCCACCAGCGGCGTGGTGGCCAGGCGGGGCAGTATGTCCGTACCAGCCTCAAAGGCATTCACGTGGTTGCCGCCGAGAAAGTTGTCTTGCGTGACGGGGCTGGGAATAAAGCTGGTGGGACCCTCGTTGATGCCGTTGAAGCCCCTTGAATCGCCCATCTGGCTTGCGAATTCCAACAGCAGGAGCCCGGTCAGTCCCTGGTCAGGCGCGAAGGTAAACGTGATGTAATCGCCAACATTCCCCGGCCCGCCGACGCTCCCGCTGATAACGTTGTTACCAGCAGCGAAAACTATGGGGGTGGGGGCGTTGGGATCGGTGGACAGGTTGCCATCTACGCTCTCATCCCAGATCGTCGCGGCGGCTGCCACGCCGGGGAGACCCAAAGCCAATACCAGAACTGCACAGACCCGGTGCATATCGCTCTTCATTTTTTTCTCCGCGCCTGCGCGCTGCCCCAGCGCGCTTCCTTGGTGAATCCGCGACTTGCCTCTATCTGTTCAGCACCTGCCCGTGGTGCGGAACAAGCAGCAGCCAACAGGCCGCTTAACGGCAAGATCCTATGCCAAATCAGCTTTGGCGATTGCGGCGCGCCAGGCCACCAAGGCCAAGCAGGGCCGAGCCGAACAGGTAAACGGCTGCAGGCACCGGTATGATCTCCGTAGCAATCTTTTGCTTAATCGCGTCGCCGAAAGCGTCGAAGTCGTCCGCACCCACAACAAAACTGCCGTCGCCGATAATGACGTGGTCTGCCAGGTAGCCCGTCAGGAGTCCGGGAGTGGTCTCCGTCTCGATGCCGATAGCGTTGACCGTGATACCGGCAAGCCCGGCCAGGTCGCGCTGTGTTTCAACGACGTCGAAGCAGACCTGCATGAACTCCGTGAAATCCGGACCGCAAGCCCCCTCGGTGCCGTCGAGCTCGACGTTCTGGATGCCATCCGTGGATACGTCGATGACCATCCGCCCTTCGAAGCCGTTGTTCATCATCGAATCGGCCGCGGTCGCGATGCCGTTGGCGATATTCGTATCGCCTTCCGGGTCCGCCGGGTTGGCCGAGGGACGTGCGATGTTGCCGATGGCCGTTGCAAAAGCCGCCGCGTCTGCTGCGTTGCTCAGCAGCGTCCAGTCAAGAATCGGCGCAGCCCAGGCGGCCAGGGCGCTCGACGTGCTGGTGGTGCTGAAATAGAACATGGCCACGGCCACGCCGTTTGGCGCGTTGGTGATCAG
>CAZTIB010000043.1:0-19701 GCA_964613615.1 uncultured Chromatiaceae bacterium
AAATATCGCACCCGGGATGACGCCCGAGCAGATATCTTTGACTATATCGAGCGCTTCT
Source organism: uncultured Chromatiaceae bacterium (assembly GCA_964613615.1). Taxonomy (GTDB): domain Bacteria; phylum Pseudomonadota; class Gammaproteobacteria; order Steroidobacterales; genus J054. Next base: position 59 of record CAZTIB010000043.1, read on the forward strand.
ATAACCGCGAGCGACGGCACGGATACCTGGGCCATACCAGCCCCGTTAACTATGAAGACCGGACATTACAGACTTAACGAAACCGTCCGTGAAACGCGGGCAAAACCAATTGGCCAGAAGCGGACATTCATCCAACCTGATTTGCGCAGCAAAGAACCTTTACTGGCCAGGCTAGCTCGCGCCAATCATCAAAAGAAACATGACCACGCCAACTGCGGAGAAAATGAGCGCCTGCTTCCGGTACTTTGGCACCTGCCACGCCATCAAGAACCCACTGAAGAGGATGATGAACAAGGAAATAGCGAGCGCGGCTGCGTAAATTTTGAAGAGCTGGCCACCTTTAGCTTTGTGTAATTGAACCAGATTCCGATACCACGTCGTTTCCTTAACAGTTAGCTTGGCTGACAGCTTGTCTGACGTCGGTTCCAGTATTACGTCCCTGCCGGAACCCGTCCATTCCAACTTATACGATGTACCCCCCTTCTTGACACTGGCACCACCGCTAGGAACGGGTACAGCAAGTTTCTCCAGTTCCCGCTGAACCAGCGATTCAAGATAGTTCTGATCCTGTACCAAAGGTTTTTGCAGCGAAATCATATGGATTTCAGAGTTGTAAGAACCTTTTATTTCCCAAGTATAGAACCCGCCGGTGATTAGAAACATGCACGCAACAGGAAACATGAATGAGGCTAATAGCATGTGTATTTTTACCAAACTGGTCCTATTTAATGCGGACATCTCTTACCCTCCCATTTTTTCCTCAAGCCAAGTACGCAGCAGCCTACCTGCTACTCGATTCGACAAGATATAGGCAGAAGTCTCGATGGGCTGCAAGCGAGTCCTGGCCGGCCAGTTGCCGGCAGCAATCAATGAATTTGACTATCGACGGTGAATGTCCGCTTTGGGTCGAAAGCAGACCCTTGCATAGCAGCAATTTAGCCCTTTGTATTTGCCGCAGTATCGGGGATAGGGCCCAAGCCATAGCCCGGGGATCGAATTTGCCCCCACCCGGGGGGGGGGGCCTGGATGGGACCCATTTGGGGCCCCGTTTTCCATGCTTGAGGCCTGTTACGAGGCAGCAGGCTCTGGGTGGGATTTCCGGTTTATGCGGGGCCTTGGAAACAGTCTGGTTCTCCCCTTGGAATTGGCCTGACTGTGCCCCGATTTGTGCCCTGAAGCGAAAAATGTGGTGGGCCGTATAGGAATCGAACCTATAACCAATGGATTAAGAGTCCACTGCTCTACCTAGTTGAGCTAACGGCCCGCTGACTTGTTGCCGCCCCGGCAGCGATCGCCAAGGCGAAATATGGGGTGGATGATGGGGCTCGAACCCACGACCACCGGAATCACAATCCGGGGCTCTACCAACTGAGCTACATCCACCGTTGGTCTGTCAATCTTCACACCCTTCGGGTGTTGGCGCGCCCGGCAGGACTCGAACCTGCAACCGTCGGCTTAGAAGGCCGATGCTCTATCCGGTTGAGCTACGGGCGCTTCATACCTGGCCATACCGGCGATTAATGTCCTGTCCGACCCTGGGCGTCAGAATGGTCGGGGCAGACGGATTCGAACCGCCGACCCTCTGCTCCCAAAGCAGATGCGCTACCAGACTGCGCCATGCCCCGTTTCCGAACCGCCGCCTGAAGCCAATTATAGCTGGCCCATCTGCAGGGCGCAGGATCTTAGGGCCGGGGACCGACGCCGTCAATACGGGACTTCTGGCCCGGGTGTCGCTCTGGTATGTTGCGCCCTTGCCTGGCCACAGATTGCTCCGACCGTCCCCAATGACAGCCAGAATAATTGACGGCAAGGCCATTGCCGGGGAGATCCGGGCCGAGATCGGTGCGCGCATTGCGCGCCTGCGCCTGGCGGGTGAGCCTGTCCCGGGCCTGGCGGTGGTCCTGGTCGGCGCGGATCACGCGTCATCGATCTACGTGCGCAACAAGCGGCGGGCCTGCGAAGAGGCCGGCATCGTCTCGAGGTCCTATGATTTGCCGGACACGACGTCGGAAGCGGAACTGCTGGCGCTGATTGACGAGCTGAATGGCGACGACGCAATTCACGGCATTCTCGTGCAGCTGCCTTTGCCGCGGCATATCAATGAGAACGCCGTCATCGAGCGCATCCTACCGGTGAAGGACGTGGACGGCTTTCACCCCTACACCGTCGGTCGCCTGTCCCAGCGCATCCCCATGCTGCGGCCTTGCACCCCTTTCGGCATCATGATGCTGCTGGAACGCATTGGCGTAGATCCCAAGTCAAAGCACGCCGTAGTCGTGGGCGCATCGAATCACGTCGGCCGGCCCCTCGCCCTGGAGTTGCTCCTGGCCGGCGCCACCACCACGGTCTGCCATCGCTTTACCACTGACCTGCAGGCCCACGTCGGCAGGGCCGACATTCTCGCCGTGGCCGTCGGGAAACCCGAACTGGTGCCCGGCGCCTGGGTCAAACCCGGCGCCGTGGTGATTGACGTGGGCATCAATCGCCAACCGGACGGAAAACTGATTGGCGACGTGGAATTCGCCGGCGCCTGTGAGCGCGCGGCGTGGATCACGCCTGTTCCCGGCGGGGTGGGCCCAATGACCGTCGCGATACTGCTCCAGAACACCCTGATGGCAGCGACAGAAGGCAGCGGCCTGCTTGAAGCCAGGCCCGCGGCACGCAAGGACTAGTAAACTATGCGAGGCAGACTCGGAGGACTACCAATGCGACCTGGCATTATTGCTCTGACATTGACCTTCATGGCGTGGTCCCAGGCAGCGCCTGCGGCGGACTTCCCGCAGGTGCGCTTTGAGACCACGGCCGGCAACTTTGTCATTGAACTCGACACTGCCCGGGCGCCACTGACCGTGGCGAACTTCATGCAGTATGTGAATGACGGCTACTATGAGGGCACCGTCTTTCATCGCATCATCGCCAATTTCGTCATCCAGGGTGGCGGCTACACCATTGACCTTGCCGCCAAGCCGACGCGGGACGGAGTCCCGAATGAATCCGGCAATGGCCTGCAAAACCGTCGCATGGCAGTGGCCATGGCCCGAACCAACGACCCGCACAGTGCCGACTCGCAGTTCTACATCAATCTTGCGGACAACGTCGACCTGAACCCCAAACCCACCCGCTGGGGCTACACCGTGTTCGGCCGCGTGATCGAAGGCGCGGATGTAGTCGATGAGATTGGTTACCGACCAACGCAACCCAAAGATCCTTTCCAGAATTATCCGGCAGCGCCCGTCATTATCGAACGCACCATTGTACTGACGCAGGCCTCGGACCCGGCCGACGGTTGATCAGGCCCGGGCGACCGACGCCTTGGCGTCGCCCGCCGGTGTCCAGGCAAGCAACTCTTCGACATCCTGAAAACGTTCGGCCGGTTTTTTTGCCAGCATTCGGTCGACGGCCGGCTGGTAGCGTGCCAGTTCCGCCGGCAATCGAGGCACGGGGGCGTGGCGGTGACGAATGATCATCGCCATCGGGGTTTCTGCGTTAAAGGGTTTATCGCCCGTCAACATCTCGTAGAAGATCACGCCCAAGCTATAGATGTCGCCACGCTGGTCCACCTGGTCGGCGTGACCCTGCTCGGGGCTCATGTAGTAAGGGGTGCCGAAAATCTCACCAGTGCCGGTAATTTCCGCCCGTAACTGCGCCTGCTTGGCCAGCCCGAAATCGATGAGTACCAGGATGCCGTCATCGCGGAACATCACGTTCGTGGGTTTCAGATCTCGATGCGTGATACCGATCCGGTGCAATTCCCCCAGCGCGTCGGCGATCTGCCGCATGTAGCGAAAGGCCAGCTCAGGGTTCATACCGGCGGCAATCCGCCGTTTCAGGCTGCCCTGACCGCAATATTCCATCGCAATGTACGCGTGGTCGTCGGCAATCCCGAGATCATAAATTTTAACGATGCTCGGATGGTTGAGCTTCGCAATCAGCTCATATTCCTGCAGGAAGCGCTCAAAGGCCACCTCATTGCCGGAGTCGGGCATCTGGCGCAGCACCTTGAGCACGGCCGAACGCCCGGTACTCTCTTCCGTGGTCAGGTAAACGGAAGACACGTCGCTGCCCGATAGCTGTTCACGAATCACGTGGCCTTTCAGGCTGGGCAGGCCCGCTTCTGCCAGGTCAGGGAGATTCTCTTCCCCACCCAGCACGTTTTCCAACACTTCGATGAGGCGCACGTGATTGAGGCGCGATTTGGACAAGTACTCGGCTGCCCCATCCTTCATGGCGCTAACAATTTGCCGCTCTTCACCGTTGCCGATCACCACGACCGGAGGAAAGCCGGATATTTGCCGAAACTGGTGCAGCCATTCCAGCGCGTCGTGGCCGGCGGCGGGATGGCCCAGCAAAATCACGTCATTGCCGGCCCCCGAAAAGCTCTCAGGCAAGCGCCCGGAAAACACGGGATCGTAGTCGCGCACCACCGCATCGGGCCAACGCGTCGTCACGTGATGGGACAACAGGCTTCGGTAATCGGCGCTGTCGTCGATAATGAATATGCGCGGTTCCGAGGTCATCACACCACGTCACCCCTGGCACCCTGGCGGTGGTGGTAAATCAGGCGGCACCCGCTTGCGGGCCGAGGTCCCGGCTGTCGTCGCTGTCCGCAAACTCGTCAGCTTCACCCTCGAGGCGGCGGCGCAGGTTTTCCCGCTCCGTCTTGGCCAGGTCCGAGCGTTCCCGTTCCAGCCGGGCCAGGTAGGTGGGCGTGACATCACCCGTGACGTACTCACCGGAAAAGCACGACGCATCGAAACCGTCGATATCCGCGTTGTCATGGCTCACGGCCGCAATCAAATCGCTCAAGTCCTGGTAGACCAGCCAATCTGCACCGATAAACCGCTCAACCTCCTGTTCCGTGCGATTGCCGGCCACCAGTTCCGAAGCTGCCGGCATGTCGATGCCATACACATTGGGATACCTCACCGGCGGCGACGCCGATGCGAAGTACACGCGCCGCGCACCGGCTTCCCTGGCCATCTCAATGATCTGTTTGGAGGTGGTACCGCGGACGATGGAATCGTCAACCAGCAGCACCGCCTTGCCTGCGAACTCGAGATCGATCGCATTCAGTTTGCTGCGCACCGATTTCTTGCGCATTTCCTGGCCGGGCATGATGAACGTGCGGCCGATATAGCGATTCTTCACGAATCCTTCGCGATACTTCACCCGCAGCTGGTGCGCCACTTCCAGCGCACTGGTCCGACTCGAATCGGGTATCGGGATCACCACGTCGATATCGTGGTGGGGGTGCTCGCGCAGAATCTTTTCAGCCAGGCTAGTACCCATACGCAGGCGCGCCTTGTACACCGAAATGCTATCGATAATGGAATCCGGCCTGGCAAAATATACGTGTTCGAAAATGCAGGGCTTGTAGGCCGTTTCGTCGCTGCATAGCTGGCTGAAGAACTCGCCGTCCTTGCGAATGAACACGCCCTCCCCTGGCAAAATGTCCCGCTCCAGCTCAAAGCCCGCGCCGTCGAGGGCCACGCTTTCCGAAGCCACCATGTAATCCGTCCCAAGGTCCGTCTGCCGCTTGCCGATGCAGGCGGGGCGAATGCCGTGCGGATCCCGAAACGCCACAATGCCGTGGCCGAGAATCAGGGCCACCACCGCATAACCGCCTCGGCAACGCCGGTGCACTTGCCGGATGGCGGCAAACACGGCCTCCGGGGTGAGGTGATTGCTGTCCTGTTGCTGCAGTTCGCCGGCAAAAACATTGAGCAGGGCCTCGGTATCCGAACCGGTATTCAGGTGCCGGCGATCCTCGTGAATCAGCACCTGCTTCAGCTCTTCCACATTGGTCAGGTTGCCGTTGTGGGCCAGGCAGATGCCGTACGGTGAATTCACGTAGAAGGGCTGGGCTTCGGACGAACTGGACCAGCCGGCCGTCGGATAGCGCACGTGACCTATGCCCATATCGCCGCGCAATTTCAGCATGTGGCGTTGGTGGAACACGTCGCGTACCAGGCCATTGCTCTTGCGCGTGCAAAGCGTCCCGTTAGCATCGGTGGCAATACCCGCCGCATCCTGCCCACGGTGCTGCAGCACGGTCAGCGCATCATAGATGGCCTGGTTAACCGGCTGCTGACTGACAATTCCGACGATTCCACACACGGTTGGTGTCCGGTTGATTGCTTACTCAGGACGACTCGGTCGCAGCCGCCGGGTCGCTTGTTTCTTGATCCTTGTCCAGCATTTCCATGCCCCCGGCCGCCACGTCGCGCAACAGGTCGGCAACGGGCTCCGCATACGGTATCAATTTCGATTCAGCCCACCAAGGATCCGCATCGAAGCCCGTGAATTGCAGTGCCATCACTACCAGGGCAGCCAGTGCCGCACCCCGCCCCAGGCCGAACAGCCCGCCAAGCAGCCGGTCAGTGCCCGTGAGGCCGGTCTGGTCCAGCAGGAAAGACAGCAGCGCCGTCAGCAGCCCGCCCAGGATCAGCACGGCCACCAGCACGACTACGCGCGCAGCCCAAAGGCGCAGCACAGGGTCTTCGACCCAGCCCGTCATCTGGGCGCTCGCAAGGCCGGCAAACTTCCACGCGCACCAGATAGCGATCACCCAGACACCCAGCGACAGGGCTTCTTTCACGAAGCCGCGAAACAGGCCCACCACACCCGACAGGGTGACGACGCCAAGCAGCAAATAATCTACCCAGACCATGCTGCCGCTCAGGTGGCCTGCCCTTCCGGCGCGAGCTGGCCCTTGTAGCCGGCCCTGGCCAGCTCGCCCGCCAGCTTCTCGGCAGCTTCCCGGCTCGGCCGGGGGCCAACGCGCACGCGATAGAGCGTGCGGCCGTCGCGTTCCAGCGGCAACAGATAGGCCTCATAGCCCTTGGCCGACACCTCACCTGCCAGGCGTTTGGCGTTGTCCCGACTGGCGAAACTGCCCAGCTGCACTGCCCAGCCGCTGCGGGGTGGGCTCGCCTTTGGCGGCGGTTCTGCCTTTGGCGTGGCTTTGGGCTTGACCTTCGGGGGCGCGGTCGGCGCCTTGGCGACGGCCGGCTTGACGGTCTCGCCGGCAGGCTTCCGCTCAGCTGGTGCCGCAGGCTGCGGCTGGGGTGCAGGCTCAGCTGCGGGCGCCTCCGCGCTGGCCATGGGTACCGGCGGCTCGGCGGCCTCGCGGTCCGGGCGAATCGTCACGGTGCGGACGTCGCGATCCAGGGCGCTCGAGACTGGCGCCGCCGGCTCCTGGTCACCAGGACCATCGAGAATCGCCGGTGCTATCACGACCAGCGCGACGATAAGTACCGCAGCACCCACCATTCGCTCTAGGAGTTGACGATCCATGCGCGACCTCGGCCCACCGGGCGCAAAGTATACCCTTGGCAAGCGCTCGCCGCGGTGTTTGGTGCCAGTCGCGCGCGCTGAAATCGCTGGTACCAAGCAGCCAACTGCATCAGGCGCCCGGGTCCACTTCCAGCCACTGGAGGGCTGGACCGACCACCTCGAAGGACCCGCACACGACAATGCGATCCCCAACCTGGGTCTGCGCGACCGCCAGCTGCAACGCGTCTGCCGGCGTCTCCCGCCACATGATTTCGCCATCCGCCGCCGTGGTCAGCCGCGCCGCCAGCTCCCGTGGATCGAGACCAGCCGCCTCGCCCGCCCGGCACGCGATCCAGCGGCGCGCCAGGGGCGCCAGGGGTTCGAGCACCCTGTCCAGCTCCTTGTTCGCATGGATCCCCAGGACAATCGTGTTATCTGCCGGCGAGCCAAGCGGCGCCAGGCGCGCAGCCAGCGCCCGGGCCGCCTGCGGATTGTGGGCAACATCGAGCAGCCAGTGGCGGTCGTGCCGAGCGAGCTGCTGGAAGCGCCCGGCCGGCGGTTTCACATTCAGCGCAGCGCGCAGGGACAGGGCGTCGATGGGCCCTTGCGCGCTCGCCGTGGCCGCAGCCAGCGCAAGACTAATGTTGGCGAACTGCGCGTCATCGCCCGGCTCCGGCAGCGGCAGATCGGCCAGCCGCAGTCCATCGCTGCTCCACCACTGCCACGCATCAGCACCGCGCGTGTAACCAAAATCCTCCCCAGCCAGCCGGAGATCGGCATCAATGTCAGCGGCTTGCGCGCGAATCACCGCGGGTACGTCGGGCGCACCGTAGAAGCCGGGCCGGCCGGCGCGCAGGATGCCCGCCTTTTCCGCGGCAATCTCCTCAAGCGTGTGGCCCAGCCAGTCCTGGTGATCCAGCGCAATGGTGGTGATCAGGCTGAAATCCGGATCGATGACGTTGACAGCATCCAGGCGGCCGCCGAGCCCGACCTCGAGTACCCAGGCATCCAGGTGGGCGCGACTGAACAACCACAACGCCGCGAGCGTGCCGAACTCAAAATAGGTCAGGGGATCGTGTTGCCGCGCGTGATCGATGGCCTCGAAAGCGTCAACCAGTTCGTCGTCTGTCGCCGCGGCGCCCGACAGCCTGACGCGCTCGTTGTAATGCACCAGGTGCGGCGAGGTGTAAACACCGGTGCGCCAGCCAAACGCGCTCAGCATCGCGGCAAGATAGTGTGCCGTCGTGCCCTTGCCGTTCGTTCCCGCAATGCTGAAGACTCGTCCGGGCGGAGGGCTGATATCGAGCCGCTGGAGCACGGCCCGGACGCGCGGCAGCCCCAGATCAATGTCGCGCGGATGCAGCGTCTGTTGCCAGCTGAGCCAGTCTGCCAGTGAACGGCGCATGGTCGGGGAATCTTTGCTAAATCAGCGGCCTGGACAGGGCCTATCGATCACGGGGCTGCAGGCCTGAACCGGGAGATCGCAATCAGGGCGAGGTGGCCGGTGCCACCGTCGGCCCCGGTTCCGGCTTTTTCATCAGCTTGGCCAGCAACTGCGCAATTGCGTCACGCAGCTCCCGGCGGTCGACGATCATGTCTACCGCACCGTGTTCGAGCAGAAACTCACTGCGTTGAAACCCCTCGGGCAAGGTCTCGCGCACCGTTTGCTCGATGACCCGCGGCCCCGCAAAACCGATCAACGCATTGGGTTCAGCAATATTCAGATCACCCAGCATCGCCAGGCTTGCAGAGACCCCGCCTGTCGTTGGATCGGTCAGCACAGACACGTAGGGGACGCGGGCTTCCGCAAGACTGGCCAGCGCCGCACTGGTCTTGGCCATCTGCATTAGCGAAAACAAGGCCTCCTGCATACGGGCCCCGCCGCTGGCGGAAAAGCTGATCAACGGCATCTGGTTGTCGCGGCTGAAACCGGCGGCCCGGGCAAACTTCTCGCCCACGACAGAACCCATCGAGCCCCCCATGAAACGAAATTCGAAAGCCGTTGCAATGACGGGCTGACCTTTCAAAAGGCCGGTCATCGCAACCAGTGCATCTTCTTCGCCGGTCACGCGCTGGGCCTGGGTAATCCGGTCGCGGTAGCGCTTGCTGTCCTTGAATTTCAGCGGATCCGTAGGCGCAAGCTTCTCTGCGACTTCCCGCCCACTGCCGGCGTCCAGAAACATCTCCAGCCGGTCGCGGGCCCCGATGCGCGTGTGATAACTGCACTTGGGACAGACAAACAGGTTGCGTTCGAGCTCCGAGCGATAGAGCTGCGCCCCGCACTGGCTGCATTTCTGCCACAAACCCTCGGGCACGGAGCGGGAACGCCCCTCCGTCTTGATGCGCGAGGGAATGATTTTGTCGAACCAGTTCATTCTGCTCCCATGATAAACCGCCAGCGCGTCGGGAATCACCCGGTCGCGCTGGCCGGCAAACCGAACGCTGCCGGATAGTGCACGCTGATGAGGCTCAGCCCGGCTGCGGGCGCGGTGATTCCTGCCAGTTTGCGGTCACGGCCGGCCAGCAGTGCCGCAACCCAGTCCGGCGCAGCCTCGCCGATGCCGATTCGCACCAGCGTGCCAACGATGTTGCGGACCATGTGGTGCAGGAATGCGTTCGCCGCGATATGGACAGTCACGATCTCACCCTGGCGGCTGACGTCCACACGCCTGACATCGCGCAGAGGCGAGTTCGCCTGGCATGCGGCTGCCCGGAAGGCCGAGAAATCGTGCTTGCCCACCAAGTCTGCGGCCGCAGTCACCATCACACCCATATCGAGGGGCTGGCGGACCCACCAGGCCCGGTGCCGTTCCAGGGCCGAGCGCACGGGCCGATTCAGAATTCGGTAACGGTAACCGCGCTCCGTAGCGCCGTAGCGGGCATGAAAGTCCTGTGCAACGGCGACAGCCCACAACACGTTGACGTCGTCCGGCAGGTTGCTGTTGATGCCCAGGACCCACTGACGCGGCGTGCGCGCTGACCCGGTATCGAAGTGGACAACCTGGCCCTCGGCATGCACGCCGGTGTCGGTGCGGCCGGCGCCCACACAGTCAACCGGCTCTGCCGCGACAGCGGCTACCGCCGCGTTGAGGACAGCCTGCACGCTGGGGGCATGGGGCTGAATTTGCCAACCGTTGTAGGCGGTGCCGTCGTATTCGAGCCCGACTGCCACCCGCCGGCGTTCCGGCCCGGCAGCGGGCCCGCGACTCGCCGGACTCAAGCGGACAGCGTGTCGAGGAGGCGCTGCGCTTCCTGGCGCTGGGGCTCGTCGCCCTCTTCGATCACTTCACCCAGAATGCTGCGCGCCCCTTCGGGATCGCCCATGTCGATGTAAGCGCGAGCCAGGTCGAGCTTGGTACCCACCTCCGTCATGGTGGGTCCCTCGCGACCGCGAGGGGGTTTGTCCATGGTCCCGGTGGGCGCTTCTTCTTCCGTCACCCGCTCGCCAACGTCGAAGTCGACGAGGTCGCCAGCATCACCGCCAGCCAGGCCTTCGGGCGCTCCGGGACCCGGCTGTTCCGCCGTTTCTTCCACCTCGGGCTGAGGCTGTTCCGCCGTATCGCCGATCTCATCGGCGGCAGAAGTCTTTTCCATCGCCTGCGTGAGTGCGTCCAGGTCCGGTCCGGCCTGCTCTGCCGTGACGTCACCAGCCAGGAAGGCGTCCACCGAGTCATCCGACGGCAACTCCCCTGTCAGCTGCTCGACTTCGGAAGTGGACTCCAGCCCCACGACATCGCCAGCCAGCAACGTCGGATCTTCCAACTCGCTGGCCAGCAGCGTGGCATCGTCATCGCGGGAGGCCTGGTCTTCTTCATCTCCGAGGGCATCTTCAAACTCGCTGAGATCGAGCCCCAGTTCGTCGAGATCCAGCGCCGCCGTCTCGGACGTGCGCCCTGTATCCTCGGAAAAATCGCCGGCCTGCGTCTCGATGGTAGGCGTCTCCATCGTCGTCTCAGACATCGGCTGCTCGATGGTTGGTGTCTCCACCGTGGGCGTCGATGGACCGGGAACCTCGATGGTCGGGGTCTCCATGGTCGACGCGCTGGGTCCCGGCGACTCGATAGTCGGGGTCTCCATGGTCGGCGCCTCGGCGCCTGGGTCCTGGCGCTCTGTCGGCGATAAGTCATCGTCGTCGGCCATCAACGCGTCACCGAGATCGAAGTCCAGGCCGGCGTCTTCCGGCATGGGCCGGATACCCGACAGGTCCAGGTCTACATCTGCATCCTCGTCCCCGAGGGCAAGATCCACCTCGCCGCCGCTGTCATCGCCGAGCGCGAGATCCATGTCCATGTCTTCACCGGACGCGGGGCTCGTCGGCGCCGCTGCGAACAGCGCTTCGTCCGGGCACAGCTGCTTGCCCATGACCAGCACCTTATTCCAGAACTGGTCGCCCGAATCGACACGGTCGTGATATTCCTGGGCAGCTTTCTGGAACCCGCCCCGGTTATCCCAGCTGAAATACACCTCAATCAACTTGCGGCGCAGGTCCAGCCGGTCGGGCTCAGCCTGCAGCGCGGCGTTCAGCAGATCTGCCGCCTGGTCGTACAGGCCGTAAGCAGAATGAAACTCGGCCTCGGCCAGGGGATCGGATTGATCGAGATTGAGCGCGGAATCGCTACTGAGCGTCTTCTCCAGCGGCAGTTCCTGGTCGCCCTCGCGATTGAGGTCGATCTCTACCGTGCCGCTGCGGCCTGCCTCCAGCGCGCCCGTTTCCTGCGCCGGCGTTTCTTCAACGACAAAGGTTTCCTCGGCCTCGTGAATCGGGGCCCGCAGGCGGTCGGTGGCTTCCCGCAAGTCCGGTTCAACGGCCTCCTCACCCCCGAGTTGCTCCCAGGTGCCGGTCAGCTCATCGCTGCGTCGCCGTTTGGCGATGAACAGGCCGACCAGCAGGGCCAAGACGAGACCGCCGTAAAGCCACGGATTGCCGATGAGTTGACTGATAAAAGACGGCTCTTCCTGGCGGGTGGTCACGGCCGGCGGAATGACCCGCGCCGGACCGGGTGCTTCGGTCTCGGCCTCGCCTGCCATCTCATCCCCGACGACTTCGTCGACAGGTGCTTCGTCCAGCGGCATCTCGTCGGCTGCCGGGATCTCGTCTTCGACTAGCGCTTCAGCCCCGGTGTCGGCCGGGGCCATGTCATCCGCAACCAGCTCATCAAGCTGCTTGTCGCGCAACTCCGCCAGCTGCGCCTGCAGGTCAGCCAATTCCTGGTTCTTGACCTCGAGCAAACGCTCGCGCTCATTAAGCTGGGCTTGCAGTTCGGCGACGCGCCCGCTCGCGGCTGCCCCTGAGTCGCGGGCTCCCGGCTCCTGCGCTGCCGCGTCTTCGCCCGCCGGCGGGACCAGGCGCAGGCGTGCACTGTCTGCCGGTGGGGGGGCGGCGCCACGCCACGATTCGTTTTGCCGGCGCACTTCCGCAAAGGCATCGCGACGGCTGGTCTGAGTGACTTCTCCAGCGTCCGGAATGCGCAGAATCGCGCCTGCCCGCAGCCGGTTGATATTGCCGTCGAAGGCCTCGGGATTGGCGGCATAGATCGCCACCATCATCTGGTTCATCGTGATAGACGCATCGGGACGCGTCCGATTGGCAATGTTCCACAGCGTGTCGTTGCGCTGCACGGGGCCGAAACTGCCCAGTGGCGCAGAAGATGTCGAGGGTCGGGCACCAGGCCCGGGCTGTGCGGCGGGTGCGGGCCGCTGCACCGGCCGCGAGCCGGGCCTCGGGACCGGCGCTGGGGCCGGTCGGGCGGGCGCGGCAACGGGAGCATCGAATACCGGCGGGTCAAGCAGCACGGTGTATTCACGCAGCAGGCGCCCCTGGGCCCACTCCACTTCCAGCAGCATCGTGACGAAAGGCTCGACGACCGGCTCGACGGAAGTGACGCGAATGGCGCTGCGACCGCCGCTGCTGGTCACGCTGAAGTCGAAGCGGGTCAGAAACCCCGCCTGGAGCAGTCCGTAGCGCTCGAAGGTTTCGGCAGATGCCAGGCGAACCTTAAGGCGCGTGACCTCGTCGGCCGACGCCGAGGTCAATGGAATCTCCGCGCGGAACGGCTGGTTTAAGCCCGACTGCAGTTCAATCTGACCCAGCCCGAGGGCCAACACCGAACCGGGCATGACCAAGGCCATGACCGAGATCACTAGAAGCAGAAATCGCGACATCTAAAGTTCCCCGACTACGGTCCCCACGCCGCCCGTGGTTGCGACCAACAAACGCACCAACCCGCAACCTATCGGAGCTTGCGCAACTATAGCTTACAAGTAATCACGCACCAATATCTCGGCGATCTGCACGCTGTTCAGGGCGGCACCCTTGCGGACGTTGTCCGCCACCACCCACATGCTGATGCCATGCTCATGGGAGATATCTTCCCGGATCCGGCCCACGAAGACTGGGTCGCGCCGGGCCCCTTCCGACACCGCGGTCGGATACCCACCCGTATCCCGCTTATCAAGCACCTCGATCCCCGGGGCCTGCTGCAGCAGGCCCCGCACCTCGTCGGCAGAGATCCGATCCCGCGTCTCGATGTGTATGGCCTCGGAATGGCCGAAGAAAACCGGCACACGCACCGCGGTGGGATTCACCATGATGCTGTCGTCGCCGAGAATCTTGCGGGTCTCCCAGACCATCTTCATCTCTTCCCGGGTGTAGCCGTTGGCTTCGAAGTTGTCGATATGCGGAACCGCGTTGAAGGCAATCTGTCTTGCCTGACCTTCCAGCTCCACGGGACGCCCGTTCAGGAGCTCCGCGGTCTGGGTCGCCAGGGTCTCAATACCGCTGCGCCCCGCGCCGGACACGGATTGATAAGTGGCCACGTTCACGCGGGCGATGCCGACGGCGTCATGAATCGGCTTCAGGGCCATGACCATCTGGATGGTGGAGCAGTTGGGGTTCGCAATGATGTTGCGCGGGGGATAGCCCGAGATATCCTCGGCATTGACCTCCGGCACCACCAGCGGGATGTCCGACTCGTTGCGAAAATACGAGGTGTTGTCCACCACGACACAACCGGCGGCGCCCGCCCCCGGCGCATGTTCGGCCGACACGCTGCCACCCGCCGAAAACAGCGCCACTGCCACGCCCGCAAAGTCGAACCCGGCAAGCTCCTTCACGAGCACCGGGCGGCCGCGAAACATGACGGTGCTGCCGGCCGAGCGCGCACTCGCCAGCGCGTGCAGCTCGCCGACGGGAAACTCCCGCTGGGCCAGAATCTCCAGCATGGTCTCGCCAACCAGGCCGGTCGCGCCCACCACGGCAATGTCATAAACCTGCGACATAAAACTATTTAAAACAAAATATTAGCCGATTTATCTCAGCTAGATTCTAGTCAGGGGCGATACTTGCCGGCACCACCGGTGTGGCCGATCGAGCGTCTGCGTTCTGCGCGCGATGCCGCAGCCATTGGTCCATCAGTACGATTGCCAGCATGGCCTCGGCGATGGGCGTCGCGCGCAGCCCCACACACGGGTCGTGACGCCCGGTCGTGGCAATCTCCGCGGCCTGCCCGTCCTTGTCTATCGTGGCCGCCGGCAAGCGTATGCTCGAGGTCGGCTTCAGACCAATGCTCACCAGCAAATCCTGGCCCGAGGAAATGCCACCCAGGGTGCCACCGGCTGAATTCGACCGAAAGCCACGGGGCGTTATCTCGTCGCGATGTGCCGTCCCCTTCTGCGCAACGGCGCCGAAACCAGCCCCGAACTCCACGGCCTTCACGGCACCGATGCTGAGCATGGCTTTACCGATATCGGCCTCCAGCCGGTCGAAGATCGGCTCACCCAGGCCCACGGGCATGCCGCTCGCCACCAGGTTGATGCGCGCACCGATAGAGTCGCCTTCTTTGCGCAGCGCATCCATGTAGGCCTCAAGTTCCGGCAAACGGTCAGGCTCGGCGCAAAAGAAGGGGTTGTCGTAAACGGCCTCCAGGTCCGGGCAATCCAGCTCAATTGGCCCAAGCTGGCGCAACCAGCCCTGAATCTGAATCCCGGCCTCCTCACGCAGCCACTTGCGCGCCACGGCCCCTGCGGCGACTCGCATGACCGTCTCCCGCGCCGAGGCCCGACCGCCGCCGCGGTAATCACGGCGGCCGTACTTCTGTTCGTACGTGTAGTCGGCGTGCCCGGGCCGGAACAAGTCTTTAATCTTGGTGTAATCCCGCGACCGCTGGTCTTCGTTCTGCACCAGCATGCCGATGGGCGTCCCGGTGGTCAGGCCGTCGAACACCCCGGACAGTATCGTCACCGTGTCGGACTCGCGGCGCTGGGTAGTGTGGCGCGACTGGCCGGGTCGCCGCCGGTCCAGCTCCGGCTGAATATCGGCCTCGCAAAGCGCCAGGCCCGGTGGACAGCCATCCACGATGCAGCCCAGGGCCGGACCGTGACTTTCACCAAAGGTGGTCACCGTGAACAACGTACCGATTGAGTTACCAGACATCAGCAATTAATTCAGAAGGTTGCAGGCTTAATCTAATGAGGACTATACACTAGCTGACGGCACCCAGCTCGGCGGCAGTCAGCAGCGCAATCCCTTCGCCGCCCTGCCCGAATTCCGGCCACATAAAAGGCAGGTGGGGAAAGGCGGCTTCCAGCGCCGGCCAGCCGACACCAACTTCCAGCGCGAGCAGGCCCTGTGGCGCTAGCAAAGCCGGCGCATCTTGCAGGATTCGCCGAGCCGACGCCAGACCGTCCGGGCCACTCGCCAGCGCCAGGCCTGGTTCGTGGGCGTATTCCGCCGGCAGGTCCGCCAGCTCGGCAGCAGGCACATAAGGCGGGTTGCTGAGCACCAGATCGAAACGCCCGGTAATGCCGGCCAGCAGGTTCGCCTGAACCAGGTGCATCCGGTCGGCCAGTCCATGCGCGGCCCGGTTCTCGCACGCCAGCTGCAGCGCCGGCCAGGAGATGTCCGTGGCCAGAACTTCACTGTCGGGAAAGGCCAGGGCCGCAGCAATGGCAATGCAACCGCTGCCGGTCCCGATCTCCAGTATCCGCCGCACCGGACCGGGCTGCCGCCAGGGCTCGAAACGGTTGCGTATCAGCTCAGCGAAGGGCGACCGGGGGATCAGCACCCGGCGATCGACGTGAAAGCGCAGGCCGCAGAACCAGGCTTCCCCGATGATGTACGGCGCCGGTTCGCGATTCTGGATACGCCGGTGCAGATACCCAGCAAGGCGCTCACGAGCCGCCGGGGAAAACGCCAGATCGGCAATACCCGGCGAGTCCGCCGTCACACCGGCCGCGCTGAGCACCAGCGCAGCGGCTTCATCAACGGCGTTATCGGTGCCATGCCCATAGAACAGCTGGGCCTGCTGCAGGGCTCCGGCGCAATACCGAATGACTTCACTGACCGTAGCCGGCGCCGGAATGTCAACGTTCATGCAGTGTATTTCGCGCCCGCCCGGCGGCATCATTGTGGCCGGTTCACGCTATTGTACCCAGTGCCCTTGGCCGAATAACGATGTCCGCACGAGCCGTTCCCCAATGACCGAACTCTACGTTGCTTTTCAACGCCTGCTGCCCCAATTCCTGCTGGGCCGGATCGTCCACCGGCTCGCCCGGGTACGAACGCCCTGGTTCAAAGACCTCTGCATCCGGGGTTTTGCCCGGCTGTTCCCGGTGAACCTGGACGAAGCGGCGCAGCCGGTGCCGGGCGGGTACCCGAGTTTCAATGCCTTCTTCACCCGCTCGCTGCAACCGGGCGCGCGGCCCCAGGACCCCGATCCCGCTGCCATTACCTGCCCCGCCGACGGCCGCGTGCAACAAGCCGGCACCCTGCATGACACGCAGCTCCTGCAGGCGAAGGGCATGACCTACTCCGCTGCCGAGCTGCTGGGCGATGCAGAAGCGGCGGCAGCCTTCCGCAACGGCTGGTTCCTGACCGTCTACCTGGCGCCCCAGGACTATCACCGGGTGCACGCGCCGCTGGCCGGTACGCTGCGGGACATGATCTACATGCCCGGGGACCGGCTCAGCGTGAACGAGGCCACGGCCGCCGCGGTGCCGGGACTGTTCGCCCGCAACGAGCGCCTGGTCTGCCTGTTTGAGTCGGCCAGCGGGCCCTTCGCCGTGGTCCTGGTCGGCGCACTGAACGTTGCCAGCATCTCCACCACCTGGGCCGGCGAAGTGCTGCCCTGCACGCCGCGGCAGATGCGCCGCTGGCACTACCCGGGCCGGGCCGGGGTTCCCTTCGCACGCGGCGACCAAATGGGTTACTTCAACCTCGGCTCCACGGTGATCATGCTCATGCCGCCGGGCACCTCTGTTGCGGCCGCCGGCCTGGCGCCGGGCCGGCCGCTGCGGGTCGGCCAATGCGTGGCCGCCCGGGTGTGAGCCGCCGGACGGGCTGGCAACCCACGGCGAGCCTCGACGTGCTCGCTGCGCGGGCAGACATGCTCACCGCCGCGCGCGAGTTCTTCCGGGCCCTGAACGTGCGCGAAGTCGATATCCCGGCCCTCGCACCAGCGACGGTGACCGACCCGCACATCGCCAGCATACGGGTGGCTGCCCAAGCCTCGCGCGACGCGCCACTATATCTGCACACGTCACCGGAATTCGGCATGAAACGGCTGCTGGCGGCCGGCAGCCCGGACATCTACCAGCTGGGCAAGGTGTACCGCGACGGTGAACACGGCCGTCACCACCAGCCGGAATTCACGCTGGTGGAATGGTACCGGCGCGGCATCGACCTGCCGGCCATGGCCGCAGAAACCTGCGCGCTGATCCGTACCCTGGCGGCAGTGGCAGGATCAGCGCCCGGCGTCGCCCCCACATTGCGCTATCGTGATGCCTTTCTGCAGTTCACCGGGCTGAATCCAATGACCGCCAGCGTGGCGGAGCTGCGCGCCTGCGCCGAGCGGCTGACGCAATCGGCGCTGCCAGACCTGCAGGATGCCCGGGATGACTGGCTCGACTTGCTGGTCAGCCATGTCATTGCACCGCGGTTGCCGGCGGATGCGCTGACGGTGCTCAGCCACTATCCGGCCACCCAGGCGGCCCTGGCGCGGATCGATCCCGCTGACGAACTCGTGGCAGAACGATTCGAGGTTTTCTGGCGCGGCGTCGAACTGGCCAACGGTTACCGGGAGCTTACTGATGCAGACGAACAGCAACGACGCATTGCCGCCGACCGCGACCAGCGGCGCCGCGCGGGCCTGCCGGACGTGCGGCCGGACAATGCGTTGCTGGCCGCGCTGGCAGCCGGCCTGCCCGACTGCTGCGGAGTGGCCGTTGGCTTCGACCGGGTGGTAATGCTGAGCATGGGCTGCGACCGGCTGGAGGATGTCGTCAGTTTTCCAGTCTGAGGGCGGCGCTATTTAACTCGCGACACGTATTCACCAGAGCGGGTGTCGACGCGAATCACCTCGCCTTCCTCGATGAACAGCGGTACGCGCACCACGGCGCCCGTTTCCAGCTCCGCAGGCTTTACCCCGCCCTGCGCCGTGTCACCGCGTAGCCCGGGATCCGTCTGCACGATCTTCAGCTCGACAAAGTTTGGCGGCGCAACCAGCAATGGCTGGCCGTTCCAAAGCGTCACCTGGCAGACATCCTGCTCTTTCAGCCACTGCTTCGCATCGGCGACAGCCGCATCTCCGGCGGCAATCTGCTCGAAACTTTTCTGGTCCATGAAATGCCAAAGCTCACCGTCGTTATAAAGGTACTGCAAATCCGTTTCCATCACGTCGGCCGCTTCAAGGCTTTCGCCAGACTTATAGGTACGGTCCACCACACGCCCGGTCTTGAGATTGCGAATCTTGACCCGATTGAATGCCTGACCCTTGCCGGGCTTCACGAATTCGTTCTCCACAATGGTGCACGGATCGCCGTCGATCAGAATCTTCAGGCCTGCGCGGAACTCACTGGTGCTGTAACTGGTCATGCAATACTTCCGGAAGTGTGTCGAAGGCGCCCGGCCTGGAATGGCCGCAGAGCAGCGGGCGCTATTGTAGCCTCCGCGAGCCGGACCGCCAGCGGGCCAGGAGTGAGTGAACACGGTGAGTGTCGCGCGTGAAGCAATCGGGGCCGCGGCCTGGCAGCGGGCCATGGCCGCCGCCTACACGCGGCGGGCAGAGCTGCTAAAAGATCTCGGTCTGGATGCTGCCGACATAGACCCGTCAATCCCGGATTTCCCGCTGCGGGTGCCACGCAGCTATGCCAGGCGCATGCGACGCGGCGACCCGCATGACCCCCTGTTATTGCAGGTCTTACCGCAGGCTCGGGAGCACGATGTCGTGCCCGGGTTTACGAGCGACCCGGTAAGCGACCTCGCCAGTGCGCGCCAGCCCGGTTTGCTGCAAAAGTACGCTGGCCGGGCGTTGCTCATCACGACGGGCGCCTGCGCAGTGCATTGCCGCTACTGCTTTCGCCGGTCATTTCCG
>CAZTIB010000044.1:0-13292 GCA_964613615.1 uncultured Chromatiaceae bacterium
CGTGGGCGGGCTGGTCGGCGTGAACACCGATGCGCGGGTGCGCAACAGCTATGCCACCGGCGAGGTTGTGGCTGACGGCAACAATGTCGGTGGTCTGGTCGGTTTCAACTCGCTCAGTTCCGTGCGCAATGCCTTCGCGGCCAACGAAGTCAGTGGCGTGAACGGCGTGGGCGGCCTGGTTGGCCGCAACAATGGCGCGGTGGTTCATGCTTTCGCCACCGGGCCGGTGCGGTCGGGGGGCGCGTCGGGGGCGGTTGTCGGCGTCGTGGTAGAGGGCACCGAAAAGGGCGTGTTCCCGGTCGGCGACGAGTTCGACGAACCACTGACTGCGTTGACGGGCGCGAAGACAGGCTGGGCGCCGGTGCAACCGCCCGTCACGAAGCTGCTCGACTACTACTGCGACGCGAACGGCAATGGCTTCATCGATCCGGCCGAGCAAACCCGGCAGAATTACATCTGGCGGTTCGATTCCGGGCGCTTGCCGTCATTGCGTTGTGCGGCGGCCATTGCGCGCGACCGGGAAGCGGCCGGCAAGACAGAGGTGAAATAAGCATGGCAGCTGGCTTTATTCAACGATTCGGCGCTGCGGCAGGGGCAAGTCACGTGGCGAGGGCGGTCTGGCTGACCATCCTGGTAATGGCTGCGGCTGGTGTGGCGCGGGCGGCTGAGCACAGTGCAGCGGCCGAAGACGGGCGCGTGTCGACGTTCAAACCCTTCGCTCCCGGCGACGTGT
Source organism: uncultured Chromatiaceae bacterium (assembly GCA_964613615.1). Taxonomy (GTDB): domain Bacteria; phylum Pseudomonadota; class Gammaproteobacteria; order Steroidobacterales; genus J054. Next base: position 734 of record CAZTIB010000044.1, read on the forward strand.
TCGTGGCCGCCACCGTGATGGACGATCCCAACGATGACCACCGCGGCACCGGCCGGCTGTTGCAGTTCAGCGCGGACTTCGAGCCGAAGGGTGTGCTCTGGATCGAAGAGACCACTCACAAGATCGGCGGGCTGACCTTTGCGCCGGACGGCACGCTGTGGGGATTCGCGCAGATCGGCTGGCAGGTCATCGAGATCAGCCCGGACGGCAAGCTCAAACCGCTGCGCAGCTTCGGCACCCGCAGCTTCAGCAACATCAACTGGGCAGACGACGGCTCCTTTTATATGGGCGAGCACATGGTGGGCTCGAACCGCAAGATCTCGTTCAACACCACCGAGTTCGCCTATATGCCGTTCACCAACCGCATCGGCGACGGTCACGTGTTCCATTTCAGTCCGGACGGCCGGTTGCTCGAGGAGTTTCCCACGGACGTGCACGGGGGCGTGGCGGGCATACACGGGGTGACGAACGCGGTGCTGAGCCGCGACGGCGGCCGCATCATCTACATTTCGGAGACCGGCAACCGGCTGATGCAGTATGACCTGCGGGACCGTCGCCAGCTGCCGGACCTGGCCGTGTACGACCCCGCGAAGGGCGGCCCGCCAATGGTCCTGTTCATGACGGGGCTGCCGGACGGCAGCCTGCTGATTGCCACCGGTGCCAGCCTGATGGTGGTCGAGCCCTTCAGCGGCGAGACCCTGAAGGAGATTCCGCTGGGCAGTTCCGGCTGGGCGGCGATCACGCCGTCGATCGACCAGGGCACGGTACTGGTCGGCAACTTCTTCACCGGCGAGTTCATTAGACTGCGCCTGGCTGACGGCGAGGTACTGGCCCGCGGTACCATCAACGAGAAGAATTCGCTGTCCGGCATCGCGCAATATGCGGGCCCGCAGTGATGGGAATTTGGGGACAGTTGACTTATCTCTCAAGTGGCGCTGATGAGTCGAGACCCTGCACCGTACAGATACGTGAACTGTCGCCGAATTGCCATGGTGGGAGCGGCTTCAGCCGCGACAATGACGCTGGCAAACAGCAGTGCAGTTCGTAAAGGTGATCGCGGCTGAAGCCGCTCCCACGGGACAGGGGGAGCGGCAGTGTCGAGGTTGATAGAGAACCGGAAGGATTACAGATGTTTAAGACCCTGCTAAAAATCGTGCTGAGCCTGGCGGGTGTGGCGATACTGCTGATCGCCGGCCTGGCGCTGACCATGTACCTGAGCCTGCAGGCGAACCCACCGGAGAGCGTTTTCGAGTTGGCCGGCAGTCCACCGCCTGCAGATGCGGCACCGGTACTGATCTTCGGCGCGACGCGTGGCACCGGTCTGGAGGTGGCGAAACGACTGCACGCCCGCGGCGAAGACTTCGTGGCGTTCGTGCGTCCGACGTCCGACCGTAGCGAACTCGATAAACTGAGCGCCGCCTTTGTCGTTGGCGACGCGACCAACATGGACGAGGTTCAGGCCGCGGTGTCATCCCAGCCTTTCCGCGCCGTCGTCAGCACCATCGGTTGTCTGACCTGCGAACCGCCACCGGACTTCATCGGCAACCGCAATATCACGAACGCGGCCGTCGAGGCTGGCGTGCCGCGCATGATCCTGATCACCAGTATCGGCGTGGGTGATAGCCAGGATACCCCGCCGCTGGTCTCGCGCCTGTTCCTGCGCAAGATCCTGCCACTGAAAGAACAGGCCGAAGACCACCTGAGCGCCAGCGGTCTCGACTACACCATCATCCGCCCCGGCGGCCTGCGCCCGGCCGATGCGCCGATTACCGGCGAGGGTTATCTGAGCGAAGATCGTTCCGCCTTCGGCTTCATGCACCGTGCGGACCTCGCCGAGATGATCGTTGGCGCGCTGGACGACGACAGCACGATCGGCAAGACCTTCGCCGCCGCCGACAAGACCGTCGAGTCGCCGTGGTAGATCGCGTGCCCGACACTGCGTGATTTTCGCGGCTAAAGCCGCTCCCACCTGATAAAGGGACCTGGTGGGAGCGGCTTTAGCCGCGACTCTGCAGAATCGGCGGCCGCAGCGCCGGGCAGGAGCACCCGTAGGAGCGGCTTCAGCCGCGATTCCTTAAAGAGCCGATAGAAATTAGAGCAGAGCTGGCATTCGTAGCTACTTAGTCTGGGCTCCCGATCCTCCGGAAACCTGGAGCCTGGAACCCGGTGTTGTCTTCCCCCTTGACGCTATACGGCAGAGCCGTATAGACTGGCCGTGTTCAGCTTCGTGGAGACGCGCCTGTTTACTCGGCTTGTCCAGGAATACCTGTCCGACGACGAGTACGCGAGGCTTCAACGGGAGCTGATAAGAGACCCTGAAGCGGGCGCGGTGGTCCGCGGTTCCGGTGGTGTGAGAAAACTCCGCTGGGCGGCAGCGGGTCGCGGTAAGCGAGGCGGCTACCGAGTTATTTACTTCGTGCGTCGTCTCAAGGGCATGATCTGGATGCTCACGATGTATCCCAAGAACATTGCTGATGCGATCCCGGCCCACCTGTTGAAACGGATTCGCGAGGAAATTGGTGAAGACTAAAAGCAGGGACGTTGGCGCGGAAATCCTCGAGGGATTGCGCGAACTGAAAGCCGGCAAGGCCGGCCGCGTCATCAACGTGCCGCCGGTTGCCGCAATCCGTGAAAAGACCTGCTTGTCGCAAGCACGCTTTGCCGCGTTGCTTGGCGTATCCGTCAGAACGCTACAGGACTGGGAGCAGGGACGGCGAGCCCCATCCGGAGCAGCTCGCACGCTACTGCTGATTGCACACAAGAACCCGAAAGCGTTGCTCGAAGTGGCGTGACCATGGATTTGGCGTCGGACACTAATTCCATTGGTCGCGGCTAAAGCCGCTCCTACCGGGTTTGGGATTGCTGGTAGGAGCGGCTTGCTTGGTCAGGACGACCTGATGCCGCGAAGCACATGGATGTGCGGGAGTGGCCAGCCGCGATTCATCTGCTAACGTCGCCGGATTCGGTAAGACTTGACATACCACTAAGGAGAAAAAGGAATGAGCACCGCCTACAAATGGGTCGAACCCCCGTGGCCCGAAGAGAAACTGCCCCGCGCGGACCTGGAAGACCGCATCCAGCAGCTGCTGGGTTCCACCAACATGGGCACGCTGGCCACCGTCGACAGCAAGGGCCATGCAATCGCCAGCCCCATCGAGTACTACGCCGACGGTATCGATCTCTACATGCTGCCGGATCCCGGCACGCCAAAGCTGAAGGCCATGCAGCGCGACCCGCACGTGTGCTTTGCAGTGCACGGGGCCTACCACGGCTGGCACTCGGCGCGCGGTGTGCAGATTTTCGGCAAGGCAGAAATCATCGAGCCCCACGCCGAGGGTTGGGATCACGCGATGTCGATTTTTCGCTGGCACGAGTGGATGTCGGATCTCGGCATGGATGCGAGCAAACCCTTCGAGCGGCAGATCGGCAAGATCGTGCCGGAAAAAATGCTCTACACCGAAACCTGGCTGTGGAAACAGGGCTACCACGCGAAGCAGCGTTGGGACCGGTAGACGGGTCTATTGCGCCGCGTTCGAACCAAAGAAAGCTATAAAGCTATAACCGGCACCGCCCAGTGCTAAGCCACGGAATCCGTAGGGTGCGCTTTGCGCACCGAAAACAAAACGCGACCAACTCTATGGTGCGCACAGCGCACCCTACAAACGTGCGTTATGCGGCATCAAAACGAATCACTTCCACCCCTGACAAATCCATCGTCTGCCGTGCGGTCCACAGATCATAGGCATGCTGCATGGCGAGCCAGCTCTCGGGCGATCTGCCGAGCGCCTTCGACAGGTGCAGCGCCATTTCAGGACTGATACCGCTCTGGCCATTGACCAGCCGATTCACGGCCGAAGCGGCGACACCCAGGCTGTCAGCAAGGGAACGAACGCTGAGGCTAAACGGCTCCAGATAGGTGTCCCAGATAAACTCCCCGGGATGAGGAGGGTTGTGCATCGCCATCAGTGGTAGTCCTCGTACTGGTAGTTGGCGCCGGAACGCGGCCTGTCATCGCGATAATCAGCGGGTTTTGCGGTTAAAACACAATCGAATCAGTCAGTTGGCTTGGCCTGACCCCATCACGCCCATGGGTTCTGGACCCTCCACTAAGACTATTGGCGATCGGCCAGAAGTTGAAACGCGTATATCCAAGCGGAAAAGCGATAAAGCTATGACCGGCACGAATGGTTTTGACATAAGTTCGCGCGGCCTATCGGTCCTGGTTTCGGAATTTTCGGGGATAACAACGACTAACGAAAAGTAGCTCACCAGGGGCTGATTCCCGGGTTCGATGCTGGCGCGCATCATTCCGACCATTTAGCACCAAATTTTCAGAAATTCAGGCAGTTCGATTCACCGAATCTTCATCAAACGGGCTTGCTTGTCCGCTGAGGATCCGTAAACTCTGGTCTTGATGACGCGACTCTCCCGACAGGGAGGTCGCGTTTTTCGTTTCCCGGCTGAACATAGCTGACGAAAGGGTTCTGGAGGAGCAACACAACCATGCGTGCATTCGGAAAAACAACAATACTGGCCATCGCGCTGTTTCTCGCGATGCCATTTGCCGCGCAAGCAACATCGATCCAGGTGGAAGGTGGGGAGACCAGCGTCCTGTTTGGGAACGGCGCGCTGGTGAGCCTGGGCCTGGAAATCACATCGGTCACACCGAACGTCAAGGGCAGTCTCGGCCCGAACTCCGTATCGTTTGGCATCAATCCACGCAACGCGATCGGCGACGCGCTGGATACGACCTTCATCTACGACTCGCCGAACTTCGCGCCGTTCAGTGGTGCCATCGAGCACAGCGGCCGCGTGCAGTTCAACGGCAATATCGAAGTCGGTGACTTCACCATACGGGCTGTCGAGGGTCGTCCGGAAGGCACCTCAGGTTTCGTCGTGGAGAGCAACTACGGCTTGATGGGCATCCTGTTCGACATCGCCAACCCGATCATCGAAGCGTTTGATAATTCGCTGGTCATTGCAGGCGACATCCTGGTATCGCCGGAACTGGCGGGCATCCTCGAAATTGATGCTGCTGGCGTCGACGCCGGCATGGCCCTGGTGGTTGCGCACTCGACCGTCGTGCCGATCCCGGCCGCGGCCTGGATGTTCGGCTCCGCGCTGGGCCTGTTGGGCTGGGTACGCCGCCGGACGACCTGAACAACACTTGTCTTGAAACGGAAGAACCCGGCCTCGCGCCGGGTTTTTCTTGTCGGCTGAATGTGCACCGATACCTGTAGCTGGGCACCAATCAGTTCTGAGCCGCCACTGACGATTGTTTTTCATCACGGAGTCCGCAGGCAGGCCAGCGAGGCCAGTGCCTTACTCTAGGCGCTATGCCCCCGAATTGGCCAGACCGTGAGGCGCCACGCAGACGGTGCCGGATTCGCTGTCCCGATGAGACCACGAACCCGGCACCTGTTCCTGCGGTGGTCAGCTAATAGGCAGGACCCGCTTCGTACTCCAGCCCGGCTTTACCCGCCTGGTCCTTCACGGCCTCATACAGCTGCCGATCCAGCGAGTCCGCCAGGCCGCCGGCTGCCTCGACTTTCTCCTCGAGGTAGCCGTCACGATCCTGGGCCAGTCCCCGGATCTTGCGCTGCAGGTCGGCGCGCTTGTCGGCCAGCTGGGCGACGTAGGCCCGCTGCTCTGCGGGTGCCATCGGCTTCAAGCTCGCCGGCAGCGCGTCTTCCTCGAGATCGTCGAGTGACACGGTCCCTTTTGTCACTGCGTCGACCAGCTCGTTTTCACCGAGCAGGTTGGTGCGGCCCCCTGCCGATGCATTGAACGCGCCGCGGCGGGCCCGTGATGCCACGGACGCACTGCCGTGCAGTTTCTCGGTGGCGGCGACCTTCGCGTCCATCTTTTCCTTTTCTTCATCGCTGCCGAAGTACAGGCGCGTGTCGTCGAGCTGCGCCGATAACACGGCAATCTCCTCATCGAAGGGCGTCGTGTAGGCAACGGCTCCGCCGGCCTGCTCGACCTGGAAGAAGTCGCCGTGGCCGAGACTCGCGATCTGCGTCCAGGGCGCGGCCGTGAACGGGATATCGCCGCATTGAATCGTGTTCACCACGATGCCTTTCGCGGCCGCCGCGGCAACGATCTGCGGGTACCGCACCTCGTCGTAATCCATGTGCGGCGGCGCATCGCCCACCAGGAAGATCACCTGGTAGGCCTGCTCGCTCTGGCTCCAGGACATCTTGTGCACGGCGTCGTTGAGCGCCTGGTTGACGCTCTCGGGTGTGTCGCCACCGCCATCAGCCTGGAAATCCATCAGGGTTGCATAGACGGAATCCAGGTCATCGGACAGGTCGACCACCCGGGTCACGTACTGGTCGGCCCGATCGCGATAGGCGACCAGTCCAATGCGAATCTGCGGCGTCGGCTGTGCCGAGGCCATCGTGGTTGCAATGGACCAGATCTTGTCTTTCGCCGTCTGGATCAGTCCGCCCATGCTGCCGGTCGTATCCAGCACGAATACCACGTCCACTACAGGTTTCTGCTGCGGCGTGATGTGCCGAATGGGGATCGGCTGTACCTGGGTGGTCTTGGCCACCAGCTCCGGGTAATAAGTGACCGTGGCGACGGTCAGTCCGAACAGGGCAATGCCCAGTAGTTTGATCTTCATGATTCAACTCCTCTTGCTAGGTATAAAGTGACGCCAGTCGTTACTGCGTGAACAATTGGCGCAGCGCCTGGTCGGCCTGGCGCCGCGCCTGCTCGAAGTTCTCGCTTTCGACGACCGGGCGCCGTTGCCGTTTCTGCTTGCCTTTGACCGCCGGCGGGATCGCAACGAACAGCGCCTGCACCAGGAAGAAACACCAGGTGGCGAGGAACACGCTGCCCGAGCGCGTAATCGCCCAGACGGTGGCCGACACGCTCAATGCGCTCAGCCCCAGGTCCATCAACGCCGGCAGCAGGCCGGTATAGAAGTAAAGGGAGCGCACCAGCCAGACCGCAGCCACGTGGACCAGCAGGTAAAACGGCAACGGGGGAGCCGCCCACCAGGTTACGGCGGCCAGCGCGCTCCAGAGTGACAGGGTGGTCACGCGGCCCACCCGCTCCTGGCTGCGACTGAACAGATATAGGAGATAGGCGAGGCCGAGTGCGGGGATCACGAGCCGCACCACGGCACCCAGACCGACAAAGGGTGTCAGCGTGGCGACCACGGCGCTGGCAAAAAATCCGAGCACCGCGGCGACAATGACACCGTGAAAAAATGTTGGCCGCTTCATCACTTCGCCCTCCGGCTTTTCTCGCGCAGGTAGGCGACCTCGACTTCGTCGTCGCCGACCTGCATGTCTCTGGCCATCCACCCGATGTCGTCGAACTCCGACGGGCCTTCGGGCTGGGCCGGTGTGCGCTGTGCCACGAGCTCGGCCTTCTGCCGCAGACCCTCCACCGTGGCGCGGTTCTCGTCGCGCATCGCCCGCTGTTCAGCGAGATACTTCTCGTTGGCCGCGTGCCTGGAGTTCAGGCGCTTCAGCAGCCGCTCGGCCTCGAGTTGCTTGCGGATCAGGCTTTTCGCGAGTTCGTCTTTGTCGGCCTCGAAGCACAGATCGAGCTGCGCATCGAGCTCGTCGATCGCGGCTTCCAGTTCGCGCTTGCGAACCGCCAATGCCTCCTGGTCATGCGCGCCCAGCTTGATGCGCTGCTCGGTGGCCGCCAGGTCATCCTCCATGTCGCGGATGGCCTGCTTCAGTACTTGCTCCGGCTCCTCGATCTGGTCCAGAACGGCGTGAAAGTCCGCCTTGAAGAGCCTTGAGATGCGGTTGATCAGTGCCATGGTCTTGCCTCCTCGCTGTTGCCGTAGAAACACTCGATGGCGACATCCTAGGCAGGCGCGGGCCGACTAATAAGACATGGATCGGTAAAAACAGCGGCGCTGAATTTACAAAGACTTTACGTTTCGGCACTGATCCAAAGCCGCCACAGTGCTAGCCTTGGCCCTCAGTGGATACCCGAATTCGCATACTGGTAGTGGAGGACGAAGAGGCCATTCGCACGGGCCTGGTCGATGTGCTCGTGTTTCACGGCTACGACGTTGACAGTGCGGCCACCGGACCCGAGGGCCTGAACAAGGCGCTGACGGGTAAGTTCGGCTTGATCCTGCTGGACATTATGTTGCCGGGCATGGACGGTTACGAGATCTGCGACCGGATCCGCGCCCGCGACCGCCACCAGCCGATCATCATGCTGACGGCCAGGACCTCGGATGAGGAGATCGTGCAGGGGCTGAAACTCGGCGCGGATGACTACGTGCCGAAGCCCTTTTCCATCCAGCAGCTGGTGCTGAGAATCGAGGCGGTACTGCGCCGTTCCCAGATCGGCCGGGAACAGGCCAGGACCCTGCACCTCGGCAACGTGCAGATTGATACCGAGAACCTGTCGGGCCAGGCCGGCGGCGAGGAAATCCCGTTCACGAAACGCGAGATCGAGCTGTTGTGCTATCTCGCCCAGAACTCCGACCGGCCGGTGTCCAGGGAAGAACTGCTGCAGCAGGTGTGGGGCTACGCGCGCGACGCCGGCATCGAGACCCGAACGGTCGACATCCACATCGCGAAACTCCGGCGGAAAATTGAGACCGATCCCAAGCAGCCGGAAAACCTCGTGACCGTGCGTGGCGCCGGCTACCGCCTGGTCACCGACGGCTAGCCGGAATGCTGCCGGACACCTTCATCAAAGGCTTCGACCAGGGCCGGCTGCGCAAGCTGCTGGCGCTAATCTTCCTCGCGCTGGCGATACCGACGGGCGTGCTCATCTGGCAGGCTTACAGCCAGCTCAAGTGGGAAGCCTTTCATCAATACCGGGGCATGGCCGAGGCACTGATCGGGCGCATCGACGCCCGGCTGATCGACATGATCAATACCGCGGACGCGCGTTCTTTCGCGGACTACACTTTCCTGGTCGTCACCGGCGAGCCGAGCGCCAATTTCGTGCAGCGCTCGCCATTGTCCGCCTACCCGGTAACCGCTGATCTGCCCGGCGTGCTCGGCTACTTCCAGGTCGACTCCGACGGCGCCTTCAGCACCCCACTGTTGCCACCGGCCGGCACCAACGCCAACGAGTTCGGCATCGGTGCCGACCAATACACCGGTCGCGTCGAGCTCGCCCGGCAGATCCAGGCGGTGCTGGCGGATAACGCGCTGGTGCGGTCGCGGCCGGAGGTCGGGTTTCGTCGCGGCCTGGTGCCCGCCCCCGAGACACCGCAAGCCCTGGACGCCCCGGCAGACACCGAAGGCAAAGAGCGAGAGAAACTCGCGAGCCTGGAATCGCGCGGCAGGCAAATCGCGCCGGCTGCCCGCGCACCTGCCGGCCCCGGGCTGGCCGGCACGCTGAGCGAGAGCTTTGAAGAAGCCACCGTCGGCGGCTTTGCCGACGCACCCTCCGCCGCTGCAGACACCGTCGACAAACTGGCAGCCAAGCCGCGCGAACCGGCGGTCAGCAGTACGGAAACCTACAGCCAGCAGGTTTTCGACCAGCTGAACGTGCCGCTCAAGTCGAGTCCGAGCGCGGCCGCCACGCCGCAGCTGGATAGGGCGGCCGGGGAAATTGCCCAGGCAGAGCAGCGTTTCAATACCATCGGCAAGGTCAGCGATCTGAAGCTCGACGCCGCACTTCAGAAAAAGAGCGAGGCGGTGGAACGCGACGAACTCGAGGTGCAACGGCGCGACGGCGGTCGGGCGTATGCCCCGGCCCGGGCCAAGCGCCGCGAACAGATCGCGTTGCCGGAGTCGATTCGGCTGGGCGAAGGCGAGTCCGTCGACGATGCGGGCGCCGACCGGCAACTGGCCGCCAGCGTCCTTGGCGCCGCGTCAGCCACCGCCGACCTGCGCATCAGCACCTTCGAAAGCGAGGTCGATCCGCTGGAATTCAGCCTGCTCGACAGTGGCCACTTCGTGCTGTATCGGAAGGTTTGGCGAGACGGCGAGCGCTACATCCAGGGTTTCCTGATCGATCAGGCGGCTTTCACCCGCGACATCATTGCCGCGCGTTTCATGGACACGGCACTGTCCGACATGTCGAGCCTGATCGTCGCCTACCAGGACGATGTCATCGACACCGTGAGTGGCAGCGCTGTCGATCGCTATTCCCCGGGCGCCGAGGCGCTCGACGGCGCGCTGCTCTACCGCAACCGCCTGTCCGCACCGCTGGACAGCCTGGAACTGATCTTCAGCATCAAACGGCTGCCGCCGGGCCCCGGCGCCAGTGTGCTGGGCTGGGTGATCTTCGTGCTGGCCCTCGTGTTTGTCGGCGGCTTCGTCGCGCTGTACCGGCTCGGCGTAGGCCAGATCAACCTGGCCCGGCAGCAACAGGATTTCGTCGCGGCGGTGAACCACGAGCTGAAGACACCGTTGACCTCTATTCGTATGTACGGGGAGATGCTGAAGGAGGGCTGGGCCGACGAGGATAAGCGCCAGAGCTATTACGAATTCATCCACGACGAAGCCGAACGCCTGACCCGGCTGATCTCCAACGTGCTGCAACTGGCGCGATTTTCGCGCAACGAACCGCAGTTTGACCTGAAGCCGGTGAATGTCGGCACCTTGCTCAGCAATATCGAGTCGAAGATCGGCAACCAGGTGGACCGCGCGGGCTTCACGCTCAAAATTGCCCGAGACGACCAGTCAGATCAGGCGAACATCCTGATCGACGAAGACTGCTTCGCCCAGATCATCATCAACCTGGTCGACAACGCGATCAAGTTCTCGAAAGATGCGCAGACGAAGGCCATCGAGATCTCTGCCAAACTTGGCAAGGACAAGCGGGTCACCTTCGCCGTGCGGGATTTCGGCCCCGGCGTCCCCACAGACCAGATGAAAAAGATCTTCAGGCTGTTCTATCGGTCAGAAAGCGAACTCACCCGGGAGACCGTCGGCACCGGCATTGGCCTGGCCATCGTCCACCAGCTGACCGTCGCGATGAACGGCAAGGTAGACGTCACGAACCGCCAGCCGGGCGCGGAGTTCGCGGTCTCGTTTCCTGCTGCCGCCTGAAGCAGGCAATTCCGGGCAATTCCGGGGACAGTTCCCTTATTTCCCAATAGTGGTGGGAACGCGGCGTCAGTCTGGTTCTTGGAAGTGCGTGAACTGTCCCCGGAATTGCTTGAATTTGCCGACGCGAGCGTTTTTGGCTAACTTGCAGCATCTGAACTCCGAAAAAAAAATGTAGAGAGGCTGCTATGAAAATTCCCGTCATCCTTCTTGCGAGCGCACTTGCGATCGCGGCGCCGCCCGCATACACGGCTGATAAAGCGGATTTCAACGTCAGGACGACCCGCGACCTGGTTAACCTTTGCAGCGTGCAAAGTGGCGACGACATGTACGAGGCTGCCATGGGCTTCTGTCTCGGGTTCCTCGACGCGGCCCACGATTACCACGCGGCGATCACCAGCGGCGATATGGTGAAACCCATCGCCTGTCCGGGCTACCAGACCACGCGCCAGGAGTACGTCGACATGTTCCAGGCCTGGGCCCGGACCAACGACGCATTGCTCGACAACGAAAGCCCGATTCAAGGTGTGATGCGCGCGGCCAGCGCCAAGTGGCCTTGCTGAAAGCATGGCTAACGGAGGAGACATGAACATGAACGCGACGATCAAGAGATCTCACATGACCCTGGCAGCGCTATGCGTAACGGCGCTATTGGCGGGGTGCACCATGACGGATAGCCAGGAAGACACCGCGCGACGCACTGCGTCCGGCGCTGCCATTGGCGTTGCTGCCGGTGCCGCCATCGGCGGGCTCGCCACCGGCCAGCCCCTGCGTGGTGCGGCCATTGGTGCGGCGGCCGGGGCGATCGGCGGCTGGCTCTACGATAACCATAAGAAGAAAGAAGAAACCCCGGGGTATTGAACACGCGCAATGTCGAGGAGCTGCGGCGCTGTTTCGACCTGAGTCCGCGGCTCCCCGGATTCTGAATGACAAGCCCGACCTGGTTATTCGGCTACGGGTCGCTGATCTGGAAGCAGGACTTCCCGTTTATCGAGGCGCGCCGCGCGCACGTCACGGGCTGGATGCGCCGATTCTGGCAAGGCTCGCATGACCATCGCGGGGTGCAGACGGACCCTGGCCGGGTGGTGACGCTGATTGAAGCCCCGGGCGAGCGCTGCTACGGGCGTGCCTTCCTGATCGAGCCCGAAGTCTTCGCCCATCTCGACGACCGCGAAATCAACGGCTACGAGCGTCGCCGCGTCGAGATTCATTTCGACCATTTGACGACAACAGGGGTTGTGTACGTCGCGCCGATCGGCAATTTCGCTTACCTTGGCGAGGCGCCTTTGGACGAGATGGTTGCACATATAAGGCGCTGCACAGGGCGCAGCGGCACCAACGTGGACTATGTGCTGGAGCTGGCGCGCGCCTTGCGTCAGTTGGATGTATCGGACCCACACGTGTTCGAGCTCGAGAGGCGGCTGCTTTGAGTCGATGACTTGTTAGAGGCCCGTTTTCGGTGGCCAAAAGCGACCTGTAAGCTCGAGAACTGGGTCAATTCAGCGGAAAAACTAAAGTTGATCAATCGGTTCGCTTGGTCCGACCCCGCAATTGCTATTTGATAG
>CAZTIB010000045.1:0-18609 GCA_964613615.1 uncultured Chromatiaceae bacterium
TCGAAGCGTTTGATAATTCGCTGGTCATTGCAGGCGACATCCTGGTATCGCCGGAACTGGCGGGCATCCTCGAAATTGATGCTGCTGGCGTCGACGCCGGCATGGCCCTGGTGGTTGCGGACTCCGTCGTGCCGATCCCGGCCGCGGCCTGGATGTTCGGCTCGGCCCTCGGCCTGCTGGCCTGGGTACGTCGCCGCACCTAAGCCTGGTCGATAGGTTTTCGGGGCAGCACGCACGCAGCCCCCGGAACGCAGAAGGCCCCGTCTGGAGGCGGGGCCTTTTTCTTTTGTCGGGCGTAGGGTGCGCTCTGCGGACCGAGAACTAGATTTCCGCAGCCTGGAAGGTGTCGCAGGCTGCGGGGTCGCCGGTCTCGAAGCCGCGGCGGAACCAGCGCACCCGCTGCTCGGAGCTCCCGTGTGTAAAGGAGTCGGGCACGACTCGACCGCCGGTGCGGCGTTGCAGCCGGTCGTCGCCGATAGCGCTCGCCGCGTTGAGCCCCTCCTCGATGTCACCCTGCTCCAGGATCTTGCGGGCCCGGTCGGCCTGGTTGGCCCAGACCCCTGCGAAGCAGTCGGCCTGCAGTTCCAGCCTGACTGACAGCGCGTTGGCGTCTGCCTTGCTCAAGCCTCGCTGGCGGCGTCGCACGTCCGCTGATACCCCCAGCAGGTTCTGCACGTGGTGGCCTACCTCGTGGGCAATTACATAGGCTTCGGCAAAGTCACCGGGTGCGCCAAAGCGTTGTTTCAGATCGCGGAAGAAACCCAGGTCCAGGTAGACCTGCTTGTCGGCCGGGCAATAGAAAGGTCCCACTGCGGCATTCGCGAAGCCGCACGCCGACTTCACCGCGTCGCTGAACAGGACCAGCCGCGGTTCCTGGTAGCGCTGGCCTGACGCAGCGAACAGCTGTTGCCAGGTGTCCTCAGTATCGGCCAGGACTACCGATACGAACTGCGCTTGTTCGTCATTGGCGGCCGGGCTCTGCCGACCGGGTGCCGGGGCCTGGCTAGTGGAGACCATGTCCAGGCCCTGCATCACCACGTTCGGGTCGATGCCGAAGTACAGAGCGGCAAGAATCAGCACGATGGTGCCGATCCCGCCCCCGGCAATGCCTCGGCGCACCCGGCGGCCGCGGCGGTCTTCGACATTGCTGCTGCGTCTTCCGGTCTTCCAGCGCATCGCGACTCCGGCAGTCGTACCTGAAAATGGGAGGCTACCTTCGCACAGTTGCCCGGCGCTGAGAAGCAGTGCGGGGCAGCGGTCCGGCCGATTCAGTCGAGCACGTGGGACACCAGCCCGTCTGCCAGCTTGGGCTCGAACCAGGTCGACTTGGGCGGCATGACCTCATTGGCGTCGGCCACCGCCATTAATGCTGCCATGCTCGTTGGGTACAGGGCGAAACCTGCGGCCATCTCGCCGCTTTCTACCCGCCGCGCCAGCTCGTCCAGGCCGCGGATGCCGCCGACAAAGTCGATGCGCTCGTCGGTCCGCGGGTCGCCGATACCAAGGATCGGGGCAAGCAGTTGGTCCTGCAGCAGGCTCACGTCGAGGCTCGCTACCGGATCGTTCGCCGGGATGCGCGCGGGGTCTATGCTCAGGCGATACCACTGACCGTCGAGGTACATCCCGAATTGCCCCGGCTGATCGGGTTTGGCCGGCGCCGATTCCGTGCTGACGTCAAAGGCTTCGCTTATTTCTTCCAGCACGATCGTTGCGGTCTTGCCGTTCAGGTCGTGGACCACGCGGTTGTAGTCGAGAATCTGCATCTCATCGTCCGGGAATGCCACGCACAGAAAATGGCTGCATGCCGGCTGGTCGCTGCGACGATTCGCGGCCACGCGCGATGCCGCCGCCGAACGGTGGTGCCCGTCGGCGATGTACAGGGCCGGCATCGCGTCGAAGCTCGCCGTGATCCGTGCCATGTCGGTGGCATCGGTCACCTGCCACAACTCGTGCCTGATCCCGTCGGCGGCGGTTACGTCATACAGCGGGGCACCCTCGGCAGTGCGAGCCAGGATTTCGCGCACCGGTTCCGATGCGCGGTAGGCCAGCAGCACCGGCCCCGTCTGCGCATTCAGCGCGGTAATCTGCCGCACCCGGTCGTCTTCTTTCGCGGGGCGCGTAAATTCATGCTTGCGAATGCGATTGCTGTCGTAGTCGGCCACGCTCGCGGCGCAGACTAGCCCCGTCTGCGTATGCGCACCCATGGTCAGCCGGTACGCGTAGTAGCAGGGATCCGTATCGCGGAGCAGCACGCCCTGGTCCACCAGCGCGCCGAGGTTTGCCGCGCCCTTGGCATACACCGCGTCCGCATACGGGTCGGTGCCCTCGGGCAGGTCGATCTCCGGTTTGGAAATGTGCAGGAAACTCAACGGTCGCCCGGCGGCCTGCTGCCGGGCCTCCGCCGTATTCAGCACGTCGTAGGGTGGTGCAGCGACATCGGCGGCGTAATTGGGCGCCGGGCGTAAGCCGCGAAAAGGCTGGATCAGTGTCGTCATGTCTCGGGTCCGGACCTGGTTACTGGGGACGGGGTCCGCGGTCCACGCGCGGGCGGGGCGCAAGTTTGGCGAACGGGTGGCATGGAGTCCAGCCGCGTTGCTACAGGCCTCAGCGCCTCGTTATTATGCAGGCCTGTTGCCGGAGAGCGAGGATATGAGCGGCGTGCAGCGCGTGATGGCCGACATGGATATCCGGGGCCCGCTAGCGGTGTGGGTCCTCGGGGCACACTTCTATGCGCTGCTGATGCCGCTGGCACTGATCTGGGCCGCCTGGGAGTACACCGACTACCTGGCCGAGGTCTGTGACTATCCGGCTTTGCTGTATTTCGGCGCGGCGTGGTTTTCTACCGGCAGCGCCTTCGAAGTGGCGCAGAACACGATGGATCGCTGGTACCTGACGCCTGACGTACCCAGTGCGAACGGCGTCGGCATGTGCGACTTCCTGAGCTACTGGTTCGTCGGTTTTGGCCAGGCGCTGATTGCCATCGCGATTGCCGGTGACAGTCCATGGGTGTGGCTGGCGGCCCTGGCCCTTATCGCTGCCTTTCCTTTCACTTATTTCCGGCAAGTGGCAGTGCACGCACCTATTGGCCTGATGGGTATCATGGTCGCGGTACTCGCGTGGCAGACTTTTGGCGACCCGGTCGTGTTCCTGATGTTTGCATCGACCGGACTCACGCTGTTTTTCTTTGCCGCGCTGCTGAATACCGGTGCGCAACTGCTACACGGGCTCACGACAATTGCCGCGTCGTCCGGCGCGTTGCTGGTGCCGTGGGCGATTATGAATGGGGCAACGGATCAGCAGCTGAGCTGGCTTACAGTCGTATTGATCCTGGCGGGCACCGCTGCAGTGGCGCTGCTGTTGCGCGGGCCGCTGAACCGGCTGCCCCGGAGCCCGCGGGTGCAAACCGCCGCTTAACTCCCGCCTTCGGTGGCCCGCTTGAAGCTTGCGTTGTCGATAGTGCGAAAATTGTGCGGACTAAGCGACGCGGTCCAGAACTTCCAGGGCTACGCGTTCGCCTGACTCCATCGCGCCTTCCATGCCGCGGTTGGACACGGCCGTGTGCTCCCCGCAGAAATGGATCCGCCCGTTGGGCATGGCCACGGCCGTGGCAAAGCCGCTGACCTGCCCGGGCTTCCAGACGGCCCAGTCGCCGCTGGAGAACGGGTCGCGGTACCAGGACTTGTATTCGATCATCTCCAGCTGACCCTTGGCCGCCGGCCGGATGCGCTCGATATCTGCAATCACCGCGGCCCTGGCATCGACCTCGGGCATCTGATCCAGCAGCGCAGCGTTGTTGCCCCTGATCCAGGCCGTCAGGCTGGTGACTTGTTCTGGCTCCGAGCCCTTGTGCTCGCCCACCAGGCCGGTGACCAGCCCGTCGCTGAACATATTCGGGGACAGCCCGTCTGCTTCCCAGAACGGTGATTTGGCGACCATGTGTGCCTGGTTGATGATCTGCGAGTCCAGGGTTTGTACCGCGCGCGCTTGCGCCCCGCTCAGAATCGGATCCATGTTAATGCGCCGCAGCACCGGGCATGGCACCGAGCAGATCACGTAGTCGGCCTTGTACTTCGTGCCGTCGGCGCAGTGCACTTCCGCCTGCGTGCCGTCGCTGCGAATGGCGCTGACGTTGCGGCCGAAGTCGATTTCCGAGTCCAGCGCCGCGGCCATGGCTTCCGGAATCGACAGGTTGCCCCCGGCTGCCGTCAGGAACGGTGACTGGCCCGGTTTGGCCAGCGCAATCTGGGCGGCGATGAAGCTGGCGACCTGCATCATCATCAACGCGGACACGTCGTAAGCGGAATTTCCGTGCGTGGGCTCGATGTTATAAGCGAGGTCGATAGCAGCGTCGGACACGCCCTGGCGCCGCATCCAGTCGTGCAGGGAGATATCCAGGGAAGCGTTGGCTGGATCCACCCAGGCATCGGTGGTCTTTAGCGGATTGGTCTTTGCCATCAGTCCCGCGGCGAACCGCCACGGCGGCGTGTCGCGCTGGCCCTCCGGGAACGGGTTACGGGGATCGCCGGGCCAGTCGGCGAGGGGGACGTGCTGACCGTCGAGGAACAGTTCACGCTGGCCGTAATAACGCAGCACCGGCGTCAGTTTGATGATGTCGACGCCATAAGTATTCGCTGCGTTGACCAGGCGCGCATACCCCGGACCGAAGGAGGTGCCACCCGCTTCCGGATTGCCCGGCACGGTGCGGTAGGACAGGACCCGCCCGCCAACGCGATCGCGGCCTTCAATGACCTTGACCTTGATGCCTGCATCCTGGAGGACGAGGGCGGCCGTCAGGCCTGACAGCCCGGCGCCGATCACGATGACGTCAGCATTCTGCTGGGCCCGAAGCGGACGTGGCCCGGCCAGTGCCACGGCGGCGGTTGCGCCTGCAGCCTGCATGAAGTGGCGGCGGCTGAGCCGCGATCCGGCGTGATTCATTCTTGTTCCTTGCGGCAATCCGCGCTGTCGGGACGCAAGATTATACCCGCCGCCTCCGGGCGCAGCCTGCCAGCAACAGGGCGAGTAGCGCGACGGGACCGATGGCGCTGCCGCCTGGAAGCTTCGAGACCACGTTGCCCGCAACCACCTCCAACGCAAAGACCACGGTGTCTGTCGCGCCGTCATCGTCCGTGACGGTGAGCTGGAACAGCAACTCGTCCGTGGGACCTGGGTTGGCGAACATCGGGGTCGGGCTGGTGGGGTCATCCAGTACGACGGGCGGCCCGCCGAGCTGGACCCAGCCGTAGCTGGCGATATCCCCGTCGATGTCCCGGCTGCCGGTGCCGTCCAGCATCAGCTCGGGTTGGCTGGACGGCATCGTGAGTGCCGTGCCCTCGTAGGCTAGCGGTTCAAAATTGCCGGTGCCGTCGTCGGTGGGCATGCGAATGTCCGGGGTGGTTTGGGTCGCCTCCGGCACGCGGTCTTCGAGCCAGTCGACCGTTGTCGCAATCGTTTCTCTTTCTACGCCAACAAAACCGTGGGCGTTGCCGCCGTTGTCGGTCAGCGGGAACGGGTAGGGCAGCACCGTGTAGACAGAGTCAACGCTGGCCTCCAGCGCCGAGGCCAGCACGTTCTGCGACATTGCGTCCGGCGTGAAATTGTCGCCGTTGGCCCGAAGCATCAGCTGGGGCACCAGGAGCTTCTTCACCTCGCGTACGCAGACCGACAGGCTTTCGGTACCCCAGAAGCTCAGCCAGTTGTTCGATGAGCGGAACACCGGCACGCCGAAGATCGTGTCCCAGGGCCGCACGATGTCGCCTTCGCCCTGTTCGACCAGGTCTTCCGCCAGGACCTCCAGGTCGCTGTAGCCGATGGGCGCAATGCCCTCCAGGAACAGCAGGTTCTTCGCCACGTCGCGACCGTCGTCCACCGTGCCGTACTGACCGACGGCGGCCACGCGGGGATCTACGGAAAACGACGGGTAGATGCAGACGTTCTGCGTGCCCTGGCTGTGCCCGGCGACATAGATCAGGTCATAGCCCAGTGCCGCGAGCAGATTGATGCCGGCCCCGAGATCGAGGGTGGCGTCTTCGAACAGGACGGTGCCGCCGCCACCGTCCGGGCCGGCATCGCGGCGGTCCATCGCGAACACGGTAAATCCTAGCGGTGCGGCCTGTAGCCCGATGATTTTCGGGACGCTGGCGCTGAAGGTGCCCATCGCGCCGTGGGTCACGACGATGGCCACCCGGCGATACTCCCCGCCGATGAGCGCGTCGTTCGTCGGCATGTACAGGGCCCCGGCCAGCGGGGTGCCGTCGTCGGCGGTTACGATGGCAGGGAAGACCACGGTGTCGGTATTGACCACGGTTTCGCAGGGCTCGTCCGCGGAGTCCGTGCCCGTCACACCATCGCAGGAATCGATCCCGTCATCGCCTTCCATTACGTCGTTGCCGGCGTCGCCGAACAGCTGGTCGTCGTCGTCGCCGCCGATCAGGTCGTCGTCGCCATCACCGCCGCAGATCAGGTCGTTGCCCGCAAGGCCGGTGATCCGGTCGTTGCCCCCCAGGCCAACGATGATGTCGTCGCCGGGTGTGCCGGGGATGTCGTCGTCGTCCTCCGTGCCGATGATCGTGGCAGGCTGCCCGTTGCAGCTTTGCGCAAGACTGTTGTTGCCGAACAGCAAGAGCCAGGACGCGGCGGTTAGCAGAATAAGAATGCGCATGCGGGATTGTCCTTTTCCTTGTCTAGCGTCCCCTTATATACACCCCCATCGCGCCGTGGTGCCAAAGGCCAGATAATCGTCCGGTCTTCGGTCGACACGCGAGCCCGCTTAGAACCGGTACCTCGTCATCAACTGGAACTGCGACGCATCGCCCTCGCCACCGTCCTTGTCCTCCCGGATGCCCCACATGAATTCGCCGCCGATATCGATGGCCGGTACCGGCGACCAGATCAGGTTGGTGGAGAAGCGCAAGGTGCGGTCGTAGGCAGTGTCGGGCTGGAAGTCCTGGGTGTCGATGTCCACGAGGCTCAGGATCGCCGTCGACCGGAACCTGTCACTCCAAAACTTCTGGAAGGACACGAAGCCGGCGAACGCCGGCAGCAGTTTCAAATTGCCGTTCGCGTCAAAGGCACCGTCCTCGCCGGTACCTAACTGGCTGTTGACGGTGTTCAGATCGTTGATGTAGCGCCCGATGCCCTCGCCGTAATTGAGTTGCAGGATTACGTTGTCGCGCGGGTCCCACCAGCCAACTGTCCGGCGACCGCTGAGACTGAAACCCCAACCGATTTGGTCGTCCTTGACCGTGGTGTCAGTGTCCCAGCGGGCTTCCAGTGAGCGCACCAGCGCCGAGAACTTCACGTTCCAGGCGTCGCGGACCGTGCGCCGAATACTCGCAACGAAGTCCGGCACCTCGCTGATACCGGAGCCGTCGGTGATTTCGGCACTCGTATCCTCGACCGTCAGAATCAGGTTCCAGCCCTTGCCCAGTTCCGGGAAGTAGCGAATCTGCGGTTGCCGGATGGTGACACGGCCGTTCACGCCTTCGAAGTCAATCTCCTCCGGCACCGATGACGCGTCCATGAAGTTGGTCCAGTACTTACCGGCCAGGATGTCCCGGAACTGCCCGAAGGCATGCCGCAGCCGGTAGGTGTCGCCGGAACCAGCGAAGTCGCCCTCGATGAACGCGCGCAGCTGACCGCGCTCGGTATCCTGGCGATATTCGAAATTCACCCTCGA
Organism: uncultured Chromatiaceae bacterium; assembly: GCA_964613615.1. Lineage (GTDB taxonomy): Bacteria > Pseudomonadota > Gammaproteobacteria > Steroidobacterales > J054. Next base: position 7,679 of record CAZTIB010000045.1, read on the forward strand.
CTGGCTGGCTGTCAGCGTGGCTTCCTGGTCGCTGGTCGTGGCCCCCCGTGTCGGGATCGTGCCGACGATGAAGCGGTCCTTTGATCCGACTACGCCTTTGAGGCCCTGCACGACGTTGGCTTTCACGAAGCCGCCGATCCGCAGCGCCGCATTGGTGCCCGGCACCTGGAAAGCGCCCGGAAATTCGCTCGCGTCATAAGTAGAAGTCGTCTCTTTCTCAGTCAGGTTGGTCATCGTGCCCTCGAGGCTTTCGAGGCGGGCGCGGATCTGCTTGTCCGTTTCGGACAGCGTCTGCTGCTGTTTCTGGCTGAACTGGTCGAACTGGGCCTGCAGGGCCTGGATCGCGGCTGTCTGCGTGGCCATTGCCTCCCGTTGCTCTGCGAGTTCCTGCTGTTGATCCCCGGTGCCGGCCGGTTGTGCCGGTGCGGCGATGCCGATGTCCTTGACCTGTGCCTGGAGCCCTTCAATGGCCGCCGACTGGGTGTCGAGAGCCCCTTTTTGTTCATCTATGAGTTTGCGCTGTGCGGCCAGCGCCTCGGCCTGTTCCTTGAACCGGGCCTCGAAGCGCTTCTCCTGCTGTTGCAGCATGAAGGTGAGCTCACTGGTGGTGAGGGCCGGTGGCCCGTCGATTTCGCTCGACCCCTCCTGTGCCGCGACGCTCAGCGGGAGCGTGAGCGCAACCAGCAGTAGAGTGACGACGGGACGAAGAAATATTATTGAATTCATAGCCTTAGCCTCGAATTTCCCGGTTCTGGGCCCGTTTGACCGGGCCGGATGACCGCAGGGTAGCGTTACTGGTTGAACAGAGAAAGGCCTTGCTGGTTCGCCGGCGAAGGCCCCTGCTATGATCGAGCGCAACAAGGGGTAACAACAAAGGCCGGCGGCCTCTCCTGTGCCGCTGACTAACTTTCGGAGATATCTATGCGACCCGTCACTGGAATGCTCGCCACAACGCTGCTGTTTCTATTCACTCTGTTCCTGCTCGCGGCCTGTGGTTCACCCGATCAGCCCGGCGAAACTGCCGCCACTGCGGAAGACGCAGCTGCACCGGCAGGCGAGGTGGTTCCTGAAGGCGATCCCGACATGGTCTCTGCGGCCAGCCCCGACGCCGAGGGCGCGGCGGCGGCCTACCCTGAGGATGCGGAGCTGCCAGTGCGGCAGATCCCGAATATTCCTGAGGCTGCCGAGGCCTACTACGCGCCGGACAACTACCACGTGATTGCCCAGACGCAGGATCCGGACGCCACGGCTTCGGAGGCCCGCAAAGCAGGCGGTGCACTGACCTGGATCTTTACTGACGACGGCGAGAAGAAGTGGCGCATCGGCGATCGCGGCCAGGATGCGTGCTCGTATTTCTTTCCGGACATGAAGCGCGTTGTCTTTACGTCGACGCGCGACAATATGGACATGCCGGTCGGCAACTGGTCAGATGAGAACGAGTACCCGCAGGGTGCCGAGTTGTATATCGCCGATCTGGACGGCGCCAACGTCCAGCGTCTGACCGACAACGAGTGGTACGAGGCGGAGGTATCGATCTCACCGAACGGCGAGTGGATCGTGTTCGGCCGGCAGATCGACGGCAAGATGGACCTGTGGCGCATGCGTTCCGATGGCACGGATGAAGAGCAGATTACGTTCACTGACGACTGGCAGGAAGGCGCACCCTTCTACCTGCCGGACAATGAAACCATTCTGACCCGCGCGTGGAAGCGCAGCGAGTACGGCGTTGTCCGCCCGACGCCCATGACCGTGTTTACGGTGAAGCATGACGGGACGGAGCGCACCCAGCGCACCTTCGATGACACCATGAACTGGGCGCCGTACCCGGCGCCGGACGGCCGCCACTACGTGTTCGTGCGCATCGTCGAAGACAACAACTGGGAAATCTTCCTCGGTGACCTGGAAGGCGGTGAGCCGAAGCGGCTGACGTATAACAAGAGCTTCGACGGCTTCCCGTCCCTGTCGCCCGATGGCACCAAGATGCTGTTCACGCGCAGCCATGGTGGCTTCATGTCGAATCTCTACACCTACGTGATGGATGTGTCGTCGCTGGGTATCGGTCCGGACGGATGGACGGGCGAGGTCCCGGCGATCACGCCTCCGGAGGGCGCCTCCGGGGAGCCAGTCGCCGCACGGTAATGGGGACTTGCCGTTTATGCCTGGCCGCCGGCCTGCTGGCCGGCGTGGCCAGTGCATGGGCGGACGATCGGGAACTCCCGTCGCAAATGATCCCGGGTATCCCGGATGCTGCCGAAGCTTACTGGGCACCGGACAGCTATCACCTGATCGCCCAGACGCGGGACCCCGATGCCGTGCCCACCTCGCGCGGGGGCCAAGGCGCGTTGACCTGGATCTTCACCGCAGACGGCGAGAAAGTCTGGCGGGTCAACGACCGCGGGCAGGACGGGTGCTCGTATTTCTTCCCTGATCAGCAGCGGGTGGTCTGGACCTCGACCCGCGACAACATGGATATGCCCATCGGCAACTGGTCGGACTCCAATAATTACCCGCAGGGCGCCGAGCTGTATTCGTCTGACCTCGATGGCGGCAACATCCAGCGCCTGACCGATAACCAGTACTACGAGGCGGAGGTTTCGGTTTCGCCCGACGGCAACTGGCTGGCCTTTGGTCGCCAGATCGACGGCAATATGGACATCTGGGTCATGCGCGCCGACGGCACGAACGAGTTCCAGGTGACGCGCACGGAAGACTGGCAGGAAGGCGCACCGTTCTTCATGCAGGACAACGAGCACATCATCTTCCGGGCCTGGCGCAAGTCCGAGTACGGAAAAATCAACCCGACGCCGATGACGATCTTCACGATCAGTAAGGACGGTTCGAACTGGCGGCGCCACACCTTTGATCGTGGCATGAACTGGCACCCGCACCCCGCGCCGGATGGGCGTCACTACGTCTACGTCCGCGCCGAGACGCCAGAGAACTGGGAAATCTACCTGGGCGATCTCGCCGGCGACCCGCCACGCCGGCTCACCTTCAGCGACAAGCTGGACATCCTGGCGATGATTTCTCCGGACGGCGAGAAGATGAACTGGGGGCGGGCAACCGGCGAGGGCTTCAGCGGTATTCGTACCTTCGTAATGGACGTATCGTCCCTGGACGTTGGGCCGGATCAATTTACGCCCTTCGACCCGGGCTGGGGCGAAGCGATGCAGGATGATCCGGTGAACTGAGTACGGCTGATGTTCATTAACTTCTGGTACCCGGCAGAATGGGGTGACAAGCTCACCGATACGCCCGTCAGGGTGCGGATGCTCGGTCAGGACTTCGTCCTGTTCCGCGACTCCAACGGGATGGCTCGTTGCCTGAGCAACACCTGTATACACCGGGGCGGTTCCCTGGCCAGTGGCAAACTGCAGGGCGATTGTGTGCAGTGTCCCTATCACGGCTGGGAATTCGACGGTGACGGGACATGCCGCAAGATCCCGTCGCTCGGCCCGAATGCGAAGGTCCCGGCGCGCGCGCGGATCGACGCTTATCCAACACAGGAGCGCTACGGCATCGTGTTCGCGTTTCTCGGCGACCTGCCGGCAGACGCGCGGCCACCGCTGATGGAAATCCCGGAGTATGGGCAGCCTGGCTGGCACGCGACCACGCAGGAACGCCGGGCGGGCGATGATTATCGGCGCCAGGTGGAGAACGCCCTGGATCCGGCGCACAACGAGTTCGTTCATCCAACGCACGGCTTTTCCGGTGAGCGGGATGACTACCGGGTGCCGGAGTTGCGCATCGAAGACAGTGAATGGAGCAGTGGTTTCATTACGCAGTACTTCGCACCGCCGCTGAAAGACGACAAGATGAAGGCCGCATCGGGCCGTTCGCAAGATGCGGTCATCGAGGCTGGCTCCTCGCACCACGGTCCGAGTGCCATCTGCACCAAGATTCATCCCACTGCCGAGGTCTTTATTCATCAGCATGTCTTCAAGGTGCCGGTGGACGAGCAGAAGACGCGGACTTTCCTCGTACAGACGCGCAACTTTTTGCTGGAACCGGAACACGATGCTCGCTTCCTGGAGCGCAATGATGTCGTTGCCGGGCAGGACGCGGAGGTCCTGGCGGCCCTGCATCCGCCGCTGACCCCGCCAACCAACCGGCACGAGTTTCTGCTGCCTGCCGATGCCGCCGTGGTTCGATATCGAGAGAAGCTCGACCGGTGGGAGGCCCGCGGCTGGCGGATCGACGCGGAGACTGTCGGGCGCACGCGGCGTCGCGCCGCCTATGCGATCCCGAGCCCCGGCCGCCGGGCCCGACCGTCGGGCTGGGTGCTGGACCCGGTGCCGCTGTTGCCAGTGCGCGCCGCCGCTGCAGCGACCGCTACGGGCACCGACTGAGATCTATGCACTCATTCCGGCGACCTGGCATCACGGCGCTGCTCTGCGTCTGGGCCGCGGTGGTAGCCGCCGAGCCGATGGTGCTGAATCGCGGTACCACTGCCGAGCCGCCAACCCTGGACCCGACCCTGGGCGGGGGCACCCTGGCCGCGCCGATCATTGCCGACCTGTTCAGCGGGTTGCTGGACCGCGGCCCGGACGGGGCCCTGATCCCGGGGTCGGCCGAGAGCTGGACTATCAGCGAGGACGGCAGAACCTATACGTTCCAGTTGCGCGAGGGCTTGCAGTGGTCCGACGGGCGCGAGCTCACGGCGGACGATTTCGTGTATTCCTATCGCCGGCTCATGGACCCGGCGACCGCCTCCCGGCTGGTCGGCGTGTTCTATCCCATCCGCAATGCCCGGGCCGTGCTGTCACGCGACGAACCGCTGGAGGCCCTTGGCGTCAGCGCGCCCGACGCGCGCACGGTTGTGTTCGAGCTGGATGAGCGCACGCCGTATTTCCTGGAGCTGGTGGGCAACCTTCGTGTCGCGCCTGTGCCGCGGCACGTGATCGAAGCAGAGGGCCGGGGCTGGACACGGCCCGGCAAGATGGTCACTAACGGTCCTTACGTACTCACCGGGCGTGTCCCGCAAAGCTACCTGCGCCTCGACAAAAACCAGCGGTATTTCGATGCGGCGTCGGTCCAGGTGGACCAGGTCTTCTGGCACCCGACCCAGAATCTCGCGACGTCTTTCTCGCGCTTCCGCGCCGGCGAGCTGGACATTGTGCTGAATTTCCCGCCGGCGGAAATCGACTGGATCAGGGAGAACATGCCGGACGCCCTGCACATCACTTCGAACCTGGGTGTCTATTTCCTGGTGTTGAATACACGCGAGCCACCGTTCGACGATGTCCGGGTGCGACGCGCGCTGTCCCTGGCGATAGACCGCGACGCGATCACGGATCGCCTGCTGCGCACCGGAGTGCGCCCGGCCTACGGCTTCGTCACGCCGGCGATCAGCGAATACGACGGCGTGCAGATTCCCGAGCGGGAATTGCCCTTTGCAGAACGGCAGGCGAAGGCGCGGGAACTGCTGGCCGCGGCCGGCTACGGTCCCGGCAAGGTGCTGCAGGTGACCCTGGCCTACGACACGAACGAGGAGAACCGCAAAATCATGGTGGCCATCGCCGCCATGTGGCAGGCGGTGGGCGTGCGGAGCGCGATCACGGACGTCGAATTCCGGATGCTGAACCGCATGGTGCGCACGCGCGATTTCGGGGTAGCCCGCTGGTTCTACGTGGCGGCCTTCGATGACCCCTACGCGATGTTGCAGTTGTTCCTCAGCGATAACCCCAACAACTGGCCCGGTTGGAAGGATCCTGAGTTTGACCGGTTGATGGCGGCCTCCAACACAGAGACGGACCGCGCAGAGCGGCTGGCGCTTTTAGCAGACGCCGAGCGTCTGCTGATGGCGGCCCACCCCGTGGTGCCGATTTCATACTACGTGGGCAGGCGGCTGGTTGGTCCCCGGGTCAACGGCTGGATCGACAGCCCGCGCGGTCCGCCTCTCAGCCGCTATCTCTGGTTGGAGTAAGGGGACATTCTGCTTTTCTGCAGACAGAAAAGCAGAATGTCCCCGATTGCCAGGCAAAAAAAAGCGCCAATCCGCAGATTGACGCTTTTTGCTGTCGGGTGCGGGCTGCTTAGTTGCCGGCTTCGAATTTCCAGAACAAGTTCAATTCTACTGTCGCCAGATCATAGTCATCCACGTCGTACCAGATGAGGTTGGGCTGGATGACGATGCGGCCGATTTGTGTTGCAACGCCACCACTGACATAAATGCCCTGGCTGTCATTGTTCGTGATGCCGTTGTTCCCATCGAACTTGAAGTCGTAATAGCCGAGACCGATCACCGGCGCGATGCGCTGCGTGACTGGATAACCGGCTGTGAGGCCCGCGCTCCAGCCGTCGACTTGCACATCGGTGTCTCCGGTGCCCGGATTGATCTGGTCGGAAAACTCACCCAGGTCACGATAGCGGGCGTTAACGCCGAAGTAGTTCAGGAACTGGTAGCCCAGTCCGACGTTGAAGCCGAAGTCGTCATCGTCCAGATTGATGTCATTCGCATCGATAGTAGACCAGCTGGCACCACCCCCGAGCCACCAGCCGTTCTTGAAGATCCGTGTATCCAGCGGATCACTCGAATCCTGGGCCATGGCGGGCTCCAGGAAAAGCAGGCAGGCAAGGATGGAAATCAGGATCAGGCGCATTGTCAGTTCTCCCACGGACGTTGCTAGGGCGTCCACCCCGCGCAGAATCGTTGAAAACGCTACCACACTCGCCAGCCTGTTAACAGCAATCGCGGCCTTCACCCCGGGGTAAGCCTGGAGGCAAGATGCGCCAAGCTAATCGTGGAGCCTGACATGCCATACGTTGCCATTTGTGAAGATGACCCTGCAGTGGATAGCGCCGCCCTGCGGAGCCGGGAGAAGGATGCACACTTTGCCTATATCGAGGGCATCCTGGGGCGGCTGCTGGTGGCGGGTCCGCTGGCGAAGGCGGCAGACGGGGAACACACAGGCAGCCTGTTCGTTTACGCGGCCGACACGGAAGCCGACGCCAGGGAGCTGCTGGTGAATGACCCGTACTATCGGGCCGGGATTTACGGGCGCGTCAGGATGTCGCTGTTTGTGCCGGCCGCCGGTGAATGGATTGGCGGCACGATCTGGTAGCAGGCAGGCCTACCAGAAGCGGACGCGGCCCGTGTCCAGGTGTACGAAATCAGACTTGGGGTAGTAGCCGACGCCGCCCGCCTGCAGGTTCAGGGCAGCCTTGCGCAGCTGCGCCGTATCGGCGCCTCGGAGCCGCACGTCCAAGGCCATGCCGCGCATGTGGTAGCTGCGCTTTGCCACGCCGCCGCCGCCCGTCTTGCGCAGCATATCGTTGGTGGTCGGCGACCGGTACCCGGAGATGATTTCGTAGACGTCACCGCCGGTTTGCGTTTGCAGCTCGAACAGGATGTCGAGCAGCCCGGTATCTATGGGATGAACTTCGCCGCTACGGAAGTCGCGCAACAGCCCGTTGATCTCGTCGAGGGCATCGGGCAGGTAGACCCCGGCTTCGTTGTAGACCACGTCCAGTTTTTCGCTAGTATGCGTGTGCGAAAAACGTAAATGCCGGGTCTGATTGGGAGCCGCCAGGGCCCAGCCCGGGGCGGCTGCAGCAGGCAGCAGACAGGCAGCGGACTTCAGAAGTTGACGACGGGTGGCTCGAGTCTTCACTCAGGAACCTCGGCTTAGGGCTTGGAGTAGCGAGATTTTTACAGACTTCGCACCAGCCTTACAATGCCGCTGATCCGATTTTCCGGTCTTTTTGCCTCAACGACAGTCATTTTGTGAGATAGGTTGAATTATGACCAGATTTATGACCTTTGCTTTAGTGGCCGCCTGGCTTGCCCTGGCGCCCCCGCTGGCTGCCGACGAAGTGAGCGAACTGCTGCGGGGGCGCATCGACGAGCTGCTGTACACCGGCGAATTGACCTGCGCCGGGCAGGAGATCGTCTCCGGCCAGCTCATCGCGGACATCTACGCCCAGCATGGCTTTCGGCCACTGTGGAGCCCGCAACGAACCGGCCAGCTGATCGACATGATTGCAATCGGTGCACCGGCTGAGGGGCTGCTGGCGCGCGATTATCACTACGACACGCTGAAGGAACTGCTGGCCGCGCAACAAGCGAAGCCCGATCCATTGACCCGGGCGAACCTGGACATCCTCGCCACCGATGCACTGATTCGCATCGGTTTTCACCAGCGCTTCGGCAAGGTCGATCCATCGGACCTCGACCCCAACGTGAATTTTCGCCGCGAGCTCTGGCCTGATCGCGACCCAGCCTCTGCGGTGATCAGCGCGGCAACATCCGATGCACCGCTCCTGGATATCGTGCGCGGGTTTTTCCCGCGCTCGTACTACTACGTTGGCCTCAGGGACCAGCTTTTGCGACACCTGCAGATCGAGGCGGAAGGCGGCTGGCCGGCGGTCACGCCCGGCGACACCCTGCGGCCTGGAGATGTCGATGCCCGGGTCGTGGAGATGCGGCGCAGGCTGGCCGTGAGTGGCGATCTGCCCGCGGGCTCCAATCTCGAGTCAGACCGCTACGACGAGGTCCTGGAGACCGCGGTCAAGGCATTCCAGGGCCGTCACGGTCTGGATGCCGACGGGATAGCCGGTGCGAAGACCTTTGAAGCGCTGAACGTGCCGGTGCAAACACGCATCAACCAGCTGCGACTATCGCTGGAACGTTTGCGCTGGATCGACCAGGATGTTTCCAACGACTTTGTGGCGGTCAATATCCCTGACTTCCGTGTGTTCCTGCTACGTGACCGCGAGATTGTCTGGAGCGCGCGTGCCCAGGTCGGCAAGCCTTACCGGGCGACGCCGATTTTTCGTGGCGACATACAGTACCTGGAACTGAACCCCACCTGGACGGTGCCGCCGACGATCCTGCGCAAAGACATCCTGCCGCGCCTGAAGCAGGACCCGAGTTACGTCGTCAACAAGAACATCAGCGTGATCGATCGTGACGGTCGCAAGGTGGACCCGTTCAGCGTCGACTGGAGCCAGTATTCCAGGGGCGTGCCGTACACGCTGCGCCAGGAGCCGGGGCCCAACAACGCGTTGGGCCGGATCAAGTTCATCTTCCCGAACGAGCACTTCGTATTCATGCACGATACGCCCAGCCGCAGTCTGTTTGACCGGTCGGAGCGGGCCTTCAGTTCCGGCTGTATCCGCATCGACAAGCCGCTCGAGCTGGCCGAATTGCTCCTGCGCGATCCCGACAACTGGAGCCAGGCTGACTTGCAGGCTGTGCTGGATTCGCGCAAAACGCAGCGGGTGAATCTGAAGCCGCGGGAACCGGTCCTGATCCTGTACCTGACGGCCAGCCTCGACCTCGATGGCAGCATCCGCTTCGCGAAAGACATTTACGGTCGCGACGACAAGCTCCTTGCGGCGCTGAACGGGCCGGTGCGGTTGCAGCCGCCGACGGGCGTCGCGGCAGCCGATTGATCCCGGCTTAGCAACGCCGGCCAGGAGCTGACTTGGATCCAATTTCCCAGGCTGCACTGGGTGCGGCAGTTGGACACCTTTGCTTCCACCGTCAACTCGGCATGCGCGCCGCGGGTCTGGGCGCCGTTGCGGGCATGTGCCCGGACGTCGACACCTTCTGGGGCAGCATGCAGGGCCCTTTTGCCCGGCTGGTTTCTCACCGCGGCATCACGCACTCACTGTTCTTCGGGCCCGTCGTCGGCACCCTGTTCGGCTGGTGGTACTGGTACCGGCGCCGAGGCGCGTCGAAGGGTGACGCGACGCGCCTGCCCGGACCCTGGATCTGGAGCGGTCTGTTTGTCATGGCGTTGCTGTCACACCCGCTGCTGGACTATTTCACGCAGTTTGGCACCCAGCTGCTCGCACCGTTTTCCCGGCATCGCTTCGCACTGCCGGCCGTGCCGGTGGTCGCCCCGCTGTACACCGCGATTCTCGGCGTCGGTTTGGCCATGGCGGCCATCGCCTCCGGCAAACGCTGGGGTGCCGACCTGAGGCAGCGTGCCGGCTGGTTCACCGGCACCGCGCTGGTGTTGTCTACCGCGTACCTGTTCACGGGCCTGTACCTGAACGGCCGTGCGGAAGACGAAGCCGCCCGGCAGCTGGCAGCAGCGGGCATCGAGAATGTCGAAGTACACGCGTTCCCAACGATGCTGCAGCTCCCGTACCGACGCCTCGTGGCTTTCGGTGACGACGAGGTGCGCGTTGGCTACGTGTCGCTGTGGCGGCCCTGCCCAATCACCTGGGCGCGGTCACCCCGGGAATGGGACGCGCGCTTCCAGACCCTGGCGGACACCAGGGAGGGAGAAATCTTCAGCTGGTTCTCCGCGGGCTTGCTGGGCACCTCAACCGGCGAGTCACGCGACGGCCTCACGCAGGTCGAGCTGAGCGATCTCCGCTACGGCTTCAACCTCGATGCCCAACTCGGCCTATGGAGCATCCGCGGCTACTTCAATGACAACGGCCAGCTCGTCGGCAAACCCGAATACGTTCGCTACCGCCCATCACTATCGGGCGAAAACATCAGCAAACTCTGGGCACTCGCGTACCCCGAAAGCTGCGACAAGCTGCCAGGCAGTTCTTTCGCGGAGTTGAGCACTAAAAAGAATCGCGGCTGAAGCCGCTCCTACAGGTCTGGGGGAAGACCTATTCAAGCTAAGAAACCCAGGTAGGAGCGGCTTCAGCCGCGACCAAATTGGCCGCCAGGCGTTCTTCTGCTCGCCCCTCTTTTCTAACAGCTGCCACAATGCTCCGACACCGGGAACGGGCACCGAGGTTCCATGGCCGTTCAGGGGATCTTTCACCGACCGACTACAAAACCGGAGGGAGGGGGAAGATCCCCTGAACGGCCCACCACCAGTGCTGAGTCAGCCACTCTTCCCTGTTGCCTCTCTCCCCAGCGGCGGCTCAAATATAGGGAATCAGTTGCTGTGGCTGCGGCAGCCGCGCCGGGAATCTTTCACCGACTGACTGCAAAACCGGAAGGAGGGGAAAGATTC
>CAZTIB010000046.1:0-5581 GCA_964613615.1 uncultured Chromatiaceae bacterium
GAGTCTGTTCACCAGCACCACCGGGGTCCCCGTGTTGGCACATTCCCGGGCCAGGGCCTCCGAAGGCTTGGCGGACACGACCAGCAACCCGTCCACCTGGTACTGCAAAAGCCGCCGAACCGCGTCATCGACGTCGCTCTCGGTATTCGAGGTCAGCAACAGCAGCTGGTAGCCCTCCGCCTGGAAGCGTTCGCTGAACTGGCGCAGCATCCGGGTGTAAAACGGGTTCTTCCACTCCGCCATCACCAGCCCGATCATCTGGGTACTGCGGACAATCAGGCTGCGGGCCAGCGCATTGGGCCGATAGCCAAGTTCAGCGGCCGCATTGAGGACCTTCTCCCGGGTCTTCGCGGACACGCTTGCGCCCTGCGTGAAGGTTCGTGACACCGCGGACCGCGATACGCCTGCGCGTGCCGCAACCTCGTGGGACGTCACTTTGTTCGAGCTCGGGCGCTTCATGCCGGTTTCGGACCTCGAATCACGCCAATGAATACGTGTGCAACACGGCCTTGATAATACCTAACTGCAGGCGCCGTAGCAGCCAGGTGGGCCGCAGACTGACCGGTCAGGCAGCCCCGGATCCCGGCCCGGGCACCCGGTAATCCCGGCCGGCCAGATGGGGGCGCTGGCGAGGACGACCATGGTCGAAAGATTATCCGCCATTGTTGCAAACGTGTGCAATACCTCCCTATCATGGGCGTCTCGCCAACACCGGAGTTCATCCATGGAGATCCGACGCGCCCTCTCCCTCTGCACCGCCGTACTGCTGGGGGCCACGGGTTGTGCCAGCAACGGTTCAGTTACCGACCTTGGCGCTGCGGCGGACGCCGACGCCATCGCAGCCGCCATTGCAGATCCCCGCCGCCCTGCCGGTGATATCGCCCGCGACGGCGGTCGCAACCCGCAAGCGGTGCTGGAATTCGCGCGTGTAGGCCCCGGGATGAGCGTGCTGGACATGTTTGCCGGCGGGGGTTACTACACGGAACTTCTGGCGTATGTGGTGGGCTCGCAAGGCCGTGTCGTCGCCTACAACAATACCGGCTACAGCATGGCCGCGAGCAAGGCTATTGCGAGCCGCTACGCAGATGGCAGGCTTGCGAACGTCGAGCAGCTGACGAGCGAAAACAATGAACTTCAACTGCCGCCCGACGCCTTTGATGTCGTGCTGTTCATGCTGAGTTACCACGATGTCTACTACCTCGACGGCGAGCGCGGCTGGACGCGCATCGACAGGCCGCGAATGCTGAAAACGCTGTTCGAGTCGGTAAACCCGGGCGGACGAGTCATCGTTGCGGACCATGTCGCGACAGCCGGCATGCCGGCTGAGCAAGTGCGGGCCCTGCATCGCGTCGACCCGGAGTTGATCAAGGCCGACTTTGAGGCCGTCGGTTTCCGCTACGACGGCGAAACCGACGTGCTGCGCAATCCGGACGATGATTTCGGCGTGATTGCAATGGCGCCGAACGTTCGCGGTAAGACCGACCGTGCGGTCATGCGCTTCGTCAAACCCTGAACGAGCCCGCTGTCAAGCAGGATCAAGAGTTCCACCCTCGCAAAGAGAGCAGCAATCATGGGTGTACTGAAATCAGTCTTTAAAGCCGTGGGCTACCTTGCCGCAGCGGGTCTGCTCGCTTTCGCGGGCTACCTCTTCCTGATGAGCGGCATCTTCCATACCCCGGAAAGTTTCGTGGCGCCCGCCGAATATCGGCCGGCCGGTGGCAAGATCCTGGTCGTTGGCGGCACCCGGGGCACCGGGCTGGAGATCGTCAGGCAACTCAAGGCGCTTGGCGAAGAAGTCGTGGTGACCGTGCGCCCCACGTCCAATACCGATGCGCTGGATGCCCTCGGGGTCGAGACCGTGGTCATGGACGCCCTCATCCCAGAACAGGTGCGCGACGCCGTATCGCCGGACCGCTACGCAGCGCTCGTATCGACACTAGGCACCTCGGCGAGCGACCTGCCGAAACGCCAGAACCCCTTGCAGGCGCTCATCAAGGGCCAGACCAAAATGGACCCCAGCAAGCGGCCGGATTTTGTTGGCAACCGCAGCCTGATGGACGCCGCGCGTGCAGCGGGCATTGCGCGCTTTGTACTGGTCACCGTGATCGGGGCCGGCGACTCGGCCGACGCGGTCCCGTTGCCGGCGCGCCGCGGTCACAACGAAGTGATTCCGCTGAAGACGCAGGCGGAGGATTACCTGCGCGACAGCGGCCTCGCCTACACGATCATTCGTCCAGGCGGCCTGGGCCCTCGCAACCTCGCGGCAACCGGAACGGCGAAGCTGACAGAGGATGCTGCAGCCTTCAGCTACATGGGCCGCGCAGACCTCGCCCAACTGACCATTGCAGCGCTGGGCGATCCGACCACTATTGGCAAAACGTATACGGCCTATGATCCGTCGCGCCTGTATCTGTGGAAACTGTTCATCGACTGAAGATGGCAACGGACGACACAGCGTGTCGCATCAGCGTCACCGGGATGCGAACGCAGGGTGCCCTGGGTCGGCGCGATAGCGGATTCCGGAAGATTTTGTTCCCGTGATAGATAGCAGAGGCAAACAGACGATGCTCGGCAGATGTTTAGCGACGGCAGTTTTTTTGTTCACGAGCATGGTCCAGGCCATGGAGGTCAGTGAAGTGGTGGGTCAGGAAGCATTGGAGGTGCTCCGCGGGCAGACGATCCTGTTGGCGGGTGCCACCGGCAACAACGGGAGCGCGGTGCTGGAACAACTGGGCGAATTGGGGATCCGGCCGCGGGCCATGAGTCGCGACGCTGCCAAGGCGCGCAAGAAATTTGGTGACAAGTACGAATGGGTCGAGGCTGACGTCACCGATCCGGCCTCTTTACCGGCGGTGATGAAAGACGTGGACGTGGTGATTTCCGCCGTGGCCACAGCTATGCCCTTCGGCGGGAACCGCCCCGAGAAAGTCGACTACGAGGGCGTTCTCAACCTCGCGAACGCGGCGAAGGCGGCCGGTGCCAAACGCGTCGTGCTCATCACTTCATCGGTCTCCGGCAAGGAGGATCACATTCTGAACTGGGTCGGCAACATGTTGATCTGGAAAGCCAAGGGCGAACAGGCGGTGATGGAATCGGGGCTGGAGTACGTGATCGTGGGCCCAACCGCCATCGAATTCGAGCCAGGCGGCCAGCAAGCTATCCGCCTGGAACCTCGCCCGGACTACCAGCGCGGGCAAATGATCAAGAGTGGGGACCTGGCTTCCGTTGTTATCGCCGCCGCGGCATTACCGGAAGCCGCGAACCGCGTGTTCTCGGTCTACAACGGCGACACACAGGCGGCAGCCGACTGGCAGCAACAGTTCGCCGAGATGCCGGCGCGTTGATGCGAACCAGGCGATACCGGCGACGGCAACCGGCGTGACCCAGATTCAGTCAGCGACCGACCCGGGCTCAGCGGACGCCTCACCCCTCGCGTAGGGAACCTGCCTGACTTCCCACAGCTGATCGTCGAGCTCGCCTGTCAGGAAGCGCTTGATGTCAGCTTCGACGACGGCGGGTGTTTCCAGGTACAGGTAGTGGCCAACCCCCGGATATTTCTGCAGCCGGGTCGGCGCGTTCACCAGCCAGTGCTGAAAGACGTCGGCCTCGAGGTGCATGACCGTAGCGTTATCCAGGCCCCACAGGATCAGCGTCGGCGCGGTGATTTCGGCCAGCACCGCCTTTGGGTCACCGGTGCGGAAGCCCTGCATCTGCAGCGCCGCTTCCCGGCGGCGGCCGGCGCGTCGCCACATGTCGAAGTTCATGGCCACCAGCCAGTCCGGCGGCTGATTGGGCGGGACAAAGTTCAGCGCCAGCAGCGAGCGGACTTTTTCCGGCGTCTGGTAGCGGTCAGCAATCCAGCGACCGATGCCACCCTGTCGCCGGGCCCGATTGGGGTCCGTGGCGCGCGTGCGAGGCATACCGGCGGAGTTGATCAACACCAGCCGGCTCACCCGATCGGGTTGCCTGGCCGCGTAGTTGAAGCCGACGATCCCGCCGGACGAGGTGGCCACGATGGCGAATCGCTCGATACCCAGCTGGTTCATCAGGCCATCGACCAGGTCCAGGTTGCGGTCGAAGGAATAGTTGTCGTTGGGCTCCGGTCCCGTGAGCCCGGAAATCAGCAGATCCGGGCGGATGACGCGGAAGCTGTCCTCAAGGCTGCGGGCCATGGAGTCCCAGGTGCGCAGGTTCATGAACGACGCGTGCAGCAGCAGAACCGCGGGCCCGTCGCCCTGATCCATGTAATGGACCCGCACACCGTCGATGTCCGCGAAGCGCGAGTCGGGCGTGGCGTAGCGTTTTTCCAGTTCGGCCAGCGGCAGGTCCAGGCGCCCGGAGTCCAGGACCCAGAACGCCAAGGCTGCGACGATGGCCAGGATGAGCAGGGCAAACAGCAACCACTTCATAGATATTCTCGTCGGCAATGGGGGCACAAATCGGTGCGTTCATCGCCCGATTGCTGCGGGCTTTCGCATAGGTCAGTCTACCCGCCGTGGCAATCGCCTGGAAATTGGCATGGGCACGGGTGGCCACAGCTTTGTGTCGGACCCCGTTCGCCGCGGCGGAGCGCTAGACTTGATGAACCGTTGGATACTGTTGCTTATGGCTATAGTCAGTCCTCTCCACGCCGAAGACGCCCTGCGCTGGAGTACCGTCAGCGGCAGCGCGGGTGCGCCGCTGAACGTCGTGCAGGCGGGGCTCGACAGCGGTCCGGGCATCCTGTTGCTGCACGGCTTTTCCCAGTCGGCACTGAGCTGGCAGGCCCAGCTGAACGACCCACAACTGCAACAGGCCTTCCAACTCGTGGCCGTTGATCTTCGTGGGCATGGCAATTCCGCCAAGCCCTGGCGGGCGGAAGACTACAGCAGCGAGACCTGGGCCGGCGATGTAGCCGCGGTGCTGGCGGCGACCGGGCTGGACAGGCCGGTGCTGGTGGCGTGGTCCTTCGGCGGCCTGGTCGCGATGCACTACATTCGTCACTACGGGACTGGCCAGCTGGCGGGCCTGCAGCTGGTCGGCGGCGTCGGTCAACTGGTTTTGCAACCGCCACCGGCCGTGCCAATGGACCCGGCGTGGGTGAGCGACATGCTGGCGGATGATATCCGCGCTAACCTGCGCGCGGCGCATCGGGCGGTTAGCCACCTGACCGCCGAGCCAATGCCGGCGGACTGGGTTGAACAAACGCTCGCCGCGTACCTGATGATGCCTCCTTACGCCAAGCGGGCCATCGGCGCGGCAATGGGTGACAATTCCGACCTCGCTGCGCGCCTGGATCTCCCGGTGCGTCTGGCCGGTGGCGCCCTGGACCAGATCGTTGCGCCGACTACCATGGAACAGGCGGCCGCCGTTCTGCCTCGGGCATCTGTGACGGTATATGCCGGCGCCGGACATTCGCCTTTTGCGGAACGGCCAGAACAATTTAACCGCGACCTGGCAGCGTTTGTGCAACAGGCGCAGGGAGAGGATGAAGATCAATAAGGCGCGCTGCGCGCGTCCAAATTCGCGCCGCGAATTTGTCGAACCGGTGTGCTCGTCCACACGCCCTCTCCGCCATATATAAAGGGCCCCATCGGGGCCC
>CAZTIB010000047.1:0-9461 GCA_964613615.1 uncultured Chromatiaceae bacterium
TCCGCCGCCTCGCCGCCCTCGTCCCGGTAGCGGCCGGCCATTTCCAGCAGCCGATCCGTGGCGTCGTCACGACGGTTCAGGATCACGTCCTCTGCCGCGTCGCGCAGTTCCACCGGGATGTCTTCGTAGATCGCCAGCTGCCCGGCGTTCACGATGCCCATGTCCAACCCGCCTCGAATGGCGTGGTACAGGAACACCGAATGCATGGCCTCGCGCACAGGATTGTTGCCGCGAAAGGAGAACGACACGTTGCTGACGCCGCCGCTGACCCTCGCATGGGGCAGCGTTGCCTTGATCCGACCGGTGGCCTCGATGAACGTGCGGCCGTAATCGTTGTGCTCCTCGATACCCGTGGCCACGGCAAAGATGTTCGGGTCGAAGATGATGTCTTCCGGCGCAATTCCCACCTCTTCGGTCAGCAGCCGGTACGAGCGTTCGCAAATGGCCAGGCGCCGCTCTACCGTGTCGGCCTGGCCCTGTTCGTCGAAGGCCATGACCACGCATGCGGCACCGTAGCGGCGAACCAGGCGAGCCTGCTCCAGGAACGGCGCTTCGCCCTCTTTCAGGCTGATGGAATTCACGACCGACTTGCCCTGCAGGTTCTTCAGCCCGGTCTCGATGACCTCCCAGCGGGACGAGTCCACCATCACCGGCACACGGGAGATGTCCGGCTCTCCGGCGACCAGTTTCAGGAACCGGTCCATCGCGGCCACGGAATCGAGCATGCCCTCATCCATGTTCACGTCGATAATCTGCGCACCGCTCTCGACCTGCTGGCGGGCCACCTGCAGCGCTGCGTTGTAGTCTTCATCGACGATCAGGCGACGGAACTTCGCCGAGCCCGCCACGTTGGTCCGCTCGCCGACGTTCACGAACAGTGAGTTCTCGTCGACATTCATCGGTTCGAGCCCGCTGAGCCGCAGGGCGGGACCTGGTTCAGCGGGCCGGCGCGGCGCGTGTGCGCTTACCGCCTCGGCGATGGCGCGAAGGTGCGCCGGCGTCGTGCCACAACAGCCACCGACCACATTCACCAGGCCCTCTTTGGCGAAGTCACCGAGCACGCCGGCCATGTGAGAAGGCGTATCGTCGTACTCACCGAACTCGTTTGGCAGCCCGGCATTCGGATGCACGCTGACCTGCGTATCCGCCACCCGCGACAATTCGCGCAGGTACGGTCGCAGGTCTTCTGCGCCCAGCGCGCAGTTCAGCCCCACCAGGAACGGGCGGGCATGACGAACCGAGTTCCAAAGCGCCTCCGTGGTCTGGCCCGACAGCGTGCGCCCGGACGCATCGGTGATGGTGCCTGAGATCATGACCGGCACCGGCTCGCCCAGCTCTTCAGCCAGCACATCGATGGCGTACAGCGCCGCCTTCGCATTCAGCGTGTCGAAGACGGTTTCGACCAGGATGAAATCGGCCCCACCGTCGACCAGCGCGCGCGCCGCTTCGCCGTAGGTGGCCACCAGCTCATCGAAGCTGATGTTGCGCATACCCGGATCGTTCACGTCCGGCGAGATCGACGCGGTGCGATTGGTCGGGCCCAGCACGCCGGCCACGAAACGCGGCTGACCGGTTCGCGCCGTGTAGTCGTCGGCCACCTCGCGCGCCACGCGGGCTGCGGCGAGGTTCAGTTCCCGCACGTGATCTTCGAGCCCGTAGTCGGCGAGGGCCGGTGCGGTGGAATTGAAGCTGTTGGTCTCGATGATGTCGGCGCCGGCGTCGAAGAACGCGCCATGAATCTCGCGAATCACATCGGCCCGGGTCAGGGTCAGCAGGTCGTGGTTGCCCTTCAGATCAGACGGCCAGTCGCGAAACTGATCGCCGCGGTAATCCACCTCTTCGAGCTGGTAGCCCTGCACCATCGTGCCCATGGCGCCGTCCAGGATGACGATGCGTTCGGCAAGCAGCGCCTCGAGGGCGGCGAAGCGTTCGGCCCGCCCGCTCACGCTGCAGATGCTTGCGGGCGCAGGCCCAGCGCATAGCAGATGGCGTAGGTCAGCTCGGCCCGGTTCAACGTATAAAAGTGAAAGTCTTCGACGCCTTCACGCTGCAAGGTGGTGACCATTTCGATGGCGGTGTTGGCCGCGATCAACCGGCGCGTCTCGTCATCTTCATCAAGCCCGGCAAAGCGCTCATGCAACCAGTTGGGAACGGACGCGCCGCACATCCCGGCAAAGCGCAACATCTGCGAGAACTTGTTGATGGGCAGCACGCCGGGAACGATGGGTGCCGTGATGCCGGCGGCCACGCAACGATCGCGAAAGCGCAGGAAACAGGCCGGGTCGAAGAAGAACTGGCTGATGGCCCGGGTCGCACCGGCATCTAGCTTGCGCTTTAGATTGTCGACATCAAAACCGGCATCAGGGGCTTCCGGGTGAACCTCCGGGTAAGCCGCCACGGAAATCTCGAAGTCCGCCACGTCACGCAGGCCTGCTACCAGCTCAGCGGCGTAATGGTAGCCGTCGGGATGTGGCTCGAAGTGCTCCGCGCCCTGCGGCGGATCGCCTCGCAACGCGACGATGTGTCGGATGCCCTCTTGCCAATACTGTTGTGCAATGGCCTGCACTTCGGCTTTGGATGCGCCCACGCAGGTGAGGTGTGGCGCACCGGCCAGGTGCGTCTCCTGGCTGACCCTGCTGACGATGTTGTGCGTGCGATCGCGGGTGGAGCCGTCGGCGCCGTAGGTTACCGACACGAAGGACGGCGCCAACGGTTCCAGCCGCTTGACCGATTGCCACAACTTCTCTTCCATCGCCGGTGATTTCGGCGGAAAGAACTCAAAAGAAACGCGGGGTGCCAGATGCTCAGCCATTGGTGCCCGTCCTCAATGCGGCAGCCACCGGCACGGCGGCAACGGCAGCGTAGTCGGGCGCCCGGCCAGGCAACCAGCCGCGGCCGGTCACACGCATACCCGCGACCGCTAGCGCAGCATTCAGCTGGTTCTCGACCAGGCCCGTTTGCTCAGCGGACAGTTGGCGCGCAGCCGGCTGTACGCGATCGAGAATCACCAGCCTGGCATCCGGACGCAGCATGCGAACGGCCTCAGTCAACGCAGCGGGAAGATCGACGCTCGAGCCAAGGACTTCATCCAGTACGACGAGATCAAAACTCTGATCGGCGAAGGGCAATGCGTGCAGATCGGCGGCGCGTACGGTGCAATTGCTGAGCCCGTCAGACTGGGTGCGGGCGCGGGCCAGCAGGCGCATCCGCCGGGCGTTATCCGCACCGGTGACGCTGCCTGCACGGGCGCTTAGCCACGGCAACAACGCGCCACCGCCGCAGCCCACGTCGAGCACGTCGCGAAAGTCGAACGCACCCAACAGTTCTTGCAGCGCAGCTTCGACATCAGCGGCCGCGGGGCGTGCGCCGGCATGGGCCGCGGCAAAACGTTCCGGGCCACTGAAGGCCGCGCGACGGCGCGCGTGCAGTATCCGCTCCAGTGCTTCAGCATCTGCCTGCAGCTGCGCATCGTCCTGGCCGATTTCTTCTTCCAGCAGGGCTGCAATGTTGTGCGCGAAAGGCGCGCGGGCCAGGCGGTAGTAGATGGACTGCCCGTCGCGGAATCGTTCGACGAGATCGGCCTCGGCCAGCAGGCGCAGGTGGCGCGACACACGCGGCTGGCTCTGCGCCAGGATCGCCTGCAATTCCCCCACCGTGGCCTCGCCGCGGGTAAGCAGCAGCAATAGCCGCAGGCGGGTCGGTTCCGCGGCGGCTCTAAGGCGGTTCACACTGAGTTCCAAGGGCATCGTAGAAATATAAAGAAATCTTTATATTTTTTCCAGCATTGGTCTCACACTAGTTTAGCGGCGTCCTTTGGGTCCGAAAAAGCACAATATCACCGCGAAATAGCAATAAACGGCGCCTATTGTTCGCGATCTTGCAAATGTACGATTGCACCCGACCAGCTGCATCCCAGGATTCTGGCAGGCCTGCGATGCCATCATCGAACGCTTCCATGCCCTGCCGATGCTGGCACCGGAACGCGATGATCATATTCAGGCCGCTGCCTTGCGTAACGAATTGACGCTTCTAACGACCGACGGAGACTTCACGCGGATTGCGGCGTCTACACGGCTGAGAGTCTGGGCGGGACGTCCCCATTAGATGCATCGGCGTAAGGCGCCAATTTGAAGTCGCGAGGACCGTTATCGCGACTAAAGCCGCTCCTACCCTAGTTTGTTGCGCAGGATCTGGTTGACCTGCTGCGGGTTGGCCTTGCCCTGGCTGGCCTTCATTACCTGGCCGACAAAGAAGCCCAGCACTTTCTGATTACCGTCCTTGTACTGCTGAACCTGCCCGGCATTTGCCGCCAGCACTTCGTCGACAATCTTCTCGATCGCGCCGGTATCGGTGATCTGCTGCAGGCCCTTGCTGTCGATAATCTCATCGGCGCTGCCCTCGCCCGCCCACATGGCTTCGAACACGTCTTTGGCCAGCTTGCCGGAAATGGTGCCGTCCTTGATTCGCAGCAACAGTTCGCCCAGCGCGTGAGGCGCCACGCGGCTGGCATCGATGTCGATGCCGTCCCGGTTCAGGGCTCCGGATAGCTCACCCACAACCCAGTTGGCGGCCAATTTGACGTCATCCTTGAGCGTGCCCGCCACGGCTTCGAAATAATCGGCAAGCGCGCGGCTGGAAACCAGGATCTCCACATCATCGTCGCGCAAACCGTAATCGCTGAGAAAGCGCGCGCGCTTTGCTGCCGGCAGCTCCGGGAGTTCATCATGCACTTCCGCAATGAAGGCCTCGTCCAGCACTACGGGCAACAGGTCGGGATCAGGGAAGTAGCGGTAGTCGTTGGCCTCTTCCTTAGTGCGCATCGGCCTGGTCTCATCGCGGTCCGCGTCATACAGGCGCGTTTCCTGCGCGACTTTGCCGCCGCTTTCGAGGAGTTCAATCTGCCGCTCTACCTCGAACTCGATGGCCTTCTCAATGAAGCGGAAGGAATTCAGGTTTTTTAGTTCCGCCCGCGTGCCGAGTTCCGCCTGGCCCAGCGGGCGCACCGACACGTTCGCGTCGCAACGGAAAGAACCTTCCTGCATGTTGCCGTCGCAAATCCCAAGATAACGCACCAGCTGGTGTATCGCCCGCATGTAGGTGACGGCTTCCTGCGGCGAACGCATGTCGGGCTCGGACACGATTTCGAGCAGCGGCGTGCCGGCGCGGTTCAGGTCGATGCCCGTGGCGTCCTGCAGGTTCTCGTGCAGCGACTTGCCCGCATCTTCCTCGAGATGGGCACGCGTAATGCCCACGACTTTCCCGGTGCCGTCCGGCAAGCGTATCTGCAGGCTGCCGGCCTCCACGATGGGCAATTCGTACTGGCTGATCTGGTAGCCCTTCGGCAAATCCGGGTAGAAGTAATTTTTCCGTGCAAAGACCGAGCGGGTTGCTATCCGGGCGCCAATGGCCAGGCCAAACTTCACGGCCAGGCGCACGGCGTCGGCGTTCAGCACCGGCAGCACGCCCGGGTAGCCAAGATCGACCAGGTTGGCCTGCGTATTGGGTTCCGCGCCGTAGGCCGTGGGCGACGCGGAGAAAATCTTGCTGCGCGTGGCCAGCTGGGCGTGGATCTCCAGGCCGATTACCGTTTCCCAGCTCATTGCCCCGCCCCCGGCACCTGCCGATGCCAGTCCGTCGCTTGCTGGTACTGGTGCGCCAAGTTCAGCACCACCGATTCACCGAACTGGGGGCCGATGAGTTGCAGGCCCACCGGCAGACCGGCGGCAAAGCCACAGGGCACCGAAATGCCCGGCAGGCCGGCGAGATTTACGCCGATGGTGTAGATATCGTTCAGGTACATCTGTACCGGGTCGCCGGTTTTTTCACCAAGCCGGAACGCGGGCGTGGGCGTGGTCGGCCCGGCAATCAGGTCCACGGTCTCGAAAGCCTTGCGGAAGTCGTCGGCAATCAACTGGCGTGTCTGCTGGGCCTTCAGGTAGTAGGCATCGTAGTAGCCGGCGGACAGCACGTAGGTGCCGGTCATGATGCGGCGTTTCACCTCCGCGCCAAATCCCTCCTGCCGAGTCTTTTTGTAGAGTTCTTCCAGCGTTTCGGCCCCGTCGGCGCGGTGGCCGAAACGCACCCCGTCGAAGCGCGACAGGTTCGACGAAGCCTCAGCGGGCGCGACAATGTAGTAAGTGGGTACCGACAGCCCCAGGTGCGGCAACGAGACTTCAACAATGCTCGCGCCCAGTTGCTCGAGCTCAGACAGCGCGGCGCGAATTGCCTGCTCGCAGCCGGAGTCCAGCCCCGCGTCGAAGAATTCGCTGGGCACACCAATGCGCTTGCCCTTCAAGTCGTCGTTCAACCCGGCCGTGTAGTCCGGGACCGCTGCGTCGGCGCTGGTGGAATCATGAGGATCGAAGCCCGCCATGACCTGCAGCACCAGCGCTGCGTCTGCTGCGGACAGCGCGAGCACGCCAGCCTGGTCCAGGCTCGACGCGAAGGCAATCATGCCGAAGCGTGACACCCGGCCATAGGTCGGCTTCAGGCCGGTGATTCCCGTCAGCGCGGCCGGCTGGCGAATCGAACCGCCGGTATCGGTGCCGGTAGCAGCTGGCACCAGGCCCGCGGCCACCGCTGCCGCAGAGCCTCCGGAAGACCCGCCGGGCGTGCGCTCCGTATCCCACGGGTTGCGCACCGCGCCAAAATAGCTGGTCTCGTTGGACGAGCCCATCGCGAACTCGTCCATGTTGGTCTTACCCACCGTGACCAGACCGGCATCGTGCAGCCGCGCCACCACGGTGGCGTCGTAGGGCGGTACGAAGTTCTCGAGCATTCGGGACCCGCAGGTCGTCGTCACGCCTCGCGTGCAGAAAATGTCCTTGTGGGCGAAGGGCACGCCGGTGAGCGGGCCGGCATCGCCGCGCGCCCGGCAGGCATCGGCAGCGTCGGCCGCGGCCAGGGCGCTGTCGGGACACACATTAATAAACGCATTCAGGCCGTCGCCGCCGGCCTGAATGCGCGCCAGCGCGGCGACGGTCAGCTCGCGGCTGCTGACTTCGCCGGCTTCGAGCTGCTGCGCCAGTTCAACCAGCGTTGGACGGGGGGTGGTCATCGCGGCTACTCGATGACCTTCGGGACACGATACAACCCGTGCACCACGTCCGGCGCGTTTTCCTGGTACAGCTCGCGCCGGTCTGTCTCGGTGGCCTCGTCCGGCCGCAAGCGCTGGCCCATTTCCAGCGGGTGAGCCATGGGCGTGACCCCGGCGGTGTCCACGGCGCCCAGCTGCGCGACCAGTTCGAGGATCTGCGACAGCTTGGCCACGTACTCATCGAGTTCGTCGTCGCTCACCTGGAGCCGCGCGAGGTGCGCGATGTGTTCCACGTCCTGTCGGGAAAGAGACACGGCTTCTGGTCCGTTGGGGCCGCTTGGGAAGGCGGCCAATCATACACGCTGTTGCCGAAATGTCCCCCCGTTGCTACAGTTGCCCGCGTTTTCACGGGTGCTTGTGCGCGCAACACCGGCGGGCGGATGCTCAAAAGGGTTCTCGGGTATTTCTCCAACGATCTGTCTATCGATCTGGGGACTGCCAACACATTAATTTATCTTCGGGGCACCGGAATCGTCCTCGACGAGCCCTCTGTGGTCGCGATTCGGGAAGAACCGGGGCGCGGCGGCAAGAGCGTCGAGGCCGTGGGCGCCGAGGCCAAGAGCATGCTGGGCCGCACGCCCGGCCACATCACCGCAATCCGGCCGCTGAAAGACGGCGTGATCGCCGATTTCACGGTGACGGAGAAGATGCTCCAGCACTTCATCCGCAAGGCTCACCCCGGCCGCTACTTCCGGCCCAGCCCCCGGGTGCTGATCTGCGTGCCCTATGGCTCCACCCAGGTGGAACGCCGCGCCATCCGCGAATCGGCCGAGGGCGCCGGCGCGCGCAAGGTATTTCTGATCGAAGAACCCATGGCGGCGGCCATCGGCGCGGGCATGCCGGTGCACGAAGCGCGCGGCTCCATGGTCCTGGACATCGGCGGCGGTACTTCCGAAGTTGCGGTGATTTCCCTGAACGGCATCGTCTACGCAGCCTCCGTGCGTGTGGGCGGGGACCGCTTCGACGAGGCCATCATCAACTACGTGCGGCGGAATTACGGCATCCTGATCGGCGAAGCGACGGCGGAGAGAATCAAGCACGAGATCGGTTCGGCCTACCCCGGGGAAGAGGTCAAGGAGATGTCGGTCAAGGGCCGCAACCTGTCCGAGGGCGTGCCGCGCAGTTTCAGCCTGAACAGCAACGAGATTCTTGAAGCCCTGCAGGAGCCGCTGCAGGGCATAGTCGGCGCGGTCAAAGGCGCGCTGGAGCAGACCCCGCCGGAACTCGGCGCGGACGTGGCAGAACGCGGTATCGTGCTCACCGGCGGGGGCGCGTTGCTGCGCGACCTCGATAAACTGCTGATGGAAGAGACGGGCCTGCCCGTCGTGGTAGCGGATGACCCGCTGACCTGTGTTGCCAGGGGCGGCGGCCGGGTGCTCGAACTCATGGACGAGCATGGGCCATCGGTGTTCGGCCTCGACTGAGCCCTGACCGCGAACGGCCTGCATCACCGGCAGCCGGGCCCCGCGGCGGTGAGGCCCCAAAGGCGCTTGATGCATGGCCCTCGGCACACCTGAAAACGACCAGAGAGGGTTCCGCGATCCGGGCTACGGCCTCCGGCTGATCGTCGTTTGCGTACTGTCCATCGCGCTGATGATCGCCGACAGCCGGGTGAGCCTGATGCAGGACATCCGGCGAGTCCTCGCCGCCAGCGCTTACCCCCTGCAGGTGATGATCGACGCGCCGGCTGCGTTCGGCCGCTGGCTTGGCGACAGCGCGGCCACCCGCTCGCAGCTGATGACAGAAAACGAACTGCTGCAGAAGACGCGGCTAGAGCAGAGCGCGCGCTTGCAACGTCTGGCCGCCCTGGAAGCGGAAAACGCGCGGCTGCGGGGGCTGCTCGATTCAACCGCCAAGGTGGGCGACCGGGTACTGATCGCCGAAATCATGTCGGTGGACATGAACCCGTTCCGGCACCGGGTGGTCGTGAACAAGGGCAGCCGCGACGGCGCGTTCGTCGGCCAGGCGCTGATCGACGCTGACGGTGTGGTCGGCCAGCTGACCCGGGACCAGGTGTTCTCGGCCGAAGCGATCCTCGTAACCGACATCGATCACGCCGTGCCGGTGGAGATCCTGAGGACACGCCAGCGCACCATCGCCGTCGGCACCGGCCAGCTCGACCGCCTGTCCTTGCCCTTCCTGCCGCGCAATACCGACATTCAAACCGACGACCTGCTGGTGACTTCCGGCCTCGGCGGCACTTTTCCGGCCGGCTATCCCGTGGCCGTGGTCAGCGAAGTGGCCGCTGAGAGTGGCGCCGAGTTTCTGCGCGTCAAGGCCACGCCGGCCGCACGGCTGACACGGATACGCGAGGTGTTGCTGATTTTCCCGGGTGCACAAGGGGGCGAGGACGCGGACGAGCTGC
>CAZTIB010000048.1:0-4969 GCA_964613615.1 uncultured Chromatiaceae bacterium
AGGCCGGCGAACAGCGCAGTGCCGGCCAGCTGCGCGGTGACCAGTTCTTCCACGTCGTCCGGGTCGGGCAACAAGGTGTCCAGCGGCGGCAGTTCCTCCACATCCGCGAAGCGCAGCACGATGCCGTCGTCCGTGTACATCACCTGGATTTCGAAGCCGTTCTGTTCGCCCAGGCTCTGTTGCAGCGCGATGGCCCATGGTGCGTGGATGCGCGCGCCGAAGGGCGTCAGGATGCACACGCGCCAGTCGCCCAGTTCGTCGCGGAATCGCTCCACGGTAATCGAGCGGTCCGTGGGCAAGGTGCCGGTGTGCTCTTTCTGCTGCGCGATGTAGGCGGCGAGGTTCTGCGCGGCGAATTCGTCCAGCGGCGTATTGGCCTGGAGCCACGCGGCGGCGCGCGCCTGCCCCATGCGCCCCACTCGATGCACGAAAGCGCCGATGGCCTGGCCGAGTTCCAGCGGCCGGCCCGGGCCGTCACCGTGCCAGAAGGGCAGGCGGCCGGGTTCGCCGGGCGCCGCCGACACGATGACCCGGTCGCGCGTGATGCTCTCCACCCGCCACGTGCTCGCGCCCAGCATGATCAGGTCACCCGGCCGCGACTCAAAGACCATCTCTTCGTCGAGTTCACCGACGCGCGGGCCGTCTTCGCCGAGGTGCACCGCGTAGTTGCCGCGGTCCGGGATCGTGCCGGCGTTCAGGCGTGTGACCATGGCTGCGCCCCGGCGGGCCGACACCTCGTCTGCGCTGCGGTCCCAGGCCAGCAGCGGCTTCAGGTCAGCGAAATCTGACGACGGGTAGCGCCCGCTCAGCATGTCGAGTACGGCTTCCAGCGCGCTGCGGCCGAGTTGCCGGTACGGATCGGCTTTCTGCACGATGCGTTCGATATCGGCAATTTTGATCGGTTTTTCGACGCAGATCGCGACAATTTGCTGGGCCAGCACGTCCAGCGGGTTGGTCGGGACCGCGATGGACTCCAGCTCGCCCTCCAGCATGCGGCTGGCCACCACCGCGCATTCCAGCAGGTCGCCGCGAAATTTCGGGAAGATCCGCCCGCCGCTGACGGCCCCCACCTGGTGCCCGGCCCGGCCCACCCGCTGCAGCCCCCGGGCCACGGAACCCGGCGATTCCACCAGCAGCACCTCGTCCACCGCGCCCATGTCGATGCCGAGTTCCAGGGAACTCGTGGCGACGATGCCGCGCAGCGTGCCGGCCTTCAGGCTCTCTTCGATCTCCGCGCGTTTTTCGTGGGACACGCTGCCGTGATGCGCGCGCACCAGCGGCTCGTCCGCCAACTCGTTCAGCTTGGTAGCCAGCCGCTCGCACAAACCTCGGCTGTTGACGAAGATGATCGTGGCACGGTTCTCGTAAATGCGCGCCAGCAGTTCCGGATAGATGGCCGGCCAGATGCCGCGCTCGGCCTGCGGCGTACCGACTTCGTGCGATAGCGGTGCATCGGTTATCGAGACGCCTGGCCGCTGCGCTTGCACCGCGGGCGTCGGTTGCTGCATGTCGGGCACCGTTACGGTGACCGTGAGATCTATGGCAGGCGCCGTCGATGCATCCACGGTGTTCACTTCACGCATGCCGCCGAGAAAACGGGCCACTGCATCCAGCGGGCGCACGGTGGCGGACAGCCCGATGCGCTGCGGTTCTGTATCCGTCAGCTCAGCGAGACGTTCCAGCGACAAGGCCAGGTGCGCACCGCGCTTGGTGGGCGCCAGTGCGTGGATCTCATCCACGATCACCGTATGCACGGTGCGTAAAGTTGCGGCGGCCTTCGAACCGAGTATCAGGAACAGGGATTCCGGCGTGGTGACCAGGATGTCCGCCGGGTCGCGCGCCATGCGCCGGCGTTCCCGCTGCGGCGTGTCGCCGGTGCGCACGCCCACGGTCACCGGGCGAAAACTCGTGCCGAGTTTGTCCGCCACGCGCGTGATGCCGACCAGCGGTGCGCGCAGGTTGCGCTCGATATCGTAGACCAGCGCCTTGAGCGGCGAGATGTACAGCACGCGCACGCCGGGCAGGGCATCTGCCGGCAGCTTGCCCAGCGCGTCGATCCCGGCGAGAAAGGCGGCCAGCGTCTTGCCGCTGCCGGTGGGTGCCACCAGCAGCGAGTGGTGGCCGCGGCGGATGCTTTCCCAGCCGCGCCGCTGCACCTCCGTGGGCGCACGGAAGTTGTCCTGGAACCAGCGCTGCGTGGCGTCGTGAAACACGGTGTCTTTGTTATCCGCCGGTCTGCCGTTCGAAGAGCGTCCGAACCGTGTCGATCGTATCAGCCTCGGCGGCCGTCTTGTTGGCCCGATCAAGGGGGATTATCCCCCCCCGTCTTGTCCGGGTGCAGTTTTCCTGAAACCATGGCCGGAAGGAGACCGCGAAGCCATGCAGAACAACACGGAATACTGGAATGAAGACGGCGGCCGGAACTGGGTCGCTAATATCGAGGCCACCGAGGCCTTGCTGGAACCCTTGAGCCAGCAGGTGCTGGATCGGGCGGCGGCCCGGGCAGGAGAAAGCGTGCTGGACGTAGGCTGTGGGGGCGGGCGCACGACCCTCGACCTGGCGGCCGCGGTGCAGCCCGGTGGCCAGGTGATGGGCGTGGACGTGTCGGCCCCGATACTGGCCGTGGCGCGCGATCGGGCGGCAGCCGCCGGCAACCTGCAGCTCGAACTGGCCGATGCGAGCAGTGCAGACTTCGGGGCCGCGGCCTTCGACCTGCTGTTTTCCCGCTTCGGCGTGATGTTCTTCGACGACCCGGTAGCGGCCTTCACCAACCTCCGGCGGAGCCTGAAGCCTGGCGCGCGCAGCGCGTTCATGTGCTGGCGGGCCATGGACGAGAACCCGTGGCTCGCAGCCCCTGCCGCGGCCGCCTTCGAAATTTTGCCGCCGCCGGAACCACCCGACCCGGAAGCCCCCGGCCCCTTTGCCTTTGCGGACGAAGGGCGCACCCGGGGCATTCTCGAGCAGGCGGGCTTTGCCCAGGTCGGGCACGAGCCCGTGGACCACGCGATGTCGTGGCCGGATGTGGAGACTGCCGTGAGCTACCTGATGCAGATGGGCCCGGCCGGGGCACTGCTTCGTGAAGCAAACGACGAGACAGTCACCCGCGAGGTCACGGCCGCAGTGCGCGGCGTATTCGAACGGAATCAGTCAGCCGCCGGCGTACAGATGCGCAGCAGCGCCTGGATCGTCACCGCAGCGAATCCGCTCTGAGGCCGGGTGCTGACCAGCCTGGCCGGACGATCCGCGCAACTCGGGTAGGTTCTTTTACCAATAGGCAACTCCGCGAACCCTATGCGAGTCTGCAAGTCGTGGCAGCCGCGAGAGAGCCCCGATGAACGTCGATACCCCGGTGAAAGAAGTGATGACGCCGCACCCCCGCGCGGTGCAGCTGGGCGACAAGATCAGCGACGTGCGCAGCGCCTTGGCCGACGGGCGCCTGCACCATCTGCCGGTGCTGGACGGCCAGCTGCTGGTCGGCATCATCAGCACGACGGATCTGCTCGAGTTTGGTTTCGCGCCGCGGGACACCCACGAAGACGTGGACAAGTATCTGGACGAGCACTTCAGCATCGAACAGATCATGCAGTCGTCGCCCGTCACGATCCCGAGCAACAGCACGATTCGTGACGCGGACGATGCGCTGGCCACCGGTTCCCTGCACGCGGTCCCGGTCGTGAAAGAAGACGGCGAACTGGTGGGTATCGTGACGTCGACGGATATCGTCAGTTACGTGGTATCTCAGACCTAGGCCTGTCGCAGCTGCACGCGCCGAACGCTGTCGGCGGCTGAATTCACGCCGGTGGCTTGTTGCCCTTGGCCTCGAGTTTCTGCATCCGGAATTTCTGCAGCTTGCCCGTGATCGTCATCGGGAACTCGGTGACGAAGCGCACGCGTTTCGGCACCTTGAAGTGGGCCAGGTGCGCGCGGCAAAAGTCCTGGAGTTCGTCGACCGTCATGTCTTCGCCATCCTGTAACTGGATCCAGGCCGCGATCTCTTCGCCGTAGTAGTCGTCCGGGATACCGAAGACCGCGACTTCCGCGATTTTGTCGTGCGTGTACAGCAGGTCTTCGATTTCCCGCGGGTAGATGTTTTCGCCGCCGCGGATAATCATTTCCTTCAGCCGGCCGGTAATTCGCACGTAGCAGTCGGCGTCCATCGTGCCGAGATCGCCGGACGCGAGCCAGCCGCCTTCGTCGACCGCCTTCGAGGTCGCCTCCGGGTCACCGTAGTAGCCACGCATGATGTGGTGACCACGGAAGCAGACTTCGCCGACCTCACCCACCGGCACTGTCGCCCGTGTCTCTACGTTCACGACTTTCACTTCCTGGTGCGGCAGGTTCGTGCCCACGGTTTCGATGCGCCGCCCCAGGCTGTCGTCGCGCGTGGTCAGGTGAGTGAGCGGCGACGCCTCCGTTTCGCCATAGCCGATCAGGATCTCCGGGCAGTGCATGTCGTTCATCACGCGGCGCATCAGCTCCGGAGCGCACGGTGCGCCGGCCATGATGCCGGTGCGCAGGTTCGACAGATCGAAGCCGGCAAACTCCGGGTGATCCAGCATCGCGATGAACATGGTCGGTACGCCGTGCACCGCCGTGCATCGCTCATCCTGGATGGCCCGCAGTACCAGCGCCGGGTCGAAATGTTCGCAGGGCACCACCACGCAGGCGCCGACGGACAGGCAGAGCAGGTTCGCGAGCACCATGCCGAAGCAGTGGTAGAAGGGCACGGACACGGCCAGCCGGTCGTCCGGTCCGAAGTGCATCGCGAGTCCGGTGAAGTACGCGTTGTTCAGAATGTTGTGGTGGGTGAGCACCACCGCTTTCGGGAAACCGGTGGTGCCGGACGTGTACTGGATGTTGATCGGGTCGTCGCGGTCCAGGGCAGCCGTTGCCGCGTCCAGCGTCGCGTCGTCGACACCGTCGCCGGCTGCCAGGGCTTCCTGCCAGGTGGTAAAGCCCGGCGCGGGGC
>CAZTIB010000049.1:0-11287 GCA_964613615.1 uncultured Chromatiaceae bacterium
CTACAGAATACGACCCGCTTTACAGCAGGCGCATCAAGCTCTTCGATCTCGCCGATAATGCGCTGGAATTGACCGTTGATTACATCCTCCAGCGGGGAACTCGCCAGGCGATGGCGCAACAGGCTCTTCGGTGTCATTACGATGAGCGGTTTGCGCAGCTTGCGCAGCATCTGCCGGCGCATCATGTGAAACATCTGCGCCGGGTTGGATGGCACACAGACCTGGATATTGTTTTCTGCGCACAGCTGCAAAAAGCGCTCGAGCCGCGCGGAGGAATGCTCCGGACCCTGGCCTTCATAGCCGTGCGGCAGCAGCAATGTCAGGCCGCTGAGCCGACCCCACTTGGCTTCGCCGGAGGTAATGAACTGGTCAATAACCACCTGGGCGCCGTTGGCGAAATCGCCGAACTGGCCCTCCCAGATGACCAGGGTTTCCGGATCGGTCGTTGAATACCCGTACTCGAAGCCCATCACGGCTTCTTCGGACAGCAGCGAATCGGTGACGATGAAGGAATCCCGCCGATTGTCGATGTCATCCAGCGGCAGGTAGGAGCGTCCGCTCGCCTGGTCGTACAGCGCAGCGTGACGATGAAAAAACGTACCGCGGCGACTGTCCTGGCCGGTCAGCCTGACCTTGAAGCCCTGCTGCAGCAGGCTGCCGTAGGCCATCATCTCGCCGAAACCCCAGTCCATGGGCAGCTCTCCCGCCGCCATTCGCTCGCGATCGGTAATGACCCGGGCGACCCGCGGGTGCAGGGTGAAACCTCGCGGGATGCGCGTAATGGCCCGGCCCAGGACCTCGACTTCTGCCGGGGTAATGCGGGTCGCGGGGTCTTCATCAGGATCGGCCCGCTGATAGGGCCGCCAGTCCACCGTGTATTCGTTACCGAGGTTGCCCAGCACCGCTTCGGGCAGCGGGTGGCCCGTGTCGAGACGATCGCGGTAATCCTCCACCAGCTGGTCCGGCCCCGTGGCATCGACGATGCCCGCCTCCAGCAGCTGGCGGCTGTAAATCTGGCGCACAGTGGCGTGCTTTTTGATCACCTGGTACATGCGCGGCTGGGTGGCCGCCGGTTCATCGGCCTCGTTGTGACCGTGGCGGCGGTAACAGAACAGATCAATGACCACGTCTTTGCCGAAAGCCTGGCGGAACTCAAGCGCCAGCCGGGTCACGAATACGCAGGCTTCCGGATCGTCACCGTTGACGTGGAAAACCGGCGCTTCGATCATTTTCGCCACGTCCGTGCAGTACGGTGTCGAGCGAGCGTCGCGCGGGTCGCTGATGGTGAAGCCAACCTGGTTATTGACGACGATATGAACCGTGCCACCAGTGGAGAAACCGCGGGCCTGTGAGAGCTGAAAAGTCTCCGGCACGACGCCCTGCCCGGCGAAAGCCGCGTCGCCGTGAATCAGCACCGGCAGGATCTCGCTGCCGCTGCTGTCACCCCGGCGATCCTGGCGGGCACGAACCGACCCTTCGACCACCGGGTTGACGATTTCGAGATGCGACGGATTGAAGGACAGGGCGACATGCACGTTGTCGCCACCGGTGCGGATATCGGACGAAAAGCCCAGGTGATATTTGACGTCACCGGAACCGGTCAATGCGGTCAGATCCTGCTGGCCTTCGAATTCCGTGAACAGCTCCTGCGGTGCCTTACCCAGGATGTTCACCAGCACATTGATCCGCCCGCGGTGGGCCATTCCAATCACAACTTCCTGCACGCCGCTGGTCCCCGCCCGCTGAATCAGGTCGTGCAGCATCGGAATCAGGCTGTCACCGCCTTCCAGGGAAAAGCGTTTTTGGCCGACGTATTTCGTATGCAGGTAACGCTCGACGCCCTCGGCCGCAGTCAGCTGATCCAGAATAATGTGCCGGTCATCGTTGTCGAAAACGGCGGTGAGCATGCCGCGCTCCAGGTGCTCACGGATCCACAAACGTTCCCGGCTGCGTGACAAGTGAGCGAAATCGGCACCCACCTTGCCGCAGTAGACCTTGCGGAGAATCGACACGATTTCCCTGAGCGGCAGCCGGCCGTGGCCGGTGCCGGCCAGACCGCCGGTAAAGAACTCTGTGTCCATGTCGGCCTCGGTCAGACCCAGGTAGTCCAGGCGGAGCACGACCGGCACCCGCCGGTCCATCATGCCGAGGGGATCGAGATCGGCTATCTGGTGCCCGCGCAGGCTGTAAACCTGGATCAGCCGGGATACCGCCGCCTGCTTCTCGTTGGCTGCCGCCAACCGGGGCGCATGAGCAGCCGACGCTGCGGCCGGCACGTGCCCGGCGGCCAGGGCTGCCTGCAATGCGCGATGCGAGGCCTGCTCGCCGTTACCGGGTCTGAGTTGCGCAAACAACTCGCGCCAGTTCCCGGGGACCGACTCCGGATCGTCGAGGAATGCCTCGTACAGTTCTTCGACGTAAGGCGCATTGGCGCCGAACAGGGGCGACGACGCATACCTTTGCTGCAGTGACTGGCTCATTGACAGGCCGGTTTGTCTGGGGGCGGCGTTCCGCGCTCATCAGGACGGGTGGGACACCCACGAAGCGCTGTAGTTTAGCCCAAGCGCCGAGCCCGTTGAACGCGCGACCGCACGAAATTTGCCGCCAGCTTCAGCGAGTCAGCCGAGCACCGTTGCCCACGCAGTCGAGCCCCCGGAAACGAGGCCGGGGAACAGCCTGGCGAGCAGGAACAACTCCCAGGCCAGCAGCGCCGCATAGCCGAAGCAAAACGCACGCAATAGCTGTATCACGGGTACGCGGCCGAGAAAATGCCGGTTCACGGCGAGGACCAGCAGGATGACCCCAATCCCCGTGATGGCTATCTTGGTAGCAACAAACGAGTTGGTATCGCGGCGGATCAGCCAGTCCATCAGGCCGTTCACTTCCCTGCCGCCGGCTTCCAGGATGTTGAGGGTCAGCAACGCATCGGCGCAGCTCATCAGCAAGATGGCCAGGGCCAGGTACAGCACCCGCGGTTCGTGCCAGTCGAGAAACACCTGCTGCGGATCACCCTGCCGGCGCCCGGAACGGCGGCGCGGCCGCACGCCTCCATAGG
The DNA here is from genome assembly GCA_964613615.1 of uncultured Chromatiaceae bacterium. Lineage (GTDB taxonomy): Bacteria > Pseudomonadota > Gammaproteobacteria > Steroidobacterales > J054. The sequence continues at coordinate 3,056 of CAZTIB010000049.1, forward strand.
CCAGGGACCGCAAACCCGCCTCGCGGCGCTCAGCAGCGCGACGCTCGGCCAGCAACCCGGGCGCTGGACCAAGACGGCCCACGAGCTGGCCAATGACCAGTTTACTGGCCCTGCTATCTCGCCATCGCTCCCCAGATCTGGCCATGTACACCTCTTATTGGAGTTGGTAGTCGGTGCCGGAAGGCGCACTAACACCATCCAGAAGTAACATCATATACCAGCTTTATAGGTATGAATTTAATAGAGTTATTATGTTAAACAAGGCGGGAAGGCTTCAGGCGCGGCGGCGTTGCCATGTCCACCCGACTGCAATAAGTAACGCGCCCAGCAGCACGAAATTACTGATTGCGAGGAAAGCCGTCGTCGACACGGCCAGGGCCAGACCGCGGCAGATATTCACCACCGCGTGCCAGCCCACACACATCAATACGCTGCGCGTGCCGTCCCGGATCAGCGTCAGCCAGACTGCTGCGGACAGAATGCCCACTGAGAAAGCCACCCACTGGGCCCAGCCAAATTCCGGGCGGCTCAGAAAAAACGGCAGATGCCAGCAGAGCCAGACAGGCCACAGGGCGAGGGTTGCCAGCAGCGGCCCGAATCGTTGGCGCAAGCGCGGCAGCGCGAGACCACGCCAGCCGGGCTCCTCACCCCATGCCTGGAGCACGCCCCCCACCACGACCAGGTCTACAAGACCCGCCAGCGTCGTCAATTCACCCGCGGCCGGCGAGGCAAACGACGGACTCTCGCCAAGGACTCCCGCTACCAGCAAGGCCAACAACAGCAAACCGACCGGACTCAGCAGTGCAACCAGGGCCCAGAGTGAGCCTACCCGCCAATGGCCAAGGCTTGCCAGGATGTCCCGTGGTCCGTCGCGCCCGGACAGTGCCCGGGCGACCAGCATCGCCGCAACAAATGGTCCGAAGGCGGCGATTGGCTCCACCCAATGCGGAACGTCTGCTGCAATCAGGCCACGCCGCGACAACATCAGCGGCAATCCCAGGGACCAGGTAAACGCGTACGCCAGCGCGTAGAAACTTGCCAGCGGATAGCGGCCTAAGACTGCACTCATAGCGGCAGTCTCGCATGCCGTCCGGACACTAACGACAGAGACATGCCGGGGTCTCCCCATTGCGGACGAGACCGGCACGGCTGCGCGAGACAGAACACCGATGTTGGGCTAGGATATTGTCCGAACTGCGCAGATCAGCGGGTTGGGATAGTTGATTCACACAGCCTCTGCCGCAGTCGGTCAATGTCAGGAGGTGCCGTGGCCAAGAAACTATTCGTGGGCAACCTGCCCTACAGCGTCGACGAGGCAGGGCTGCGCGACTTGTTCGCCGAACTAGGCGAGCTCGCGTCGGCCAGTATCGTCACAGACCGGGATACCGGCCGCAGCCGCGGCTTCGGCTTCGTGGAGATATCCATTGACGCCGACGCCCTTGCGGCCATCGATGCATTGAACGGCAAAGAAGTCGACGGCCGCCGGCTGACCGTGAACGAGGCGCGCCCGCGCGAACCGCGGCGGGACATGCACGGCCGCCGCGGGCGTTAAAGCTCGATCAGGAAAGCGCCGGGTCGGCAACCGGGCGCTTTTTCGGTAACAGGGCGTACGCTAGCAAGTACGCCACCATTGATGTCGCCAGACCTGACAGGGCGGGAACGATCGTCTCCGGGCTGATCAGAATATCGTTCGCGTTCATCAACGCCGTGCCCGCACCAACCACATACGCAATGACCGCTGCCGGGTTCCACGCTGGCGCGCCCCTCAGCTGCGTCTCACTGAACCGCATTCGCATCACGAAGTAATAGTGAGCGATCACCGGGCCGATTAGCGGCGGCACGATGCTCGCGAGCAGTTCGATCCACTGCCCGAATCGCTGGTAAATCCCCAGGCCGACCACCGTGCCGATCAGGCCGCAAGCCAGGGTCATCACCCGCTGGGGCCGGCGAAACACCGCGGAGGTCTGAATCACGGGCAGGTAGAGATTGGCGTCACCGGTCGTCCACAACGCGAGACTCATGCCGACAATGCCGACGTACATCAGCAGTGCCCCCTCCGTGCGCAGGTAGGCCGTGAAGTCAAAGGTACCCGACACCACGCCGCCCAGGGCACCCACGATTTGCAGAAACCACTGGGCGATAATCAGGACGATAAATGGAATGGCGATAGCCACCCACGCGCGACGGGCAAAGCGCGTGTATTCCGCCATCACGATCGCACCGACAATCCACGATCCGATTACCAGGTTCACCGCCCGCAACGGCGACAGCGGATCTTGAGAGTCTGCGGCGGTGGCGGCAGACAGTTCGAGGAAGGCTGCCCAGCCGCCGGCGCGATCGATATTCAACCAGCCTGCGTAGAGACCGACCAGCACCAGCACGGTTACGGCCGGAATGCTGACATACTCAAGACCCTTCACGCCAAAGTACGTTGTTACCGTAAACAACAGGCCGGCGAAGATGGCCACTGCATAGAACGTCGCACTGTCGGTATTCCCGGCCCAGGCCGAGCCGAAGGCGCCCACCACGATGCCCTGCCAGCCGATCAGCAGGATGGCAATGATCAGTACCGGGATATACGCGCCGATGCGCCCGTACACCAGCCGGTAGAGCAGGCCACTGTTGCAGGCCGTGCGATAACCTATGTAACCGACCACCGCACCAATGGCGAAGTTGGCAAGATTCCCGGCGAACGTTGCGAACACGATGTCCGGCCAGAAGCTTTGTCCGGCGCCCAGGATACCGCCGGTAAACAAGCCGGTGACCAGAAAGCCCCAGCCGAAAGCCAGGGTCAGCAGCGGCCCGGTGTTCCGTCGCTGGTCGTCGGACAGTGGCGCAATCGGATTGTCTGCACTCGCCCGTTCGTGCTCGGGATCCCAACTCCACCAGTGCTTCAACCTTTCGATCATCGGATTTCCCCTTGACTGACGGTCGACTCCGAACCCGTTGCGTCGCAACGGTCAGAACCGGCAACGTTCAGAACTTCACCTCGGGCGGCAGATTCGCCAGCGACCAGGCTTCAAAAGGCACGATCTTGCTCGCAAACGGATCGGAGAACAGCTGGTCCAGCAGCCACCGGCGACGCATGTCATCCTGCGCCTGGACGTCGGCGATCGTGAAGTCGTCTTCGCCGCGGCGCTCGACCTGGTCCATGTACAAACCGACGAAGTCATCGTATAGACCGGCAATGAATTCGAAAGACTGCCTGGCGTCCCCGGGAAATACCGGCGGCCCGTAGAAGCTGACACCTGCACAGGCCGGGCGCCGACGCCAGCGTGCCACCGTATCTTCGGTGCCCTTGCAGATCAGTCGCCGGTAGAGATCCGGCTGTTTGTCGTGCCGGGCAAAGTGACTGTCGGTTAGCGCTTTCAGTGCCTGCAGATCTTCATCGACGCGGGTGCCCGGCATCACGCCGAGCCAGCCAGAGGCCGACGGGTCGCCGGTCTCGAAGAACTGCAGCACGATCGTCGCATGCAGCATGCCCACCAGCGGGGTCTGCGGATGCGCGTCCAGGGAATAGAAACGGCCCCAGGTCAGAATTCGGTCACCTCGTCCCGGGCTGGTTTTGTTGCCCAGGGCCAGCATGCGACCGAACTTCTCGACCACCGGCCCTCGGGTGATCCGGATGTCATAGTCCGAGTACTCGCTGTCCATCACCAGCGTCTCGACGTCTGCGCCGTTGTTCAGCGCGGCCACGCGGCCAAAGTATTTCTCGTCCATGGCCTGAACGAATTGGCTGTAGTCGCGGGCCAGGGCCTGCTGCCCCGGCGGTAAGCTGGCCAGTCGCTCGTCGGCCACTGCGCCTGTCAGGCTGGTTACAAGGAGCAACGCGGCGGCAAACCTCGCCCTGGCGACTAAGGCACGCACGGATATCGACCCCCGAGTGATGGCCCAGAGAAACAGTATGAGAGATGGGCCGGCCGCAGGTGGTCTACAAGCGTCATTGCCCATTGTGCGCACGCAGGGCATGGACCGGGGAGACTGAACTACTAGCAGCGGCAGCCGCCGAGCGCCCGCTGCAGGGTCGCGAATCCGACCAGGGTCAGGGTTTCCGCGCGCGCGAGTTCCGCCTCGACCTCACGCTGGCGCTGTTCCGCCTGGATCACCGTCAGGAAGTCCGCCAGACCCCGCTCGTAGAGCCCCCGGGCAATTGTGGAGGTTTCAGTAATCGCTTTTGCAGACTCGCGCAGATGATCTCGCGTGTCGAGCAAACGACCGTAGCCGTAGGCGGCGGATTCTGCTTCCTGCAGGGCAACGAGCACTGTCTGCCGATAAGCGAGTTCTGCCTGTTCCATTCGCGCGCGCGCCGCGGCTTCGCGGCCGCGGAGTTCACCACCGCGAAACACCGACCAGGTGATTGTCGGCGTCAGCGTCCAGCTCTTGGCCACCGACGAAAACAGGTCGCTCGTACTGCCCGCTTCCCAGCCACCCTCCGCCATCACACCCAGCTTTGGATACAAATCGGCCACCGCGATGCCGACCTCGGCCGTCGCCGCCGCGAGGCGCCGTTCGGCGACCAGCACATCCGGACGACCTTGCAGAACGGCCAGGCGTGCGCCCAGGTTCAGACGTTCCGGCGGCGCCGGCGGCGGTTGCACCTCTCGCAAGCCCGGCAGCCAGGCTTCCGGCGGCTGGCCCGTCAGCACCGACAACGTGTAGATGGAGTCCCGTACCAGGCCTTCCAGCACCGGCAAGCGCGCAGCGCTCGCCTGGGCCTCAGCCTCGGCTCGCCGCTGTTCAAGCTTGCGCGCGATGCCTGTTTGCACCTTGCGGGCCACCAGTTCAGCAAACTGCCGTTGCAGCTCGGCATTGCGACGCGTGACTTCCAGCTCCTGCTGGCGACCGCGCAATTCCCCGTAGGTGCTGACGACTGCAGCCGTGACCGCCAGTTTGACGGCCCGCGATTCGGCCTGCGCACCCGCGAACCCGGCGAACGCCGCTTCGCGCCGCCGTCGATTGCCGCCGAACAGATCCAGCTCCCAGGCGAAACTCGCGCCTGTGTCGTAGACAGAATCCGGCGACGGCGTGAGGCCGGCATTGACCAGGCTCGAGCCAGCCCGCGGGGAGCTTTCGCTCAACCGAAAACGAGTGCCGGATGCACCGATGTCGACCTGGGGATAAAGCCGTGCACCTGCCACGCGCACGATGGCGGCAGCCTCACGGACCCGGGCCCCGGCGGCGGCGAGATCCAGGTTTTCGGCCAGTGCGGCGGCTACCAGTTCATCCAGGAGCGGGTCGTCCAGACTTTGCCACCAGCCCGGCCGGGCGGCTGCGGGTCCGGCCGCGGCATCCGGTTCCGCAACCCAGCCACGGCTGTCTTCCAGCGCCGGTGCCTGGTAGTCCGGGCCGACTGCACAACCGCCCAGGGCAATTGCTGCAGCAAGACTCAACGCACGCGAGTTCATGCCCTGGCCGCTTCAGCAACCGGTGTGTAAGGCGATGCCCCTTGCCCGAGCAGGCCGCGCACCGTGAGCCACCGATAGAGCGCCGGTGTGAAACCGAGGGACAGGGTCACGGAGAACGCGACGCCGCCGGCGATCACCACCGCCAGCGGCGGCCAGAAATCTCCACCGGTAAAAACCAGCAACGGGATGAAGCCGCCGACGGTGGTGATGGTCGTAGATAAAATGTGCCGGGTACTACCCAGGGTTTGCGCGACAATGGCGTCCGGGTCACCAGCGCGCGCGTCACGGTTGGCGCGTATTGCCGCCAGCACGACGATAGAGCCGTTTATGGCCACACCGATGAGCCCGGTGCTGCCAATGATCGGGTTGAAGCCGATCGGATAACCGGCAAACCACAGGGACAACATACCCAGCCCGGCGGACAGCCCCGCGACCACCAGTATGCTCGCGCCCAGCAACAGGCTGCGAAAAGAGAGAATCAACGTGGCCGCCATCAGGATGCCGAGCACCGGCAGATAGGTCGTCAACAGCCGAATGGCTTTACCCTGCTCGTCGGTATCACCGGCGATTTCCAGGCGGTAACCCGGGGGCATTTCGAAGCCGCTCTCAGCCACGCGGGCCAGCACGGCGCGACTCACGTCAATGGCAAGCTGCCCATGGCGGATAAAGCCGAGCACGTCGTTATACCGCTGGCCGTTGCGGCGGGTGATTGCATCCAGTTCCGGCTCCAGCCGGACTTCGCCCAGTGCTTCGGCCGGCAACCAGCCATCGCGCGTGACCACCAGCGCGCCCGCCAGGTCCTGCAGTGCGTCGCGGTTCGCATCCGGATAGCGCACGCGCACCGGCAGTTCTTCCAGATCTTCCAGTACCGACCCGCCCGAGAATCCTTCCAGGTTGCCCTGCAACTGGGCGGCGACTTCATTGAGGGAAAGACCGGCGAGTTGGGCGGCGGGCTCCGACGCGTTGAGCACCAGCTTCGGCAGGCCGCCGTCAATAGAAGTCTGAGTATGCAGCACGCCCGGCACCTCGTGCATGATCCGGCGCAAGTCTTCACCCAGTTCGCGCAAGGTGCGCGGGTCCGGCCCGTAGATCCGGTAGGCAACCGGTGCACGAACCGGCGGCCCCTGGCCGAAGGCCCGCACCAATATTTGCGCGGCGGGAAAGGCTGCGTCGAGTTCCTGCTGCAGTTCAGGCACCAGCCGTTCAGAGGCTTGCCGGCTGTCGGCGCGAACTACTGCCTGCGCATAGGCCGCATCGCCGTCCTGGCGCATGATCTTGTTGTAGTAAACCTGCGGGAAGCTACCGCCGACCAACCAGTCCACCTGGCGTATTTCCGGACGCGCCCGCAGGCGCGCCTCGATGTCAGTCGCCATGGCTGCCGTATTGGTGACGGAGCTGGCGGCCGGCATGAAGATTTCGAGCTCGAAGTGATCGCGTTCCGCGGGCGGGAAAAACTCATTGCCCAGGGTGCCGGCGAGAACGAAACCCAGCACGGGCAGCACCAGGCTCAGTGCAATGGCCCGCCCGGGGCGCTCTACCAGGCCGCGCAGCAAATCACGGAACCCGGCCGCCGCCCGCGGCATAGACAGGCCCTGGCGCCAGAAAGCGTCACCATTGCCCGGCTGCCGCCGGTTGGCATACCGACCCGCCAATGCGGCAATGACCGTCATCGACAGGCAGAAGGATGCAGTGAGCGCCAGCACGACACTCTGGGCGATGGGCGCTATGAAATCGCCGACATTTCCCGGCAGCAGGAAGATTGGCATGAAGGCGAGAATGGTGGTCAGGGTCGACGCTGCCAGCGGCACCGACAGATGGTCCACCGCGTGAGCCACCGCCGCTGCCCGTGACTCGCTCTTGCCCAGCCGCTGCTGGACTTCGTCGGTGACCACGATGGCATTGTCGATCAGCAGACCAATCGCGATGATCATGCCGAAGATCGACATCTGGTGGATCGGCTCGTCGATAATCGTGAGACCGAACAAAGTCGCGGCGGCACTCAGGGGCAAGGCCGCCCCGACGATCAGTGCCGAACGCCAACCCATAGCGACCAGCACGACCAGGATTACTAGCCCGGCACCGGCAAGCAGGTTGGAGCTCAGCACGGCCAGACGCTGTTGGGTGTAATGACTCTGGTCAAACACAATTTCAACGTCGACAGCTGAACCGGTATCGACCCTGAAGGCAGCCAGGCTCGCCTCCGCAGCCAGGGCCCATTCATCGACCCGCGATTCCGCCTCGACCCGGGCAGCGACGAAGACTGCCCGCTTGCCGTCGTGATACGCCAGGTCGTCAGGGGGCTGCCGCCAGGCGCGCTTCACGGTGGCAAGATCGCCCAAACGCAGTTGTCCGCCACCCTCGCCGATCGCCACGGGAATGCTGGCAACGCGAGCGACGGAATCAAACTCGCCGGCCACTTCGATGGCGACGTTGCGCGAATCGCTGCGCAGGGTGCCGGCCGGCTGCTTCGCATCAGCGGCCGCAAGGCGCCGCGCAAGCTCCGGTGCCGAAAGTCCCACGGCTGCCAGCTCCGCTGGATCAACCCGCACCGAAATTTCTTCTTCCGGGGCCCCGTACAGGCGCACCAGCTCGGTACCGGGAATCCCGCGCAGCCGATCGGCCAGCACTTCGCCGTGGCGCGCCATCTGCCCGATGCTGGGGCCATCGGCACGCCTGGAAGTCAGCCCGACAATCAGGCTGTAGGCCACCGCCCCGCGTTTGTCATCAAAAAATGGCCGCGACGCCTCTTCCGGCAGCAAACGTTCGGCTTCGCCCAGTTTGTCGCGAATCCTGGAAAAAACATTCTGGTTCTCGTCGGGGCCGACCC
>CAZTIB010000050.1:0-15480 GCA_964613615.1 uncultured Chromatiaceae bacterium
TTCAATTCGCTGCACTCCGTGACTTTCGAAATCGACGAGCAGCACGGCACAGGCTACCACCAGCGCTTCCTCGACTTCGTGCGCGATATGCAGCTCGCCGGTTATGTGATCGGCGGCGCGATGACAGACGTGAAGGGCGACCGCAGCAAGGCGCCGCACCAGCAGGCCGACCCGGACATGTTCGTGCACGTGACCCGGCGCACGGAAGCGGGCGTGTACATCACTGGCGCCAAGGCTCACCAGACCGGTTGCCTGAATTCCCACTGGCTGATCGTGATGCCGACCATGCGTCTGGGCGAAGCCGACAAGGACTACGCGATTGTCGGTGCGCTGCCGGTGGATGCCGACGGCATCACTTATATATATGGCCGGCAGTCCTGCGACACCCGGAGCATGGACGGCGACCTGGATGCCGGCAACGCCAAGTTCGCCGGCCAGGAAGCGATGATCATCTTCGACGACGTGTTCATCCCGAATGAGCTGATCTTCATGGACGGCGAACACGACTACGCCGCGATGCTGGTAGAGCGCTTCACCTGCTATCACCGGCGCAGCTACGTGTGCAAGTCGGGGGTCGGCGACGTGCTGATCGGCGCCGCCGCGACCGTGGCGGATTACAACGGGGTCGACAAGGCTTCGCACATTCGCGACAAACTGGTGGAGATGACCCACCTGAACGAAACCATCTACTCCACCGGCATTGCATCGAGTTACCAGGCCTCCGAGATGAAGTCGGGGGTCTATCTCAACGACGACATGATCGCCAACGTGTGCAAGCACCATGTCACGAAGATGCCCTACGAAATTGGCCGCCTCGCGCAGGACCTGGCCGGCGGGCTGATGGTGACGATGCCGTCGCAGAAAGAGTTCGAGCACCCGGAGATTGGCGACCTGATCAAGAAATACTTGCAGGGCCGCCCCGAGATCGCCACCGAAGACCGCATGCGCATCATGCGGCTGATCGAGAACATGACGCTCGGCCGCAACGCGGTGGGTTATCTCACCGAAAGCATGCACGGCGCTGGCTCGCCCCAGGCCCAGCGCATCCAGATTGCGCGCCAGGCGCAGCTCCAATTCAAAAAGGCGCTGGCAAAGACACTGGCCGGCATTGCGCCAGACGCCGCCGACGAGATCTCAGGGGACCTGGCCGACTACATGGGGCGGGTCTTCCAGACCAGCGGCGAACCGGACTAGTTCGCATGCGTGGGCGCATTAGCGCGTGGCTCGCGCCTGCAGCCGGCCTGCTGGTGTGGACTTCCGCGCTGGCCATCGTGCACGGCAAGGCGGTGAACCAGCCGCGCTTCCTCGATGAATTTCCGTGGGCGGTGGCGGTGTTCAACCCGGTATCTGGCGGCGTCTGTACCGGCGTGCTGGTGTCGCCGACCCATGTGCTGACCGCTGCCCACTGCACGGGGGCCAAAAAACGCGTGCTGGTTGGCAACACCTCGAGGCGCCGCGCGCGCAGTATCGCGGTGGCCGCAGCCATCCGGCATCCGGGTCACGACCGCGATACGCACCAATTCGATGTGGGCTTGCTGCGCCTGGCAGAGCCGGCCGACCTGCCGCCCATCGAACTGATTTCCGAGGCTGAGTACCTGCTGCTGGTGGAGAACAACGCACCGGCCGCAGTCATGGGGTGGGGCAAGCGTCCGGGGTCGGATTTCTCTGACCGGCTGGTTATCGCGCCCATGCGCCTGCGCAAGCTGGGTGTCAGGGGCACGCAGCTGTTCTACGAAGATCGGGGCGCCCCTTGCGGGGGTGACAGCGGCGGGCCACTGGTGGTGAAAGGCCTCGACCGCAAGCCGGTGCTGGTGGGGGTAGCCAGCGTGACGGATGGCAACCTGTGCACAACCGGCGGCGGGATTGCGGTGTACACCAACATCGCCGCCGTGCGCCGCTTCATCCAGGATAACGTCCCCGACCTGCCTCAATAGTAGACGGGGCGGCAAGCGTAGCCGTGGGAACATTTGTGGGGGCGGCGGGCTGCAGGTGCTGGCCACCCCGCTCTGATCGGCGCAAAATGTGGCCCAGGTGAAGCATCCCGAACTGCCGAATGATTGCTGCCGCAGACACCCCTGAGTCACCCAACCCGCTGCGCAACACACAGTTTCGCAAACTGTTCGCCGCCCAGGTCATCGCGCTGGTTGGTACCGGGTTGTCGACCGTCGCGCTGACACTGCTGGCCTACGACCTGGTGGGCGGCAACGCCGCGGCGGTGCTGGGTACCGCGCTGGCCTTCAAGATGATCGCCTACGTGGTGTTTGCACCCATCGTCGGTGGCCTGGCGCACCGCTTCGCGCGCAAGCCCTTTCTGATCGGCATGGATGTCGTGCGCGCCGGCATCGTGCTGGCGATGCCTTTTGTGACCCAGGTCTGGCAGATTTACCTGCTCATCTTTGTTCTGAATCTGTTTTCCGCCGGCTTTAAACCGGTATTCGCTGCGAGCATTCCGGATATTCTGCCGGACGACCGCGCCTATACGCGGGCGCTGTCGATGTCGCGGCTGGCTTACGACCTGGAGAACCTGTTGAGTCCCACCATTGCTGCCATCGCGCTGCTGTTCACAACCTACAGCGGGTTGTTCGCGGCGAACTCCGTGGCCTTCCTGGTGTCGGCCGCCCTGATTGTCGTGACCACGTTGCCGCCGAGCCAAAAAGTGGCGCGCCTCGGCAACGTCTGGAACGAGATCACGTTTGGCACCGTGGCGTATTTCAAGACGCCGCGCCTGCGGGCGCTGTTTGCGCTGTACCTGGGCGTGTCGGCGGCCAGCGCGATGGTGATTGTGAACACGGTCATTTACGTGAAAGAGAATCTCGGCCTGACTTCGACAGATGTGGCTGCCGCGCTGGCCTCGTCGGGTGGCGGATCAATGATCGCGGCCCTGGCCTTGCCGAAGATCCTGGATAAAGTGGCAGATCGGCCGGTCATGCTGTCTGGCGGGTTGCTGATGGCGATTGGCGTTGCGCTGATCGGCACCGGCCCGGGTTATCCGCAAATGCTGCCGTTCTGGTTTTTGATCGGCCTGGGCTGGTCCATGGTGCAGACTCCCGCCGGGCGAGTTGTGAACCGGTCATCCCTGCCGTCCGATCGCTCCGCCTTTTTCTCCGCCCAGTTCGCGTTGTCGCACGCCTGCTGGCTGCTGTTCTATCCCATCGCCGGCCAGCTGGGCACTCGCGTGGGGGTCGAGACGACGGCATTTTGGCTGGCTGGCGGCATCGTCATCTTCACCGTGCTGGCCGCCAGGCTGTGGCCGAAACAGGATGCAGAAGTGCTGGTGCACGATCACGTTGAGATGGTCCACGCCCACCCGCACAGCCACGACGAACATCACGAGCATGTACACGAGGGCGGAGCCGCCGATGAAGACCATACCCACGAACATCGCCACGCGCCCGTTCGCCACGCGCACAGCTTCGTGATCGACGATCACCACGCCTGCTGGCCGGCGTCTTCCACACCGTGACATCGGGCGGTCAACCGAGGAACGGCAGGGGCGACCATGATCAGTGCCATCAGCACGTATCTGGTCATGGAGGGCGGTGAGCAGGCCTTCGAGGCCGCTTTTACAGAGTTGCAGCAACAGGTAGTCGCCAGCGAACAAGGCACGGTCGGGTTTCAGCTCTATTGTGCGGCGGGCGACACCCGGCGCTACAAGGTGATCGCCCATTTCCGCGACGAACGCGCGATGGACGAGCACAACTCAGGCCTGTTTCTCGGTGCGATGGCCAAGCAGTTATACGCCCTGTGCGAGCGTCCGCCTGAAACGGAGATCTTGCGGGCAATCTAATCAGCATGTTTCAGTCCGCGCTGTCGCTGGCTCGACTCAGCTCCTCGCGAAGGATTCGTCGTAGCGATCTGGAGTTCAACGGCTTGACTGCAGTATCGAGATAGTCACGCAGTGCGTCGTTGATCATCGTCTGATAGCCCTTGCCGCTGGCTTCGGCTTTCGACCTGAACGCGTCGATGACGTCACTATCCAGGTAGATAGTGATCCTCGATTTTTTCCCCTGGCTTATAACCGGGCCGCGTTTCGCGCGTGAAAAATCGTACTCGCTCCTCATAGTACCGTCGCTCCCGCTTTGTCGCGCTGCGTGCTGAAATTAGCCTGATTGCATCTGACTCATAGCTGTAGGCCACGGTGACCAGGCGCTCCCGTGCATCCTTGCCAATGCTGACGAATCGCCTTTCCCCGTCGACCGCCTGGGTATCCACAATCGTGAGTGCCAGGGGATCGCGCAGTGCAAGCTCTGCCTCAGCAAAGCTGATTCCATGCTTGCGGCGATTTGCTTGCGCTTTGGCCGGGTTCCAGACAACTTTCAAGGTTTTACCTTATATGCATAAGATACATATATCAAATGAACTCGCCCTCACTGCCACTGTTTACGCGCGGAGGATCACCCGGACGGTACCGACCGTCGCCAGAGGATTCGTCAACCATTTCTTGCGCAGGCCTGCAGTTTCGGTTCTGTGATGGCACCGCCCGGAGCTGAGACCCTGGGCAGCAGGAGCATCAGGGTCCGCCGCGCTGGCCGGCCGAAACGAGAGTCAGTCGATTCATCGCCACCCGGTGCCCGGTATAGTCACTCGATGCCTGCCGGCCGGGTTGGGCGGGCCATGCGGGTTTGGGAACGGGGTGTGAACCGTGGGTAAGCGACTGGTCCTGGTGCTGGCGATCCTGGTGGTCGGCGTGGCCGCATTGCCGCCGGTGCTTGGCATGGTCTACGAGCGCCAGATCCGCGCTGAGTTCGACAACGCGCCCGCGAATCCGCTGGTGGCGATGGAGCTGACGGATTATCAGCGGGGCCTGTACCAGAGCACCGGCACTTTCAGCGTCGCGCTGACAGACGAGTATCTGGCCAACATGCTGGCGTCTAGCCAGGTCCAGGCAGACGGTCAGCCCGGTAGTGCAGAGGGCCAGGCAGCGGCGGCAGCCACGCTCGACTTCCTGAGTGGCCAGCTGAACATCAATTTCGAAGTGCAGCATGGCCCGGTGACTGTGAATGAAGGCCCGGAGATGGCGTTGGCGTTTGTGCGCACCACCTGGAATCCGGACAGTGGCGAGCTCCGGGATTTTCAGCAACGCATGGATGTACCTTACCTGCTGCAGTCCGACGCGCTCGTGGGCTTCGACGGTAAGGTTGACTTCACCGGCAACGCACCACCCATGTCAGCAGCCGACGGCGACTACCGCTTTGAGTTCTCCGGCCTGAACTTCGATGGCAGCTTTGACATGGGTGCACGCTCGGTGCAAATGACATTTGCCAGCGAATCCCTGGCGATCGGGGAGGCCGGCCAGGCGTTCAGGCTGGGCGGCATGCAGGGACAGGTCGACATCAGGCTGTTCAGCGAATATGTCTGGCTGGGCAATTCTGCCGTGACCCTGCGCGAGATGGGTTTTGTGTCCCCCGGCAGCGAAAGGCCGGTGAATGTTGTCGTGAGGAACGTCGGCCTGAACGCGACCAGCGAGCTGAACGCCACCGGCGACCGGCTGGCGCTTTCGGCCGAGTATTCAATCGACAGCATGACGGGCATACAGGACGCTGAGCTGGCAAACCTGCGCTTCGGCATGCGTTTCAGCAACTTCGATGCCTTGGCCTACGCACAGCTGGCGAAGCAAATGCAAAGCATGGGCACGTGGTCGCCGGAGGCCAACGAGGCCGCGTTACAACAGCTGGCGCCGCTGTTCACGGAGCTGCTCCGCGGCTCGCCGAGCATGGAGCTGGCGCCGCTCACGTTGCAGTGGAACGGGCAGCCTTTTGCTGCCGATGTGCGCATGGACTTCGACGGCGGTGCATTGACAGACACTGAGTTTGAGCAGCTGACTGCGAACCCTGCCCTGGCCCTGGCGGCAATGTCGGGCAAGGGCGAGGTCGCCATGTCAGAGGCCATTGCCACGCAGCTGGTGGCCAGCGCACTGCGTGATCAACTCGCGCAGAACCTGCCGCCAGACTCGCAGCTCACGGCCGACCAGATCGCCCAGGCCGCCGCGGCCCAGGCCGCAATGACCATCGAGAGCCTGGTGCTGCAGGGCATGCTCGAACGCAGCGCGCAGGTGCTGAAGTCGGACTTTAACTACGCCGACGGGTTGTTGACGGTGCGCGGCAATGCGATTCCGTTGGGGGGACTTTAATCGCTTCTTTGGCTCGTCGACACGGGTAGTCAATCTGCACCGGTAATGCGCCAGCCCCGCTTTCGGTAACCCCTCCCTTCGCTTTGTTTTGATGCCCTGAGCAAATTCTGGGGCTGACCCGCCCGTTTTTCGACGGGCCACGCCGCCGACTGCGCTTTAGCTTGAACAACCTCTTCGCTGACCTGTGTCCGGGTCATGCAAACAAGGAGGTTGGTCATGTCTCGTGCGCGTTATTCCCGCTTCATCTTTCTGTCGGCCGTATTGGCATTGGGTCTGCCGGTGCCGGCGCTTCAGGCCATGAGCTGGAGTTCCGAGACTCACGAGTTGGCCGTTGGTGATTTCAATGGCGATCGCCGCGACGATCTCCTGATCATTGCCCGTGATCCGTGGCGCAAGAGTGGCATCGTGCTGGCAGACGCCGAGGGCCAGCCGAATCGCGTCCAGCAGGTTTGGCGTTCGGATCACCTGGGTATCGACTGGTCCGGCAATCGGTCTGCACCCATTGTCGGTAGCTTCAGTGACGGCAAGTGTACGGCCGGGCATATGGGCCAGAGCTGCATATATCCGGAAGACGTATTCCTGCAGTCGCGGGATGGCGGCGCGCACTTTCTGCTGTTCACCGATCACATGGCCGTGACGCTAGACAGGATTCAGCAACAGTTCGTGGATCCTCAGCTGGGCGTTGACTGGTCTGTTGATCGCCACCGGGCATTGGCCGCGCACCTGAACCGGGACAACTATCACGACATTTTCCTGCAGGCGGCCAGTCCGGCCGATCAGAATCACGTGGTCTTTTCGACCACGCTGACCGGTTTCGATGACCCGGGCCAGCCGGCCCAATCCTGGCCCAGCCGCTGGGCGGGTTTCGACTGGGCCCTTGCCGATGCGGTCGTGCACGCGGGGGACTTCACCGGCGATGGCGTCGATGATCTGCTGATACAGGGCCGCACCGCGCCGGGCGATCCCTATGCCCCGGGCCAGTTTGGCATCCTGGCCGGGCAGGTGCACGGCGGGTTCGTGCCGGCCGACGGCAATGAGCCAGAGCCCTGGCTCACGTGGGCTCGCCGTAACTTCCTGGTGCCTGACTGGTCGCCGGACCAATACACATTGCACGTAGGCAATTTCAACAACGACCGTTTTGACGACGTGCTGTTGCAGCCCATTGCCGGCGGTGACGCCTACATCGTTTTTTTCGGGCCTAAGGGTAATGCTGCCGGCTGGACAGTCGCCCGTCTCGCTGCGGGCGAGCAAGGTTTGTCCTGGTCTGTCGATAGCGCAGTGGTCCTGACCGGCGATTTCAACGGTGATGGCCGGGCCCAGGTGTATCGAGTGCCGCCCGATGGGGGCGGCATCAATCAGCTCATCACGGTCCTCGACGTGCGCGCAGACGGCGACGCCGAACTGCAAGTGATGTCTTCACCGGCGCCGGTACTGGATCCCGCCAGCGATTCGCAAACCCCGCTGCCCGGGACTGCAGTCGGCGCGACCCCGGGACAGTTCGCGGTAAACGACCTGGGCGTTGCGTCTTACAGCATCCCGCTGCAGTTGCCGCCCGGTGTCCGCGGCATGCAGCCGCAACTGAGGCTCGAGTACGACAGCAGCCTCGGCAACGGCTTGCTCGGTATTGGCTGGCGTCTCAGTGGGCTGCCGGAGATCGAACGCTGTTCGGCCATCGCCGACCCGCAGCTGGATGGCTTCGCCGACGGCGTTGACCTGGACGATAACGATCGCTTCTGCCTGGACGGGCAGCGGCTGATCGCTGTCGGCGAAGCGGGTGAGTACCGAACAGAGATCGAATCACTGCAACGGGTGCGCGCCGTCGGCCAGGCGGGGAGTGGTCCCGGCAGCTTTTTGGTCGAAGGTCGTGACGGCCTGACCTGGACCCTCGGTGGCCCAGAAGGGCGAGTCAGTGCGGGCGAGGCCGGGGGCGATGCCCTGGTCTACCTGGTTACCCGCGCCGAAGATCGCTACGGGAACGCCATTGAGTACGACTGGGATCAGGATGCGGAGACACTGGCCTATCGGCCGCGGGAGTTCCGGTGGCGTGACGCCTACGGGCAGGAACTGGGGCGGCTCGAGTTTGACTATTCAGCGCGCGCCGATTCTGGTGGTGGCTGGTGGGCTGGCAGGCGCTTGTCCCACCCCTGGCGCATGGTTGCGTTGCGCAGCTACGCACGCGGTGCGGACGGCTCGGCGGCAGACATTCCCGTGCGGGCCTACCACCTGGATTACGCCTACAGTTCCATTAGCAACCTGAGCCACCTGGTTCAGCTGACAGAGTGCGAGCTCACGTCGGGTGCCTGCCTGGGCGCCACGCGCTTCGGCGTTGAGACGGGCGAGCGTGGCTTCCTGGCGCAGGGGGAAGTCACTGGCGTTAGTGATCATAGTCTGCCGGGTCTGCAGACCATGGACGTCAACAACAATGGCGTCGCTGACTACGTATACCTGCTCCCACTTAATGACGGGAAGCAGGCATGGAACATTCGGGCCGATGCGCTGAACGGGCCGAACATGCCGCGTGCGGCGTTAGCGACTGACTGGGACCGGCACATAGCGTTTCCGGTGGGCTATCGCGGCATTGCCCTCGACTACAACGGCGACGGCCATGCCGATCTCGCGCAAGCCTCAAGCGACCGTGATGATGCCGGGACGGTCATTCAGTTGCTCGCCGGCAGCGCTGACGGTTTCGAGGTTCGCAATACCAGCCTGCACAGCCAGGACCAGGGCTTCTGGTCCAGTGGCGTGGGCGCCGATGTCAACGGCGATGGCCTCGATGACCTGGTAAGCGCGCACGGTCCTTGGGTAGAGGCCTTTGTCAGCGATGGCACCGACCTTGGCGTTCGCCGAATTCGGGGTGAAGTGCCGGGCAGCTTGCCCGATCGCGGCGCGGCGGGCCCGGTGGGCAGTGTGCTGAGGCCGATGAACTTCAATGGCGACGGCCGCACGGATCTGCTCACGATGGTGGCTGACTGCGAACGGGCGCCCTATGTTGGCTATGTCTGCCAGGAATATCAGTGGGTCGTCTACGCGTGGCTCGATGACACGACTGACAGCCTGGACATCGTGTTCCGTTTTCCCGCCGGAGACTACATTCGGTACCCCCAGTTGCTTGATGCCAACGGCGATGGTCTGACGGACCTGCTGTTTCACCATAGCCAAAGCCAGCGGTGGGAATTGCACGTGAGTGATGGTCGGGAATTCAGGCTGGCGTGGTCGGGTGCAACGCCAGCGCTGCCGCAGATTTCCGATGCCGATTACACACTGGGGCAGCTGAACCCAGCTCCACGCGGTTGGGCAGGTCGTTCGTTGGTCACGGCGGAACTCAACGCCAATGTGCTCAGCAAGGCCCGTGTGATCGACTATGACCACGACGGTCGCGACAATCTGCTGCTCGCGCTCCCCGGTCAGGCCAACCTGCAGGTCTTGCTCAGCGACACTGCGGGCAGCTTCGCGGCTGCACTGGTCGATACCGGTGTGCCGGCCCCGGCTGCGGGTGACCTGTCCCGGTTGCGCCTGCTGGACATGGGGGGTGACGGAGTGACTGATCTGCTGTGGCCAGCGCCGGGTGGCGGTTATGTGCTCTACCACGGCCGGGGCCCCCATCGCGGCTTGTTGACAGGAATCGAAGACGGGACCGGCAACCAAACGCGGATTCGTTACGGTCTGTTGACCGACCCAGGCGTTTACCGGGGAGCTGCCGCGTTCGCCCAGGACGAAGATGCCGTGAGCTTTCCCTATCGACACTTCAGCGCTGCCATATTTGTCGTTCGTGAGTCAGCAGTGGGTGATGCGACAGATTCTGGTGGCAGTGCCGTGCTGACCCGCTACGAATACGAGGGCGCCAAGTATCACGCGCAGGGGCGGGGTCTCTTGGGGTTCTCGCGTGTGATCGCACGCAATGAGAATCGTGGTGTCGTTACCGAGAACCGCTTTGCCCAACGCTTTCCGTTCCAGGGCATGCTCGTTGAATCCATGGTGCGGCTCCCCGACAACGCAGCGGGTGCAGAGATGAAGACTATCAACCTGCCGATCGGCACCTTTAGCTATCCCGCGGTTTGTGACGTCGATGTGACCGCGCCGGCCTGCCAGGCATTTATCAACCCGCCTCGCAGCGCCGCTGGAGCACTGCCAGACGCGCAGGTCATCAGCAGAAGTTCGAGCATCCTGGGGGAGATCTCTACGGCCGGGGGCGAGAACGGTGTCAGCCGCCTGCCGTTTGTGCGGCAGATTAGCGACTTGCAATACGCTCTTCCCGCCGCAGACGGCGCCGGACCGCGTTTACAGAAACGCATCAGGACCACCTACGACTCACCTCAGTACCCCATCGATTCGTGGGGTAACCCCAGTCGCATCCTGGTAGAGACCGATGATGGCGTCGGCGGGGCGGTGCACAGATTGACCGTCGACAATACCTGGGAGAACCGGATCGACACCTGGTGTCCGGGCTTGCTGACACGTTCAGTGACCACGCGCAGCGCGGCCGGTCTGGCATCCACGGTACGTGAGGAAACTTATAGCCACGACTCGCGTTGTGCACTCGTGCAGGCGGTTACGCAGCCGGCGATGCCGTCGGCTCGCGTGATGCAGACATTCGTGTATGACGCAGCAGGCAATCGCATCGAAGATACCGTCAGCGCGGCCGCGACGCCGCCGCGAAGCTCGCACTGGACTTACGGTGCTCGATACCACGGGCGCTTTGTGACGAGAGAAGCCAATCCCGCGGGGCATTCCATCGGCATTGATTGGGACGTGCGCTTCGGTTTGCGCAGCGGCCAGACGCTGCCGGAGACGGACGACAAGCCGTCGAGCGCGCACGTGCTGCTGCGCTATGACGATTTCGGGCGCCTGGTTAGCCGCCGCGGGCCCCGCCCCGGCATGCGTGAAGAACGTTTGCTGCAGTGGTGCTCGTCTGCAGGCTGCGAGGCGCCGTCGGCCGTGACGCGTGTGCTGAGCCTCCGCGCCGACGGCCAGGAATACGTGCAGGAACTCGATGCCCTGGGTCGCGCGGTGCACGCCCACCGCCTGGCTTTCGGCGCAGGGCGCGTGCACATCGACCGGCGCTTCGACGCGCTCGGTCGCGAGTACGCGACTTCACGGCCCTACGCAGACGGGCAGGCTTCCCGCTGCTACCGCTACCGTGAGTTCGACGCGCTGAATCGAGTTATTTTCGAGCAGCAGCCCACAAACGCGGCGGACTGCAACAGTAATGTGCCTCCCGGGGTGGCCGCGCGGCCCGCTGCCTTCGGCCGACAGGAAATCGTCACCTACGGCGTTGCGATGCCAGACGGTGTAGCGGTGCAGCGGGAGAGGCGCTTCCCCGGGGAGCCCGACACTGCGTCAATCACGACAACTTCCGCGTATGACGTGATGGATCGACCCGTGCGGGTGACGGAGTCCGGCATTGACGCGACCGCAACCGCGCTCTACCAGTGGTCTGCAGAAGGCAACCTGGCGGAAGTCAGCGGCCCGGATGGCACCGTGACTGCACTGAACTATGACAGCCTGGGTCGGCTCAGTTCCGTCCGCGATCCGCACCTGGGACAACGTGCCTACATTCGCAACGGCCTGGGCGAAATCGCCTGGGAGATCGATGCCGAGCAACAAATGTCTCAGTACGAATATGACGGGCTGTCGCGCCTGGTCAGGCGCACCCAGCGCTACAACTACCAGGACCGCACTGATCCGGAGCAGCTCGTGACGGAGTGGCAATACGACACAGCCCCGGGCGCGAGTGTCGGGCGCCTCGCCAACGCCATCGGGCCTTACCGGCTCGGCAATGGCCGCGACGCTGCCGGGCCTGCAACCAGTTGGCATTACGACGCGTTTGGGCAGCCGGATCACGAAATTCATCGGCTGCTGGACGACGGACAGGGCTACTATTTATGGTTCACGCGTGCCTATGACGATCAGGGCCGCCTGGCCGAACTGGCGTATCCATCGGCTGCTCTCGATGCCGATGATGAATCGCCCGGAACCGAGCGCTATTCCGTTCGCTATGCCTACGACGGGCGCGGCCACCTCAGGCAAGTTGCCGATTCCGACGAGTTGATTCACTGGCAATCCCTGGCTGCCGATGCGAACGGCGCCTATTCGGAGTTCTCGCTGGCCGGTGACACTGTCACCGTGCACCGGGAGCGCGATCTCGCCAGCAGCCGGCTCGCAGGTATCTCGGCACGCCGCAATGCGACCTGGCTGCAGCGCCAGTTTTATCAGTGGTCGGGTAACGGCGACCTGAATCTGTTGGAAGATGCCGTCCACGGCACGGAGGAGCGGTTCGACTACGACTCGCTGGGACGTCTGGTCCAGATCCAGCAGGATGGCGATGGTGAGATCGTTCACCAGGACGCCTATCAATACGATGCCGCCGGCAACCTGCTCAAGACAATCCGTTCCGGGCTGAACTTTAGCTACGATCCACTGCGCCCGCAGGCAATCGTGCAGGCGCAGGACGAGGGTCTCGGAGTGCAGCGAGACTACGCCTACGACGGCAACGGCAATGTCGTGGCCCGCGGGGGCGACAGCTTCGAATGGACCCCCTCTAATCAGCTGGCCTCGGTGCGCCGTGGCAACCGGCGAACGCAGATAGATTACGACCACGCCGGCCGGATATATCGCCAGTCGCACATTGAACCGGGGTCGTCACGGCGCGTACTGCGGGCCGGGCCGGATTTCGCAGTCGCCTTCGTAAGTGGCGGCGCGCCGGTGGTCCGGCATCGGGTCAGGGCCGCCGGAGAACTCGTGGCCATCGTTAGCCAGTCGGCGACGGGACAGCGGGAAAGCGCGTATCTGTATCGGGGCGCACTGGGTTCTGTGGTGGGCGTAGAGGACGCCGGGGGCTGGCAGGCAATTGGCTACCGCGCCTGGGGTAAGCCCTACGATCAGCAGGCCGCTACCGCGGGAGACCCGGTGTCGCTGCCCGCATACCTTCAGGATGAGGGGGGGCGGCTCGGCTTCACTGGTCACGAACACCTGGTTGAAAGCGGGCTGGTGCATCTGGGTGGTCGGGTACTCGATGCGGCGACGGGGCGTTTTCTGTCGCCCGACCCGGTCACGCAGTTTCCGCTGTCTCCGCAGGGCCTGAATCGTTACGCCTACGCGCTGAACCGCCCGGCAACTTTTGTTGATCCCAATGGGCTGTCCATTGGCGACTGGTTCCAGGACTTCGGCGAACGCCTGTTCTTTAGTGCGCCGACATTTTTTGTCGGCGGCGGCATTGGTGGCCTGCTGGGCTGGGGCGCGTGGGAGTCCGGGACTCTGTCCCTGTCGCTTTCCGTTTCCGGTTATCGCAGCCAGGCGGGGCAGGGTCGGTCGCCGGTAACGACCAGCGCCGGGCCGGGCTATGCCGGGGCAAGGGGCCTGGATCGTCCCCGGGGGCTCGCGCTGTCTCTGGCCGGCGCAGAGTCAGTTGAGCGGGAATCCACGGCGGCGCTGACGAACATGCGGGTGCAGTTCGGCCTGCGCGGGGCGCACCACGCCGCGGGAGCTGCGCAGTCAGACCGGGATGGCGCCGGACCTGTACCGGACCCGGTCGGCGAAGTCGCGAACCGAGTGGGTGACATGGTTCAGCCTGCCCCGGATCAGGGCCGGATACGCCAGCCGGGCCAGATTTACCTGGTGGGGCATCCGGTCAGGGATATCGGGCCATTGCACACAGCGATTGAGTATCGTGACGACTACGGCGTGTTCTGGATCAGCGCAGGGCCTGGGGGTTGGAGCGCGGAAGGCTTTCAGGTCCTGGTGGGAGGTGTCGGCAGTTACCTGAACGGGGTCCGGCCCACGGATGTACCCGCTAACAACTCGGTGCTCGCTGAAGTGGAGCCGCCTCCCGGGTTCACCGCTCAGGAGTACTTTCAGAACTTGCGTTCAGGCGCTTCTGCTTACTGCAATTGCGCCGACTACGATCTCTTCCCTGACTTCGCAGACGGCTACAACTCGAATAGCTATACGATTGGATTGATCCGGGCGACGGGTGGCAGCACCTACTACGATACGACGGGCCTGGTGGGTGGCAGTAAACCACTGCCGCCCGCGTATTTTGGGTACTGAACGATGGGAGCGTTGCTTGCGACGATTTGTGATTTGATGTGGATGAACAGCGGACGATTGCTCTTGCTGAGTGTTGCAGCAGCGCTTGGTGGTTGCAGTCCCTACGTTGAGCCTTACCTGTACATTCGCCTGGCGGACCTCCCGACGTTAGAGCAGTCGGCGGAGCAGAAGCCAGAACTACCCGGTTTGTATTTCGCCGACGCCATGCCCATGCGTTACCGGTTACAGCGGCCGAACTACACGGTTGATTTTGCAGTTCCCGACGGCAGTTCTCTGCCGGCGCTGGTGTTGATGGTTGAGCCGGCGGGTCGGCGTCTTTTCCCCGCCGAGTCGGAGGTGCCGCCGTCGCCTGCCTTCTGTGGCGCCTGGTACCCCGATGCGGAGGTCCCCAATCGCCTCAGCTTCGGCTGGTCGCCGAAATGTGGTGACGAGGCGCCTTGGGAACTCGCGTTTCGTGTCACGGACGACGAGGGTGAGCCGCTGGGGCAGGAGGCACTTCGCTTTGGACTGGATCGAAATGGCTGGCTGATCAGGCTGGATGCAATTTGACATAAGTGTCAGCTGACCGGTTCAGAAGATAATTCATAAAAAACAATAACTTATGGATCTCTCTGTTCTTCGGGCCATGAACGCCCTTTCATCGTTCCCCTTGTTCCCCAGCCGGCAGGCGCCTAAACTGTTAGCAAGATGACGCAACGCGCGAGAGCGCGGCGGCGTCTTTTTTTTGGCCGATCGAAAAACGAATAACAACAGAGGGGTTTCTGGCCATGGGTAAGTTTCTGAGACGGACTGTCATTACGATGGTGGGCTTCGGCCTGGCGTTGGTAATGAATGCGTCCTACGCGGTGCCGGTTTCAACCCAGCTCAGCCTGCTGGTCGATATTTCCGGCAGCGTGGACGCCGGCGAGTACGACTTGCAGCGGCAGGGTTACGTGGATGCGTTCAACGATCCCGCCATCCAGACCCTGATCACCAACGCGCCAAACGGCGTGGCCGTGGCCATGTTCTATTTCAGCACCACCAGCACGTCGAGTGCCCTGGCCGCCTGGGCTGCGCCGATTCTTGACTGGGCGCTGCTGAGCAACGCAGCAGACGCGTCGGCTTTTGCAACGGCTATCGGCAACATCGCGCGTCCCTCGGCCAACCCGGCGGACCCGGAAGGCGATACGAATATCGCCAACGGCATCGCGACCGCGGCCGATTCCATGATGAACAACGGCTTCGAAGGGCGGATGGTCATCGACGTATCCACGGATGGCATCCAGAACGTCGAGCTCGACGGCACCGAGGGGGCTTGCGGTCCG
>CAZTIB010000051.1:0-10021 GCA_964613615.1 uncultured Chromatiaceae bacterium
TGGATGCAGACGACAGCATCGTCAATCTGGCGGAGGAGTTCATGGAGAGCAAGTTGCGACGCTTCCCGGTCATGGAGCGGCAGCGACTCGTGGGCCAGATCAGCCGCCGCGACGTGCTGCGGGCCCTGGAGAAGATCTACTGAGTTCCCTGCTCACCGGGTCCGCGGGTCTTTGCCTGGCCGCTGTCAGCGCCGTTTTCAGTTCTGCCGCCTGGAGCCAGGCGGCGAGCGCGCCCCGTTACGAGGGGACGCGGGCCCAGATTCTCAAGCAGACGCCACCAAAGTATCCGGGCGCGTCCAGGCGCCGCAGCCAGGAAGGCTGGGTAATGCTCGGCTTCATGATCCGCAAGAACGGTACCGTCGTGGATTCCCTCATCGAAGATTCCAGCGGTGAAGCCGACTTCGACAAGGCGGCCCTGCGCGCAGTCAGGAGCTGGCGCTACGAGCCGGCCACCCTGGACGGAGTAGCGGTGGAGCAGCGCCAGACGCGGCTGGTCCTGACCTTTGCCATGGACCTGCCCCGTCGCGGTGCGAGCCTGCGCTTTCGCGAGGGATACACGCGGGCCTCGGAGCGCCTGGCCGAAGGCGACTACGCGGGCGCCGAACAGGAGTGGCAGAGCCTCGCCGACTACGACGGCTGGAATCTTTATGAGACGGCGCGACTGTGGGCGCTGTACGGCCTGATTGGCGAGGCCTCCAGTGATGATGCGAAGGCCCTGTCTGGCCTGGAGCGGGCCACCCGTGGCGGCGTGGCCTATCTCGACAAAGACTTCTACGTGGCCGCGCTGCGCAAGATGTTCGTGCTGAATTTGCGCGCCAATGATCATGCCGGTGCGCTGATGATCTACAGTCGGCTCGAGCGCCAGCCGGGTTCACTCGATGGTTATCCGCAGCTGGTTGATGCAGCGGTAGCGCTGCGCGAGTTGGTGAACGGGAACGAGGTGCTGGTGGTGCAGGGTGCACTGGCCGACGTGGCGGGCAAGCCGTTGTGGACTCGTCGCCTGCTGCGCCGGCAGATTTCCCTGAACGCGATTCGCGGCCGTCTCGACCTGGTGGATTTTCGCTGTGAGTGGGGTCGGGCGACGTACAAGCCCGAAGAAAGCGTCACATGGACTCTCCCGGCGGAATGGGGCGACTGTGACGTCTACCTGACCGGCAAGCGCGGCGCGCGCTTCACGCTGCTGGAGTTGCCGGCGCAATAGAATTGGCCACGATGGATTCTTGGGTGGGAGCGGCTTTAGCCGCGACTAAGCTATTGTGAGCCAATGTCCCTGCAAGTCACAAGATCGCGGCTAAAGCCGCTCCCACGAGGGGCTCTATGGTGGAAACGGCTCTAGCGGTGACTGTCGAGGAACCCTTTCGTGGGAGCGGCTTCAGCCGCGACAAAAACCCGCGCTAGCGCCGGGGCTACGGGCGCATGGCAATCGCGGCTGGCCGTTGCCGCACATCCATGTGCTGCACGGCATAAGGACTCCTGTCCAAAAAGCCGCTCCTACCGGGACATATTCGCCGATCCATTCGGGGTGGCGGAAGCGGTCAGGAACACGATGAGCGCTTCTGCAGGTGCGAGACGTGACACGGGCAGGTCTTCGCCGGCCTGCCATTGCGCAATCGCGCCGCGTTTTCCTTCACCATCGGCAAGCACAATGATCCACCGCGACGCATTCAGGGCGGCGAGGCTTAGAGTGACGCGCTCAGCGGGTGGTTTCGGTGCGTCAAAAACCGGTAGTGCCAGTGATGCCGTCGCTGAATCACCAAGGTCCCTGCCCGGGAACAGGCTGGCCGTGTGGCCGTCTTCGCCCACGCCCAGCACTGCGAGATCCAGGCGCCCGGCTCGCTGCAGCTCGTCGGCATAGATGCGGGCGCCCGCCGCGGGCCCGACTTCTGCGGGAATAGAGTGCACCTGGGCTTGCGGTATCGGGACGTGTTCGAGCCAGGCTTTTTGTGCCATTCGGTTGTTGCGGTCGGGGTCGTTTACCGGCACGCAACGTTCGTCGCCAAAATAGATATGCCACGCCGTCCAGTCTGTCGCCAGCGATCGGAGTTCGCGGTAAAGGGCCTGCGGTGTGTTGCCACCCGCCAGTGCGATACGAAATTCACCCCGCTGCCGGATTGCACGTTCAGCCAGTGCGGCTACGCAGGCGGCCCCATGAGTTGCGAGCGTTGCGGCATCGGCGCAGACCCGCCAGTCCGGGGCGGCGGAATCGTCAGCCGACATTGCGCCAGGTCTGGCCCGGGTGTTCGAAGATCGAGTCGGCGCCGGTCGGGCCCCAGGTGCCGGCAGGGTAGGTCTCCGGCGTGGCCGAATCGCCGGCCCAGCAGTCGAGGATCGGCGTGACCACCTGCCAGGCCCGTTCCACTTCGTCGAAACGGATAAACTGGCTGCGGTCGCCGTCGATGGCATCCAGCAGCAGGGTTTCATAGGCATCCAGCCGCGCCTCGCCCTCCTTGCGCATAGCGGTGTCCAGCCGCAACACCCGGGTGGCCATCTTCAGCCCCGGCTGCTTGGCCTGGATCTCCATCGCGATATTTTCGTCAGGCTGCACGGTCAGTGAGATCCAGTTGGCCTGCAGATGCTCTGCCGGCGTGTCGTGAAACAGCTGCTGTGGCGGGTTGCGAAAACGAATCGCGACCACGGACAGCTGCCTTGGGAGCCGCTTGCCCGTGCGCAGGTAGAACGGCACATCGCGCCAACGCCAGTTGTCGACATGAAATCGAGCCGCGACGAAGGTCTCCGTTCTAGAGCCCGGACTCACGTCCGATTCATCGGTGTAGGCGGGCACGGCCTGTCCCGCAACGACACCGGACCCATATTGTCCCCGCACCGCGGCGGCGCGGACACTGGCCTCGCTCATCGGCCGCATCGAGCGCAGCACCTTCACCTTCTCATCGCGCAGCGCGTCGGCATCCAGGGACGCCGGCGGCTCCATTGCGACCACGGTCAGCATCTGCATCAGGTGATTCTGCAACATGTCGCGCAGTGTGCCGGTGCGATCGAAATAGCCGGCACGGCTGCCAATGCCGAGTTCTTCGGCCACCGTGATTTGCACGTGATCGATGTAATTTCGATTCCAGATAGGCTCGATCAGCGTGTTTGCAAACCGAAAGACCGTAAGATTCTGTACGGGTTGTTTACCGAGGAAGTGATCGATACGAAAAACCTGGTCCTCGGCGAAACGCTCGTGGAGTTCTATGTTCAGGCGCCGGGCGCTGTCCAGGTCCGTGCCGAAGGGCTTCTCGACCACGATTCGGTGACTGCCGTGGTCCTCGGCGAAACCGCCCTCGGCCAGACCTTCGATTGCCGTCAGGAACTGCGCCGGCGGAATCGCGAGGTAGAAGACGGTTTCGCCACAGTTGGTGCCGAGGGTTTCTTGCAGCCGTTTGTACGTGCCGGCGTCATCCAGGTTACCGCCGACGAAATCGAAGCGAGCCGTGAAGCGTTCGGCGGCTCGTCGGTCTTCGCCGTAGGCACTGACTCGTGCGAGTTCTTCTTCCATGTAGGCCAGCCACTGGTCGCGGTTCCACTCGCGCCGGGCTACCGCTATGATCCGCAGCGGCCCGGGCAGGCTCGAGACCAGGTCCAGGCGGTAGAGCGCCGGCAACAGCTTCGTCGCGACCAGATCGCCCGTCGCGCCAAAGATGACGAAGCTGCAGGGTGGGGCCTGGTCGTTCACGGTCAGTCGTCGTCCCGTCGCGTCACTGCGTGGCCGCCGAAGGCGTTACGCATGTTCGCCAGAATGCGTGCCGCGTAGTCGTTGCTGCCCTGGCTGGCAAATCGCATGGCCAGTGAGGTCGTGATGATAGGGGCCGGGACTCCCTGTTCGATAGCTTCGAGCGCGGTCCAGCGACCTTCCCCGGAGTCGGCGACCACCGGGGCCAGCTCCGCCATGGACTGATCCTCGGCGAGAAACCCGGCCGTCAGGTCCAGGAGCCAGCTGCGTACCACGCTGCCGTGACGCCAGCTTTCGGCAATGGCAGCGAGGTCCAGTTCGAATTCTTCGCGGCCGCGGAGCAGGGCAAAGCCTTCTGCGTAGGCCTGCATCATTCCGTACTCGATGCCGTTGTGGACCATTTTCGTGAAGTGTCCGGAGCCGGCCGGCCCGCAGTGCACCCAGCCGCGGTCGGGCGCGGGGGCGAGGGCTTTGATGACGGCGTCCAGGCGATCGATGGCGGCATCCGTTCCGCCCACCATTAGCGCGTAACCTTCTTTCAGGCCCCAGATACCGCCGGACACGCCGGCATCCACGAATTCCAGCCCGCGGGCTCGCAGGGTTGCCGCGCGGCGCACGGAATCCTTGAACCAGGAGTTGGCGCCGTCCACGAGAAGGTCGCCCGGTTCGAGAAGCTCACCGAGTTGCATGACGTACTGTTCGGTCACGTCGCCGGCCGGCAGCATCAGCCAGACGGTGCGCGGTTGGGGCAGCGCGGCCACCAGTGTGTCGACGTCGCCGACAGCTACGAGGCCCGTCTCCGCAGCCAGTTCGTCGGTAACTTTCCGGTCACGGTTCCAGGCGGTGACATCGATACCAGCCTGGCGCAAGCGGCGTGCCATGTTGCCGCCCATCCGCCCGAGGCCCAGTAATCCGAGGGTCATTGGTTGTTCTCCCGGCTTCCTTTTGAGCGCAGGTTAACACTCTGCCGAAAATTGGCCACCGGGTGCCAGGCGCAGCAAGAGGGGGGACATTCTGCTATTTCCACCTGGTGGAAATAGCAGAATGTCCCCAGTCGGGCGCTTACCGTGCGCCGAACAGGGATGTTCAAATGCCGCGGAGGCCAGGGATGGCCGAGAGCGGAGAGCATACGGAATCGCGGCTGAAGCCGCTCCCACCAAGGATTCGGTGAGCGCACCGTTGTCTTTTGTGGGAGCGGCTTCAGCCGCGATTCGGTGTCTGCTTAGCGATCGAGCGACCAGGTAAAGGACAGCGTCACGAGGTTGACGTCGTAGCCTTGCCAGCGTGCGCCAGTGGCCAGCAGGGTGCCGACCGTGTCGGGTGCCACACCGTCCAGGGTCCAGTCATCGACATCGTAATCCTCGTACAGGTAGGCGAGCCCGATGTCGATGTTCTTGCGCAGCTCGTAGGTCACGTCGATCTCCACGCGGTGGCGATCGGTCGTCAAATCGGGGAAAGCGGACTCCAGTCCGCTGGTGTTGTTGTCGATTTCACCCTTCGTGTCGACATAGGTGTAGCCGATGCGCGCCCGCAGGCGATCAATGAGTCTCGGCAGGTCGAGGCTCAGTCCAGCTATCCAGCTTTCGTCCTGTTGATCGGCGAACCAGTCTGCCGTGCTGAAAGACTGGCTGCCGAACTGCTTGGTCTCGAACTTGTCGTAGCCGAGCTGACCGGTCAGCACCACGTCCCGCGGCAGGCGGAGGCCGGCATCGAAGGTCACGTTGCGGTACTCACCTTCGTGCAGGCCCAGGTCACCGTCGTCGTAGTCGTCTTCCGCGAACAGGCCGGTAAACGTCAGGTCGAGCCGTTCCAGTGGCTGCACTGTCAGGCTGATTTCCAGGCTTTCCCGGTCGCGGTCAGCAATGTTGTACTTGCGCATCAGCGGGTTCTGCGGCGGTTGTATGGCCGGCACCGGGTCGTAGTCGTCCCCATCACGACTCGCATAGATGTACTTCAGCCGCAGGTCGGCCAGGTCGAGCGGGCTGATTCGTAGTTCTGCCCAGACTTCGTTTTCCTCGGTCGTGTCGACCTCGGTGAAGTCTCTGTCGTTGTGATCGTACTGATAGCCGAGCCGACCGTTGGTGCCAAACGGGAACCGATAGTTGGCCGACAGCGCTATGCGGTACCGTTCGTAACCGTACGGAAGATTCTCGCGGGGCTGGCCAGCTGTGACCGAATCCGTGACCACGTAGTCCCAGGAATCCCGCGGCGTATCATTATCCCGCTCGTCGTAGACGAACTCACCGCGCAGTCGCAGCTGGGGCAGCGGTCGGGATGAGACCCGCACGTCGGCGTGCAGTGTGTCCACCTCGCCATCCAACCTGGTTCGCGGCAGCACGCCGCCGACGAGGTTTGGATTCACGGTGTACGGCAGCAAGCGTTCATCCTGTTCCATCTTGCCCGCAGCCAGCCGGCCGGACACACGGGTGTGCTCCCAGCCGTGGTAGTGGCCGGCAATCGTGACCTGCTGAAAATCGTTGTCCGGCTCCAATGCGGCCTGGCCATCGTCCGCCCCCGGCGTAACGGCCGTGAATGGGTTCTGCCAATTCAAGCGGCTCTCATTGTTGCTGTAGAAGGACCCGAAGTACGCGGCACGAACATTCCACGTGTCAGCCGCATAGGTGATGCCCGCTTCCACCGTGTCCGTCTCGTCATCCACGGGGCGGTGGAGTGTGGCTGCCGTGGTCAGGAAGCTGCTGCCCCAGAGCCGCTTGCCATCGCGCTCCACGTGGCGATGCTCAAGGTCGTAGCGTAGCCGCGGCGACTGGATGAAACTCAGCCCGGTATTCCACGTTTCCCGATCCCATTCGACATCCGCCCGGCGCAAACTGGCATCCAGCGCGGTCATACCCGCCGTGCTGGGCGCGTCAAACCACCCGGGCGGCAGCGTCAGGTTGGCTGCCCCGGGATTCTCGTAGACCGTCTGCGCGGTTTCGAAAAAACGCCGCGGCAGTTCATCGTAGGCAAAGCGCACGTCGAAAAGGCCCTGGCGGCCGCCCTCGATCGCAAACTGCCGGGAGTCGAGGCCGAGGTCCTGGCCTTCGGCACGCCAGCGCAGCGCGTTCGCGCCGAAATAGTCTGCGGAGAAATCGCCCACGAAGAACGCGCCTTCGTCGAACAGGCCGGTGTAGTCGCCAAACTTGAAGCTGTCATCGGACTGGTAGCCGGCACCGGCGGTGGTCTCCAGCCTGGCGCCGTCCGGAAACGCGCAGTTCGCGCACTGCCAGTTGGCCGGCCGCTGCCCGGCGGCCCAGGCGCCGCTGGCTACCAGGCCGGTGGCCAACCAGACAAGCTGTTGCGAGCCTCTGATCGTGCGGGTCATCTTTAACGCATCGGTCGGATGCCCGACGGGTGGTTCGAGCCGTGCATCTGCGCATGGCAGTTCAGGCAACCGTCGCCGAGCAGGAAACCGGACGGCGTGCCATCCGGCAGGCCGGAGGAAGTGAGGCTCAGGCTCGGGTGTCCGGCCTGCGAATGGCACTGCTGGCACAGCAGGGGTGCACGGCGCGCCAGCATCGCCGGGTGATTGGATCCGTGTGCCACGTGGCACAATGAGCAGTCCTCCGTGGCCGGCTGGTGTTCGAACAGGAACGGGCCGCGCTTTTCCGCATGGCATTCATAGCAGGTCTCATTCAGCGTCAGCCGGCGCAGCGACGCCTCGGTGGCCGAGCCGTGCGGTGCGTGGCAGCTGCTGCAGTCCATGCGGCCGAAGCGCACCGGGTGGGCATAAGGTTTCTGTGCCTGGCTGCGCTGGCGCGGATGACAGGCATAGCAGACGTCGGCCTGCGTGCTGCTGGCGAGTACCGGGTCGCGCGCGAGGTGCGAACTGTGGCAGGCCGCACAGCTCAGGTCCTGGGCCGCGTGTTCTGCTGAGTGCCAGTCATTGCCGACCGGGCTCTCGTGGCAGCCAAGACAGGTGCCGTTCTGTTCGTCCACCGGCGTCGTCGCGTCCGGGCCGAAATTAATGATCGACGCCTTGCCGCCCCGTGGATGTTCGCCCTGCGGGCCGTGGCAGCTCTCGCATTCCAGTTGTGCGAACGGTGTGCGCGAGTCGCCGCGTTCACCGTGAACGCTGGAAAAGACGCCCTGCAGCTCGGGATCCTTGTGGCAGCGAATACAGCCGTCGGCGCCGGCGCGGCTCAGCGCGGGCTGGTCTGCTTCATCCTGGGACCAGCTGGCGCTGGCCACGGCGAGCGTGGCCAGCGCCAGGAGTATTGCTGCTGGCGACCTCACTCGAGGCCGTGCAGCTCGCCCACGTCGGAGCTGCGGCCTGGCCCGTGGCACACGTCACAGGTCTCGATAACCGTGCCCGCCGACTGCGAGATCAGCGTGCCTTCGGGTGTTTGGACCGCGTCGAAGGCGCCGCCGAAAGACTCCATGTGGGCCACCGCCTCGGGTCGGTCGTGACAACCCCAGCAGGCTGCGGTATTCGGCGTGATGTTCAGATCGTCGAAGGGACTGTCAATATCCATACCGGTATCGATGGTCGCGGCCAGTGCCGACGCCCCCACCGGGTAGTAGGTGCCCGGCCTGTGGCAGCCCTCGCAGTTCGCCAGGTTGCCGGGGTATACCACCTCGCCGAAATCCGCCGGGTTACCGCCAAACGCGTAGGCGACGTAACCGTTGGTTCGTATTCCCGATGGCTCCTCGCCGGCGTGGAGCGCGTGGATCATGGTCTTGAATTCGACGGTTTCCTCGTCCTTGCCGTCCAGCGAGTCGGAACTGTCGACGCCGCCCTGCACGCGGCGCCGGATGTCAGTGGTGTCCGACGTGTGGCAGACCAGGCACAGCTCGATGTTGTCCGTGCGGTTGTTGCCGTGCAGGCTCAACGGTACGTGGCAGGCGTTGCACTGTTCGATGGTCACGATTTCCGTCCGGTCTTGCGGCACGCCGTCCGTGATGCCGAAGGTGTCCGACGCGCCGGTCGCAGGTACGCGCTCATCAAAACCGACGTTACCGTCGCCATTGAGGTCGACACCGGGATGGCCTTCCATCGCGACAATGCCGGACCCTTCCGTTCCCAGTGGTATCGGATCGGCGGCCGTGGCCTCGAAGATACCGTCACCTTCCGGATCAGCGGAGCCTCCGTCAAGGACGTCAATCGTGATCGGCTGGGCCGGAGCCCCGGAGGCGCTGCCGGAGTCGCTGCCCAGGTTGTTCAGCGCCAGCGTGTCCCAGGAAATGTCGAGATTCAGGCTGCTTTGACCGTTGGTGAAGGGATCGTCGTTCTGGATGTCGTACGGCTCGTCCCCGTTGGTTGGATCGGTGACCGAGAACAGCACGGTGGGCGTGTCGCCCGGTGCCGTATTCTGTATGTCGATGATGTTGTACTGGAAGGCCTTGGCCGCCTCCCGGGCCGCGTTCACGTGCACCAGGTCGGCACGCAGCTGGCTTGTGGTGCCATGGCAGACCGTGCACTGATCATTGCCCGCGGCGATCCCGGTCGAATGGTTCTCGCCGGTTTCGAAGTTCACGTCGTCGTGGCAGGAACCGCAGGCCTCTGCTGTCGGAACGTTGAACCAGTTGGCTGCGTCCGGTGGCGCATTCGCAGCGGTCTCGTCGTGACAGCCGCGGCAGTCGAGGATGTCTCCCGGGTAGACCACGTTGGAGTAGTCGTGCTTGGTATCGAAGAAACCCCAGATCGCGTACTCGCCGCCGGCCTGCACGCTGGGCAGATCCGACCCGTAGTGGATCTTGTGGGCCATGACCTTCATGTCGACGGTGTTGGTGCTTTGCGCGTCCGTGGAGCCAGGGTTGTGGCAGACCATGCAGTTATCCACGGTAAAACGGCCGTCGCCATGCAGGGCCAGCTGATCGTGGCACACGTTACATTCGGCGTCCGTCACGATTTCGCGGGTGAACAAACCGGTAGTGGCGCCTGAGGACGGCTGAAAGTCGTAGTTCGGGTTCAGCACGGGGACGAGGCCGCGAATCTCGAAACTGACTCGGTGAGTGAGGTCCGGGTTGTAGGGAACACCGGGCACGTTGGCGATGTCAGTCGCGAAGGTGTACTGGTAGCTGCCGTCGCCGTTGTCGTCGAGCATGCCGTTCGAGCCGTTCTCCGACGTGGCTTGCACCTGGTCTTCGGTGCCAGGCCACGGCCCGGCGCCTGCGCTCTCGTCGCGATTAATGTAACTCTGCCAGGCGCTGGCGTTGCCGTTGGTGCCCGGTGTCAGCCTGGCGATGTAGAAGCTGATTGAACTGGGCTGGAGACCGACCACGGGGGCACCGCTGTCGTCGGCCAGGCTGAAGTTCACGACCGGCGAGATGGCAATCGTCATGCCGTCGATGGTCGCTTCGATATCGGCGGCGTCTCCTGCATCGACGGGTGTCGCCGGCCCCGGCGGGCCC
>CAZTIB010000052.1:0-53910 GCA_964613615.1 uncultured Chromatiaceae bacterium
TGCTCGAACTGGTGCG
Source organism: uncultured Chromatiaceae bacterium (assembly GCA_964613615.1). Lineage (GTDB taxonomy): Bacteria > Pseudomonadota > Gammaproteobacteria > Steroidobacterales > J054. The sequence goes on from CAZTIB010000052.1 coordinate 17, forward strand.
CGGCGCAACGGCGACACTGCACGGCAGCCTCGTGGAAATTCTCGGCCTGTCCGCGAAACTCGGCTCGGGCTATCAGCGCGACACGCAGCGGCTGAAGGCGCCGCTGTTTCGGGCCGTCGATCTCACGCTGGATTCCTGCGCGATCATGGCGCACCTGCTCGACGGCGTGCGCTTCCTGCCGGAGAACATTCGGCTCGATCCGGGCATACATGCCGCGTCCCGGGCGAATCAGCTGGTGCTGGAAGAGGGCCTGAGCTTCCGCGATGCCTACCAGCGGGTGGCCCGCGAATTATCCGGAGACAAGGACTGATGCGCCGGACTGTTGTGGCCATTGTGGTGGCGACTGTTATTGCACTGTGCCTCGCCATCGGCGGCTGCGGGTTGAGGGGCAACCTCTATCTGCCGCCCGAACCTTTGGAACCAGGGTCCTCTGCAACCGCCGAACCCCCCTCCGAAGTCACCGACCCGACAGCAACCCAGGCCGGCGACCCTGCGGCTGCGCCACCCGAACAACCGGAGCCGGACGAAGCGATCGAAGGCACCGACGATTTCGACGATCGCTCCCCTGAGGACCGGCAACCGTGACGAAGCGCCCGCGGCTGATCCTGGTCGACGGCTCTTCCTACCTGTACCGGGCCTTTCACGCGTTGCCGGAACTCAGCAATTCGGCGGGAGAACCCACCGGTGCAGTACACGGCGTGCTGAACATGCTGAACAAGCTGCAGCGCGACCTGGAACCGACACACCTGGCCGTGGTCTTCGATGCGCCCGGCAAGACCTTCCGCGACAAACTCTACGCTGAATACAAGGCCAACCGCCCGCCGATGCCGGACGACCTGCGCGCGCAGATCGACCCGCTGCTGGAAGCCGTTCAGGCTGGCGGCCTGCCGATGCTGCGTATTCCCGGGGTAGAAGCGGACGATGTGATCGGCACGCTCGCGCAACGCGCGGTGGCCGCCGACATGGACGTCACCATTGTCACCGGCGACAAAGACATGGCCCAGCTGGTGGGACCCCACGTGGGGCTGCTGGACACGATGCCCCGGGGCCCAAGCCGCGAACCGCGCGCAACGAACACCGACGGGGTAGTGGAACGCTTTGGCGTCCGCGCGGCGCAGATCACCGACTACCTGGCCCTGGTGGGCGACAGCTCCGACAACATTCCCGGCGTGCCGAAGGTGGGCGCTAAGACCGCGGCCGCACTGCTGCAACACTACGACCATGTTGAAGACATGCTGGCCGATATCGACGGTGTTGCAGCCCTGGCGATACGCGGCGCGAAGGGTCTCGCCGGGCGCCTGGAGGAATACCGCGACACCGTCACGATGTCCAAGGATCTCGCGACGATCCGTTGCGAGCTCGAACTCGGTGTCGAACCCGCAGCGCTGACGCCGGGTGAACCCGAACTCGAGCGATTGAGACCTCTTTACGAACGTTTGGAACTGCGTCGTTTGATCGATGCGCTCCCGGAGGTGGACAAGTCTGAACAACCGCGCCAGGACGCGACGGAATACACGGTCATTCAGGATCAGGCAACCCTCGATAGCTGGATGGCGAAATTAGCCAAGTCGAATCCTGTGGCCTTCGATACGGAAACGGACAGCCTCGATTACATGCAGGCCTCTATCGTCGGCGTGTCTTTCGCCGTCGCCCCAGGGGTAGCCGCCTACCTGCCGCTGGCGCACAACGGTCCGGACCAGCCCGAGCAACTGGACCGGGAGGCCACGCTGGAACGGCTGCGACCGTGGCTGGAGGATCCGTCGCGCGACAAAGTCGGCCACCACCTGAAATACGATGCGCACGTGCTGCGTAACCACGGCATCAGCCTGGCCGGCATCACGTGGGACACGATGCTCGAGTCTTATGTGCTGAACAGTGCCAGCAACCGGCACGACCTCGACTCCGTCGCGCGCCAGTACCTGGGAGTGGAAACCATCCATTTCGAAGATGTCGCGGGCAAGGGCGCGAAACAGATCACCTTCGACCAGGTGCCGCTGGAACAGGCCGCGCCCTATGCAGCAGAAGATGCAGACGTCGCGCTGCAACTGCATCAGGCCCTGTGGCCCCAGCTGAAAGACACCGGCGAACTGGCCGATGTCTATGCAGACATCGAACGACCCCTGGTGCCCGTGCTCCTCGCCATGGAAGAAACGGGCGTGCTCGTCGACCGTGACCTGCTGGCCAAGCTGAGCCGGGAATTCACCGAACAGATGATCAAACTGGAAGCCGCGGCCTACGAACAGGCTGGCCATCCGTTCAATCTCGGTTCACCCAAGCAACTGCAGGAAATCCTCTACAACGAACTGGGACTGCCGGTGCTGCGCAAAACACCCAAGGGTCAACCGTCGACGGCCGAAGGCGTGCTGGCCGAGCTCAGTGAAGAACACGAACTGCCGCGCCTGATTCTCGACTACCGGGGCCTCAGCAAGCTGAAGTCCACCTACACGGACAAGTTACCGACGCAGATCAATTCGCGCACCGGGCGGATTCACACCTCTTATCACCAGGCCGTGACGTCCACGGGCCGATTGTCGTCTTCCGACCCGAACCTGCAGAACATCCCGATACGCAACGCCGAGGGCCGCCGCATCCGCCGGGCCTTTATCGCACCCGATGGCTGGCTGCTGCTGGCCGCCGACTACTCGCAGATCGAACTCAGGATCATGGCGCACATTTCCGGAGACGCGGGGCTCCTGAATGCCTTTGCCGAAGATCAGGATATTCACCAGGCGACCGCGGCCGAAGTGTTCGGCGTGGCGCCTGGCGAGGTCTCCGCCGATCAGCGGCGCAGCGCGAAAGCCATCAACTTCGGCCTGATCTACGGCATGTCTGCCTTCGGGCTCGCGCGCCAGCTGGCGATATCCCGCGACGAAGCCCAGGGTTACGTCGACCTGTACTTCGAGCGCTATCCCGGGGTGAAGGCCTATATGGACGAAACGCGGGCGCGCGCCCACGAGCACGGCTACGTCGAAACGGTGTTCGGCCGCCGGCTGTACCTGCCGGAAATCGCCGCCCGCCAGGCCCAGCGTCGCCAGGCCGCCGAACGGGCGGCTATCAACGCACCAATGCAGGGCACCGCCGCCGACATCATCAAGCGCGCCATGTTGACCGTGGCCGACTGGCTGGCAACGGAACAAAACGGCGCCCGGCTGATCATGCAGGTGCATGATGAACTGGTGCTGGAAGTGCCGGAACAGAACCTGGCCCCGGTGCAGAACCGGGTCTGCGAGCTGATGGCCGGTGCCGCTGATCTAAAGGTACCGCTGAAGGTAGCCGCCGGCAGCGGCCGCAACTGGGACGAAGCGCACTGACGGGGGACTTTCTGCGTTTTCCGCCCCGCGGAAATCGCTGAATGTCCCCTTTGGAGCCCAGCGGCGGCGGGTCATCGGGGACATTCTGCGTCGGACGCAGAATGTCCCCTGACTGCAAAGCAGCAAACCGGCCCGACGATCGCCGGGAACTTTAGATCGACTCTAAACTCCAAATTAGCGGGCGCCTTGAGTGCCCCCCGCTAACCTCCCTGAGCGGGTAACGATAGCCGGTCACCCCAAACCGGTTGACTTGGCCTCGGGCGCACCCCTGTACTCCGCGTCCGAGGCCTTTTTTTGTGTGCCGGCCAGCAGCGCCTTGAGGCTGCGCCGTGCGGTGTCCAGGCCCTGGTCCTTGGTCGCGGAAAACAGCTGCACTTCGGCCTGCGCCCCGAGCTCCTTGCGGACCTGCGCCAGGGCCTTGGTGGCCGCCTCGCGCTTCAGCTTGTCGGCCTTGGTCAGCAACACGTGCACCGGGCAGCCGATATCCCGGCACCAGTCCAGCATTTGCCAGTCGAAGTCGCCGAGTTGCCGCCGGATGTCCACCACCAGCATCAGGCCGGTCAGGGACTGCCGGTTCTCAAAATACTCCACCAGCAGGCCCTGCCAGTGATCCCGCAGCGCGCGGCTGACCCGGGCATAGCCGTAACCGGGCAGATCCACCAGTCGGCGGCCCTCGCCGAGGTCGAAGAAATTGATTAATTGAGTGCGCCCGGGCTGCTTGCTGGTGCGCGCGAAGGCGCGCCGGTTGACGATGCGGTTGATCGCACTGGACTTCCCCGCATTGGAACGGCCGGCAAAGGCCACTTCGGTGCCCGTGTCGGGCACGAACTGCTCGGGCCGGAAAGCGCTGACCAGGAATCGGGCATCGGGATACTGGGACATAAGACTCCGGTGCCGGTGGTCGCCGGCCTACACCGTTGGTGTAGAATGCGCGCCTTTCCAGAGTCTAGCATGCCCCGGAAACGGAGCCGTTTCGCCGTGATGCAAATATTGAATCCCCAGCGGCTTGCCGCATTCATGATCTGCGCGCTCTTGAGCGCCCCGGTCGCACTGGCCCAGGGCTCTGCGGAAGCCGGGCAACAGAAGGCTGCCACCTGTGCGGCCTGCCACGGCCAGGACGGCAACAGCCTGAATCCTGAATGGCCCAGCCTGGCAGGCCAGCACGAGCAGTACATTGTGAAGGCGCTGAAGGCTTACCGTCCCGGGGGCAGCCGCAATAACGTGCTGATGCTGGGCCAGGTTGCCGCACTGTCCGATCAGGACATGGCGGACCTCGGTGCGTATTTCGCCGCACAGATGCGGGCGCCGCTGATGGCCGACCCGGATCTCGTCGCCGCCGGCGAACGCCTGTACCGCGGGGGCAGCCAGGACAAGGGCATTAGCGCCTGCATCGCCTGTCACGGTCCGCGCGGCCTCGGTAATCCGGCGGCCGCCTACCCGGCAGTGGCCGGTCAACACGCGACCTACACAGCCAACAGTCTGCGTGCCTACGCCAGCGAGGCACGGGCATCCGATCCCAACCAGATGATGCGCAATATCTCTGCCCTGCTGAGCGACGACGACATTCGTGCCGTGTCGTCCTACATCCAGGGCCTCGAATAAACCAGCGGCCGGCGTTACCGGGCGCGCTGCCGGAAGGATTTCTGCGATGAACATGCACCGACTTTTTCTGCTCCTGCTGGTCGCCTTCATCGTCAGCGCCTGCGGCAACGGCGACAATGCGACAGGTCCAGCGCCTGCAGCGATGACCGAGAGTGCAATGGCGCCGGCCACGGCACCCGAAGAGACCCTGGTCGTCGTGGAGGAAGAGATTTCTCCGGCTACCGAAGAAGCGGCGATGCCGCCGGCTGCCACAGAGGCGATGGAAGACAAGCCACCGGCCGTTGCCGCGCCGGCCAAGGCCAACTGGCAGTACTCGGCCGGGCAGCACTACTCGCAACTCACCTCGGCCCAGGGCACCACCGGCGGCCCGGGCGGCGTCGAGGTCACCGAAGTCTTCTGGTACGGCTGCCCGCACTGCTTCAGCTTTGATCCCATCATCACCCGCTGGGAAGACGAACAGCCGGCAGATGTCCGCTTTGTCAGATTGCCGGTGATGTGGAATCCGACCAACGAAATCCACGCGCGCATGTACTACACCGCCGAAGCGCTGGGCAAACTCGATGAAATGCACCAGGCTTTCTTCACCGCATTGCACCGGGACGGCAAGACCCTGACGCGAGAAGCAGATATTCGGAAGGTCTTCGCTGACTTCGGCGTCAGCAACGACGAGTTCGACAATACCTTCAGGTCCTTCACCGTCGAGAGCAAGCTGAAGAGAGCAAAGGACCTGACGCAGCGTTACAAGATCCGCAGCGTCCCGGTCATCGTGGTAGACGGCAAGTACGTGGTAGACGGCCCGCAGATCAAGAGCTACGGCGACATGCTTGCTGTCACGGACGAGCTGGTCGCGAAAGAGCGCTTCGACCGCTAGTTTATTGCCCTGCCCGGCCGCCGGACGCAGTGGCCGGCGGTGACTGCGTCGCCGCGCTCGCACAGGCTTCGCAGTTGACCCAACCGGAATCCCCGTCCACGTAGTGCTCTTTTTTCCAGATGGGCACGCGGTGTTTCACTTCGTCGATGATGTAACGACACGCGGCAAACGCCGAATCACGATGGTGTGAACTGACACCGACCCAGACGGCCATCTGACCGAGCTCGAGGCTGCCCAGCGCATGCACGCACAACGCATGCTCGATCTGAAACTGGTCCATGGCCTCCGCGATGATGCGCTCGCCCTCTTTTACGCCGAGGCGCTCGTAGGCCTCATACTCCAGGCGCTGCACGTCGCGGCCGTCGTTGTGGTTGCGCACCCAGCCCTCGAAACTCAGATAGCCGCCACAGGCCTGATCCTGCAGCGGGGCCAGATGGTCGGCTGGAGACACCGAGCCGCGGACAAATCTAAACGCGTTCATCCGCCGGCGACCGGCGGAATGAAGACCACGGAATCACCATCGGACAGACCGGTCTGCCAGTCGCCGAACTCGTCGTTGACCGCGACTTTCAGCTGGCCGATGGCGGGAAAATCGTGGCGACCGTTCAACTCGGCATATAGCTGGTCGACAGTCTGCGCGTCGGTGGCGATTTCCTCGCTGCCCACGCCGGTATGTTCCCGCAGCGCGGCAAAGTATTCGATACGTATCGTCTTCATGGTCGCCAAGAACTTACACGGGGCGCCGGCGCACTGACAAGGCGATTCAGGCCGGTCCGTTGGCCAGGTCGGCAGGTCGGTCTATATCCCAGGAAGCGGCCGGCATCGGCACCCCGGTCAACGCCTCGGCGTCGCGCAACAGCGACCGAGCCCCGCGGTCACCCTGCAACTGCGTTAGCCTTGGCCAGTCATCGCGGGCGAAAATCGCCGGCACGCCCGGCGCACCAGCGTAGACTGCAGCGGCCGGTTGCTCCGGGGCAGCGCGCCATGCGCTGGCCAGTGCGTCGTATTGGCGAGTATCGACACCCGGCTGGTCGGCCACGGCCAGCAGCACCGCATCAGCTTCGGGAGCCAGCGCGGCAATGCCCTGGCGAATGGAAGCTGCCATTCCCTCCCGCCAGCCAGGGTTGTAAACGCAACGCGCCGGCTCACTGGCCAGCGCCGTCGCCACAGCTTCGTGGTATGCGCCGGTAACTACCAGCACCCCGGCATCGCACACAGGCGCAATCGACCGCACGGTCTTCGCCACCAGGCTCAGGCCATTGATCAGCGCCAGCTGTTTTGGCCGGCCGAAACGGCTTGCCGCTCCGGCTGCGAGGATCAGCCCCGCGAGCTTTTTTGGCGGTTCAGAAGTCATCGGCCAAGGCTAGTGTGCGCACTGCCCCACGTCCAACCTTTGCGAATCCACGGGCATTCGCCGCCATGGGTTCTGCACAACAGCGAAACGCCCTGCCGACAGACGGCGCTTTGATTAGAATGGGGACGAGGGGACGCAATACAGCAAATGCATAAGGATCGGATACTGGTAGTGGTGGACCCCACCGCGGCAGAGCAGCCGGCTGCGGCGCGCGGTCTGCAGCTGGCCGCGGCGCTGGATTGCGACCTGGAACTGTTGATCTGCCATCACGACCCGCGCATCACAATGCGGCGGTTGTTCGCCACAGTCGAACGCGAAGCCCTGCGTGAACAAGCCCTGCAGCATCAGCTCGGCTATCTGAACTCGCTGCGCGCGGAACTGGACGCCGACGACGTGCACATCGTCACGCGCGTGGTCTGGGACTCCCCGCTGGCCGAGGGCATCATCCGCGCGACTCTGCGTGACGAGCCACGCCTGTTGCTGAAAGACACGCATCACCACACGGCGATTGCCCGCACGCTGTTCACGAGCACTGACTGGCATCTCATTCGCGATTGCCCGGCACCACTGTGGCTGGTCAAGGCCGCGGCCATGCACCGGCCGCGGATACTGGCTGCCGTCGATCCCACCCATGAACACGAAAAACCCGCAGCACTGGACGACTCGGTGCTGGCCCAGGCTGCCACACTGGCGAAGGCCCTCGGCGGTGAGCTGCACGTCTATCACGGCTACGACACCCTCGGAGATATCGCCAACGCAGGGTCGCTGGCCATGACACCAGCACCCATCGCGGTGGAAGAGATCAGCGCTCGGGTCAAGGCCGAACACCAGGCCGCTTTCGCCGAGCTGATGGCCACGCATGACATCCCGGACTCGCACCAGCACCTGTTGGCAGGCGATCCAGCGACCGTGCTGCCCGGCCTCGCCGGCGACCTGGGCGCCGCCGTGCTGGTGATGGGGGCCGTCGCCCGCGGGCGCCTGCAACAGGCCGTAATTGGCAGCACCGCCGAGCGAGTGCTCGATTATTTGCCCTGCGATGTGCTTATCGTTAAACCACCGGGCTTCGACAGCAGCGTGACGTACAAGGCGCAATCGGCAGACTTCATGGAACTGCACGGGGCCGACGACTAATGCCCGCGCGAGAGGCTGGCCGCAAGCGCAGTCGTCGTTGTATCGTTGTCTGTCTATGGAAACGCGTTACCGTCATGAGGCGCTGGACCCGGAGGACCCGGGCCCACGTATCGACACCGAATTCAGCGCGGCGGAATTCGACGCGCTGCTCAACGCCGCTGTCGACGGCATCATCGTAGCGGACCGGCAAGGCCGCATAGTCCGCATGAACGCTGCTGCAGAACGCATGTTCGGCTACCAGGCAGCGGAGATTACCGGGCAGCACATCGACATCATCATGAACGCGCGCGATGCCCGCCATCACGACCGATACATGGACAATTACATGCGGACCGGCGACCGAAAGATCATCGGGATCGGCCGGGAAGTCGTGGCCCGCCACCGCAACGGCCGTGAATTCCCGGTAGACCTGTCCATCGGTGAGGCGAAAGTCGGCAGTGAAAAACGCTTCGTGGGCCTGATTCGCGATCTGACCGAGCAGAAGCGCGCCGAAGAACAGGCGCTGGAGCAACGCGAACAGATGAACCACGCGAGCCGGCTCACGACGATGGGTGAAATGGCGGCGGCCATGGCCCACGAACTCAATCAGCCCCTCAGCGCAATTTCCAATTACACCGCGGCCTGCCAGCGACTCCTGAACCAGGAGGGTAACGGGCAGGAGGAGCGCCCGGACGTAGACCGCGCGCTGGAACAGATCGGTGTTCAGGCCCACCGCGCAGCGGAGATCATCCAGCGGATCCGCGATTTTGCGCGCAGCCGGGAAACCGCGCGCGAACCGGTAGACCTGCGAGAGCTGATCGCCCAGATCGTGCCTCTCGCACGCATGGATGCCCGCGCTCATCACACCGATCTGCGTATCCGGCTGGAGAAAGACCTGCCGCTGGTGATGGCCGACCCCATCCAGATACAGCAGGTCATCCTGAACCTGGTGCGCAACGGTATCGACGCGATGGGGGCTATCCCGGCTGACCAGCGCCGGCTGGACCTGCGGGCATGGCTGGAAGATGCCCAGCACGTGCGCGTGACCGTCACCGACCGCGGGCCGGGCGTGCCGGAAGACGCGGAAGATGACCTGTTTACGCCGTTTTTTACCACCAAGGCCTCAGGAATGGGGCTGGGGCTGGCGATCAGCCGTTCCATCGCCACCGCCCACGGCGGTACACTGTCTCACTTCAATAACCCGGTAGTCGGTGCAACCTTCTACCTGGTACTGCCCACCAAGATTGAACCAGAAGAAGAGACAGGGCATGACTGAAAATACCGTCTTCGTGGTCGACGACGACCAGGCTGTCCTGGATTCCCTGGGGATGCTGCTGCGCTCCATGAAAATTGGCTGCCAGCTGTTTGCGTCCGCCCAGGATTTCCTCGACGCCTACCAGGCCGACTGGCAGGGCTGCATCGTGCTGGACATCCGCATGCCTGGCATGAGCGGCATGGAGCTGCATCGGCACCTGGTAGAGCAGCACGCGACGATGCCCGTTATCTTCGTGACGGGGCACGGCGACGTGCCGATGGCGGTTGAAGCCATGCATAACGGCGCCTTCGACTTCATCCAGAAGCCCTACCGGGACCAGGACCTGCTGGACCGGATCAACCAGGCCCTGGCCTGGGATGAAGAACACCGCTCGCAGGAAGACCGCAAGCGTGAGCTGCTGGAACGTTCCCAGAGCCTTACGCCGCGGGAACGAGAGGTCATGGAATGTGTGGTTCGCGGCCTCGCGAATAAAGTGATTGCGATGGATCTCGACCTCAGCCAGCGTACGGTGGAAATTCACCGGGCCCGGGTGATGGAAAAGATGCGCGCCCGCTCTCTGGCAGAGCTGGTACGCATGTCCATGGTGATCCAGGAACCCGCCTGACAGCCGAGACACAGTGATGGAAATTGGCCCGACCGAACAAGAACAGATTCGCGCAAAACTGGTAACACATAAGCGGGAACTCGAGACGCGCGTGAACCGAATTCACGAACATGCGCGCGAACCCCTGGACGCGGATTCATCCGAACAGGCGGCCCAGCTCGGCAATGTCGAAGTGGTATCGGCACTGGAAAACGAAGCGGTGCAGGAGATTGCGCAAATCGACGGTGCGCTGCGTCGCCTGGAAGCCGGGAGCTACGGCACTTGCATCACCTGCGGCGAGGACATCAGCACGAAGCGCCTGGAGGCCTGGCCGGCGTCGGCCGAATGCCTGGACTGCGCGGAGACCAGCTCGCCCCGCTAGATTCTCAGCCCTGCCAGCCGTAAGGGTCCCACGCAACCGGCGCGGTCTCCAGGTAGGCGCAAAGCCGCGCGACGAATTCGTCTGCCGGAATGCCGGAGGCCTCGACGCCATCCAGGTACAGGCGCGGCGCAACGTCCATGACCCCTTCAGCGCACCAGGTCCCCGGCGCGCTGTCTATGTCGTTCAGTACACAAGCCAGCTCTTCCAGGTCGACCCGCAAGGCCGGTCGCTTCGCGGGCAATTGCACCCAGCTTTCATAGCGATACTGCAGCTCGTAGCGCTGGCCCTGGATTCTGAGCAGCCGGTTGCAAGCCGTGTGCTGGTGAATCGCAAACGGATGCACGGGTGCCCGCTCCGTCTGCAGGTAACGGCGTGCAGTGCTTTCGGGCAGCTCCAGCGGCATGCGAACCAGGGCGAGATCGAGTTCCGGCCGCTCCTCGATCTCGACCACACCGTCAGCCACCCACGCGAGACTCCGCTCCAGGTGCTCGTCCTGTTCCCGCCACCACTGCGCGTGGCCGGGCAGATCGGCCAGGATCGCCGGCAAGTTTTCCAGCATGGCCACGTACAGGTTCGCCGTGCGGCGGCGGTCGCAGACCGCAAACGTCGCTTTCGGCAGCGGCGAGACGTATGGGTCGGTGAATGCCTCAACGGTGAATGCGAGCCGCGCGGCATCGCGGTGTTCGAACACGCCGAAATCGCCGGCGCGAGACGCATCGACAAGCAGGTCGCGATATTGCAGGGCCGTGGCCGGGTCGACCAGCGCGAACATGCTGAACAGCCCGTCCTCGTCGAAATGGCTGTTGGATACGATGGCCTGCTCGCGATGCAGCGCCGGCGTATCCAGGTACGCGAAGACGATGCCCGTAGAGGTGTCGCGCTTGAGTTCCGGCGGCGTGTCATTGTTGGGCCAGTGAGACAGCGTCAGCGTCGTCGCCTTTTGCGGCGGCCCGTCGACAATCACATTGGGCCGTGTGCCCAGTTCGCCATAGGGCACATAGACGGCGGGATCCGGCAGTCTTGCCGGGCCTCGTGCAATAGCATCCGCCAGCACCACGCGTCAGCCGGCGTTGTGGCGCGCGCGCGCGACGCGACAACCCACCCACGAAACGATGCCGAGGCACAGCACACCCAGCAGCAGATACTGCGGCGCGGCCAGGTACTCCCGCCCCGGCGCGACTTCTTCGGGCAGTATTGCGCGCCACAGGTACCACACCGCGCCCAGCGCGGCCGGAATGAGCGTGGGCCAGAGCGCAATCAGCTGTCCCGCCCGGACCCGGTTTGCGCCCCGCAGCAGCAGCGCCGACACCAACCCGCCCAGGACCATCGGAATACAGTTGATCACGAAGACGGTCAGCATCGTATCGGTGCGCGGCCCGAACGAAATCAGCGCGCCCAGGACGGCGACAACGGGCAGGATGGCCATGCCGGCAAGATTGAGTTTTCCGTATCCGGTCATTGCGGTTCTGCTGGCTCCGGCAATCGCGACGTCACTATTCTAGCGGTCCCGGCACACGGTCTGCACCGGGGCCAGTCCTAGCGAGCCTTTGTGGCCAGGCTGAAACCTGTCTCGTCGCCGGGCCACATACCCTCGTAGCAGTAGGCCTCGAGGCTGTGCAGGCGCCCGCCGCGCAGTTCGAGCAGGAACTCAGCGGCGTCGGGCAATTGCGAGTGTCTACCCATGACCACGAGCGGCATGGCTTTCGGAGCCGCAACGGGGGCGTCAGCGGGCACCTGAAACTTGGTGACGAAGCCAACGCCGCTATAGGTGCGCGACACGACCTCCGTACACGCAACCTGGTCGCGCAACGTGCTCAATCCGTCGGCAGCCAGGGCCACGGCAACCACCGCCCGTTCCAGCGGACTCAATTCCGGCGTCGCAGGCACGTCACCCGTGACCGACACTTTCATCGCGGCCTCCCTTGTCCGGCGGCGCGGGCGGAGTCTAGCAGCCCGGCAAGAGTGCCGTAGAACTGTGCCGGGTTGTCGTGCATCGGAAAGTGCGCGGCGCCGGCGATAGCCACGGTTTGTTCCACCGGTAGTTCCCGCAACTCCGCAAGGTGCCGGTTATCTGCCCCGTACACGAACCATGCCGGGCAGGTCACACGGGCAAAACGCGTCAGCATCTCACCACTGCCCGCCCAGCGCACCAGCGAACTCGCGCTGCGCTGGAAAGCCAGCGGGTCAGCGTGGTCAGCATCGAAAGCAACGCGCGCATCCGTGCCCACACGACGGCGGAAACTCTGCATGAACTGCAGCTCGAAATCGTCTTCGGGAATTCGACTGGCTTCCGCGGCCACGCTGCAACTCTCGGCCAGCAGGCGCGGCTCCACCAGGACCAGGGTCTCGAGGCGCGCCAGGATGCGCTCGGGCAGCAGCAAGGCGAGCGTCCCACCCATGCTGTGTGCAACCAGGTGCACGCGTCGCGACGCGCGCTGGTCGAGCAGCGATGCCAGCACCCTGGCCTGTTGCTGCAGGTCGTAACTGAAATCTGCCGGCTTGGGCGCACGGCCGAAACCCGGCAGATCAGGCGCGAGCAGTGACCAGTCGCGGAACTCCGTTTGCGACCAGGCGCCGGCGAAGCTCTGTTTACTGCAGCCGAGCCCATGGACCATGACGAGCAGCGTTTCGCTGCCGGTGTCGCGCTGCCACGCCGTCAGACGAAAGTCGTGGCCAGGCACCGCAGCGGGCACCACCGTCTCCGGAATGGCTGCCATGCGGAGTCGGTATCAGTGGTCCACGTGGCCGAGATCGCGATCCGGCGCAATGCGGTCGCGAAGTCGCTGCTTCAACTCCTTGGCATCGGGAAAGCGGCCTTCCGCGGCCCGCGACCACAGGGTCTCGCCGTTCAGGCGCACTTCAAAAATGCCGCCCTCGCTGCCAGGCCGCAGTGATACCTCGTCGAGTTCCTTCTCAAAGGTACTCAACAGCTCCTGGGCCACCCAGGCGGCACGCAGCAGCCAGCGGCAGCCGGTGCAATATTCGATTTCTATTCTGGCGCTCACGGCGCAGTCGCCGTAACCACCGGCAGGCCCGCCGACTGCCACCCGACAATATCGCCGTCGAGATGCGCAACACCGGTGTAGCCGGCATCCATCAGCAGCTCCTCGGCCGTCGCCGCGCGCCGGCCACTCTGGCAGTGCACGACGATCTCGCGATCCCGATCACCGCCCAGTTCAGCGAGTCTCGCGCCGAGGGCGTCATGGGGAATGTTGACCGCACCCGGAATATGGCCGGCCGCGTATTCCGCGGGCGTGCGCACGTCAAGAATCAACGGGGCGTCGCCGGCATCCAGCCGGGCCATCAGATCCTGGCCGCTCAGGGTGCCGACCGGTTGATCCGGAGCCGGGCCGCAGCCAGTGAGAAACAGCGTCGTGAACAGTAGAGCGAAGAATTGCCGTGGCCGCATGATCATGAATCGCTACTCAGGTCACACAATAATAGCGCAGCGAATCAGTACTCGTGCCGGTGCAGGCACTCCTGAACCAGGCCCCGGTCCGAAGCGGATAGCTCGGAGCTGGCAAGGGCGCGCTGCAGGTGCTCGCGCGAATCCGGGGTTTCGACGCCGCGCAACAGCAGCATCGCCAGACCGGGATCCTGTTCCACCAGCACCGTGCTTGGCCAGTATCGCGTGGCGAGTTCAGCGTCCAGGCGGCCCCGCTGCGGGGCGGTCAACAGCTGGTCAGCTGCGAGCCAGGCCACGAGCTGCTGCAGCAATTCTGCCCGGGCCGCATCGTTTGGACTTAACGCCAACTGGCCCAGCAGCTTCTGCTCGAAGTAGCGGTGCGGATCGAGCATTTGCGACGCGACGAAGCGAATCAGCGCCTCGCAGTAAGCCGACACAGGATCTTCCCCCGCGGCGCTCACGACGTTCAGCTGAACCGCGCCAGCGCAAAGATTCCGACCATCGTGAACGCCACTGCAATTTTTAGCGCCGCGCCGAAAACCAGGCCAATCGCGGCACCAATCCCGGCCCGCCCGGCAGCCATGAGATCGGGCACGGCCGTCAGCTGACCAATACATGCGCCGATCAGCGGCCCGAGGAGCACGCCGATCAGGCCGAAAAACAGTCCCACCAGCCCGCCGATACCGGCACCCACCATGGCCCTGGGTGACGCGCCGAAGCGCCTGGCGCCGAGCAAACCCGCCACGACGTCGATCACGTAGGTCAGGGCAGCCAGCGCCGCGAGCACACCGAGCGTCCAGCCACCCGCGTAGGCGAAGTCCTCCGCCCACGCGATGATGACCAGGCCGAGGAACAGCATGGGCGCCCCGGGCAGGGCCGGCAGCAGCAGGCCGGCGAAACCGGCCAGGCCCAGCAACACGCCGAGCACCATCAGCGCCACGGCGGCGACGTCCATTACACGGCCCGGATCAGTCGCTCGCGAGCAGCGGCACAGTTCGCGGTGGCTTCAGCGGCGCTGCCAGCACGGATGCCGAGATCCTGGAGCAGGCCATCTGCCACGTCGTAGATCAGGCCATGAATCTGCAGCGCCTGGCCCTCGTCCCAGGCGCGCCGCACCACCAGCGCGCGGCTCAGACTCAGCACCTGCTCGACGACATTCAGTTCGCAGAGCCTTGCGTGTCGCGATCCTTCGTCCGGCAAGGCCTCGAGGGCCGCCTGCTCCCGGTCGCGCAGTGCACGCACACCCGTGAGCCAGTAGTCCACGAGGCCGACGCGTTCGCCGCGCAATGCGGCTAGCACGCCACCGCAGCCGTAGTGGCCACAGACAATGATGTGGCGCACATGCAGCGCTTCGACCGCATACTGGATGACGGAGTGGCTGTTGAGATCCTCACCGGGCACCAGGTTGGCGACATTACGATGCACGAAGACCGTGCCCGGTTGCAGGCCCGTGATCTGGGTCGCAGGCACCCGGCTGTCGGAACAGCCTATCCAGAGAAACTGGGGCTGTTGCTGGACCACCAGGCGGGAAAAATACTCGGGGTCCTCGCCGAGCATCTTGCGGGCCCATTCACGGTTACTGGCCAGCAGCTCCTCGACGGTATTCAACGCCCTATTCCGGGTTCGCCGGGCACTGTGCCGCCAGGGCGCGCAGCTCGGCCGCGCGGGCCGGCGCCAGGCGCGCGCCCAGTTCGCCGCGTTCGTAGACCTCGGCCAGGCGCAGCAACGCCAGCCGATGTGACTGCGCCGCGGCCGCCTCATACCAGCGGCGCGACGCGTCGGGATCGTTCGGCAGCAGCGGCCCCGAGTCGAGCTGCCAGGCGAGCCAGTACTGGGCCTCTGGCACGCCGGCCCGGGCCGCCTGCGTAATCAACGGTGCGGCCCCCTCGGGGTTCCAGCCTGCCGGGCCTAAATCGAGCAGCGCCAGATGATAGGTGGCAACGGGGTCGCCCGCCTCGCTGGCTGCTGCACACAGCCGCCGCGCATCCGCCACACTGGCAGCAGCCGGTTCTGGCTGCACCAGCAGGGCCCGAACTTCGGCCCGGCAATCCGCCGCGCCGGCGGGCCGCAATAACAGGGCCAGCAAGAAGGCCCATGACAAGCGACAGACTGGGGTCACTGAACAACACACTCCGGGTCGCGGTGAGGGCGAAGTTTAGCGGATTCGTCTGGGCTTCACGGACTGGTCGCGCCAGGACGAAACCGGCGCTCGAGCCAGTAGAGGGCTATCGCGGCCAGGGCCGTTTCCAGGACGAGCACGAAAATGATGCGCCACCACACGGCTGACAGCAGTCCCGTTTCCGCGGCCCGTTCGGCGCCGACGATAACGAAGTCGGCAAGCAGCGCGTGGGCGCAAAAAATGACGGTATAACTCAACGGTATCGCGTAGCGCAGAAACCGTGTCGGCACGCTGATGTGCGTCCAGCGCAAACGGGTGAAGCCCAGGGCCACCAGGCCGGGCCATGCCAGGCTGCCGGAGAGCCCAAGAGCCCACAGCAAACTGCCCGACAGGGAAAGACCCATAGTCAGGCGCGCTTACTCGGTACCGCCCCACTTCTCGCGGTGGGCCTGCTCTGCCTGGCTCTGAACACGGGCGTGGCGATTGCTGAGCAAGAGCTGCGACGGGGAGCAAACCTGTGCGCGCAACAGGCCGAGGTCGACCGCTGCGTCGAAGAGACTCGGGTACCACGACTGCCAGTTTGGCAGGTGCTGCTCGACTCTTTCCTTCAGGCTTTTTCCGTCATCCATGGACCTGCTCAAGTCGCGTCCGATTGCCGACGGATACTACCAGCCCGGGGTCGGGCAACCCGTGAACTCGCGCAGGGCGCAGTTAATTTCCCGCAACTTCGCCACCCAGAATGCGATGCATCGCAGCAATCACGGCCTCCATATCCGCCCGCTCCAAACCCTCGGCAGACAATTCGTTCCAACCGCCGGCGCGGTTTGGGGCATCCAGGCTGAGGCGGCTCGCCTGACCATTCCAGATCAGCCGCTGCGTCTCATCGTTGCGGCTCAACTCCAGCAGCCAACTCCCAAACTCGCCTTTAGCTGCAATGTAGCGCTGAACCGGACAGCCTGACGCTTCGCAAACCGCCCGCAACGCCGCTTCAAAAGCCGGGTCCTCGATGGGCAGCACGGACTCCTGGCTTGCGGACGGTCGGCGCCCAACCCAGAAGACTTCCTGTTCGCTCATGACAACTCCATCTGATGACCCGACGCACGCCTCGGCGGGGTCGACCAGTGACGGCGCCATCTGGCGCCGGAAAGTATGCGCCACGCCCAGGTGTGACGCAGGTCACAACCCGCTGGCCGGTCGCGACTGTGATGCAGTTCGGTTGCCGGTAGCGAACCTACGACTATAGTGAGAATTACGTCGCGAGTAGGAAACATTGCCATGGGCAATAAGGGCAAAACAGACACTGCCGGGCCGGACAACCCGCTGGAGGGCATAGAAGAGGCCACCGCCGGCTGGGATCCTTATATATCTGATTTAATTCAGGAAAAAGCAACTGCTCGCCGCGAAGAGCGCCGCCGGCAGCCGCGAGACAAGACGCCCGCCCGGCGCCGCACCATACTGGTCAGCGATGATGAGCCGAAGGACGGGGACTGAGCGCTGTTCCGCAGCGAGCCAGCGTATCCGCGCAAAGTAAAAACGGGGGCCATAAGGCCCCCATTTTCAGGGACCCGGAGGTCCCTGTCTTGCCTATGGCGCGCCCGAAGGGATTGACGAGGTACATCCCTGTACCTCGCCCTCGCTGCGCTCGGGTCGCTCCGCGGTCCAAATCGGCAATCCTGCCGATTTGTCGAACCCTGGCGGTCCTCACCGGGCTTCGGGACACCCCATAGGCAAGACAGGGACCCGGAGGTCCCTGTCTTGCCTATGGCGCGCCCGAAGGGATTCGAACCCCTGACCTCTGCCTCCGGAGGGCAGCGCTCTATCCAGCTGAGCTACGGGCGCAATAATCTTTAATGTCGTTACTCTATACCTTCCCGCAGCCCAGCTTTTGAAAACCCGCCGCCGCAGGGGCCGCGTAGCATACCTTCCGGGACGCACACCTCCAAGCAAAGGACGGCTTGCGTGGCGACAGTCGCGTCGACAATCCTTAGCCCATGGCTTCCTCCGTCAGCCACGATGACGTCTTCCTCGACGTGTTCGACCAGGCTCCGCGTCGCGAGTTCGCGCCCGGCGAGGTCCTGATTCACGCCGGCGAAACCGCCGCCGACGTATTCAACGTGATCGACGGCATGCTGATGATCAGTCGCTTCGGACGGGACGGCCGACGCCAGGTGCTGGGCTTCCTGTTTCCCGACAACTTCGTCGGCCTGACGGCCACCGATAAATATTTCTTCACCGTCGAAGCCATTACACCGACAGTGATCGCCAGCTGCAGCCGCGAGTTCCTGAACCAGCGCCTCGCCAGTGACCCGGTGGCCGAGCAAACCTTCATTGCAATGGTCTTCCGGGTACTCGAAAACCTGCTGGACCTGGCCTACAGCCTCGGCCAGCGAACTGCTCGCGAACGCCTGGCGGTTTTTGTGCTGTACCTGCGCCACCGCTATCGCCTGAGTGCCGGCGTACCCGACGACGACGAGCAGCTGCTAAACCTGGAACTGCCCATGAGCCGAACGGATATCGCGGATTTTCTGGGGCTTAAGAAAGAGACGGTCAGCCGCAGCTTCGGTCAGCTGGAAACCGGCGGACTCATCGAACGCGTCGGCAGTGACCGGTTGCGAATCCTGGCCATTGCCGGGCTGCGCGAGCTTGCCGGTGTCGATGACTTCGCAGCACCGGCGCGCCTGGCAACAGGCCGCAACAAGAACCGCGGGCAACCATGATTACGGGTTGCCCTGGTGCAAACTCAGCGCCTCGCCGATATGAGCCCGGGCAATGCGGTCCTGACCGGCCAGATCGGCAATCGTGCGCGCCACGCGCAACACGCGGTCACAGGCGCGGGCCGACAGCCGCCTGCGCTCGGCCGCCTCTACCAGCAGCCCTCGCCCTGCTGCTTCCGGCTGACAGAATTCCCGCACACCGGCACGGGGAATAGCTGCGTTCACGCCACCCGGGCGCGCTTGCTGCCGTTCCCGCGCTGCGGCCACCCGGGCACGCACTGTGCTGCTGCTCTCACCCATGTCCGGCTCATCGAGGTGCGTCAGCGGCGGCTCCCAATTCAGCGCCACCTGCAGGTCCAGGCGGTCGAGTAGCGGCCCCGAGATCTTGCTCCGGTAACGCTGCACCTGTTCCGGACTGCAGCGGCACTCTCGCCGCGGGTCGCCAGCGAACCCGCACGGGCACGGGTTCATCGCCGCCAGCAACTGAAAGCGCGCGGGATAGTGCATCGTGCGCCGGGCCCGGGCGATGCTGATAGCACCCGTTTCCAGCGGCTCCCGCAGGGCCTCGAGGGCGGCGCGAGGAAACTCCGGCAACTCGTCGAGAAACAGCACGCCGAGGTGAGCCAGGGAAATCTCGCCGGGGCGTATGGCCTGACCCCCGCCTACCATGGCGACCGGCGTTGCAGTATGGTGCGGCGCCCGAAAAGGCGGGCAATGGCTTAGCCCGTCGACCACCCGGCCGGTGAGGGTCGCGAGTGCGGCGCTTTCCAGGGCGGAACAATCATCCAGGGCCGGCAGTAATCCTGGCAGACGGCGGGCCAGCATGCTCTTGCCGGTGCCCGGCGGGCCGATCAGCAGCAGATGGTGGCCACCCGCGGCGGCGATTTCCAGCGCCCGCCGGGCCAGGTGCTGGCCGCGCACATCCGCAAGGTCTGGCAGGCCGGGGTCGGCCTCGGCCCTGGGCCCGGCCTCGGGACGGCGCAGCTCCAGGTCACCGCGCAGGTAACCCACCACCTCGAGGAGCTGGCTGGCCAGCCCGATGGACGCCGCTGGCAATAAGGCCGCTTCGCGCTCGCAGGCCACGGGCAACACGCCCGCACGGCCGGCGCGCTGCGTGGCCATGAGCGCCGGCAACAGGGCTGGAACGGGCCGCAATTGCCCCGACAAAGACAACTCGCCGAACAGTTCGTGATCGGCCAGACGGTTGCCGGGCAGCTGAGCGGTGGCGGCCAGCACGCCGATGGCAATGGCCAGATCGAAGCGGCTGCCGGCTTTCGGCAGGTTGGCCGGCCCGAGGTTGATGGTGACGCGCGCACTCGGAAACTCGAAGCCTGCCGCCCGAATCGCCGCGCGCACCCGCTCGCGGCTTTCGCGCACCGCGGTCTCCACCAGGCCGACGACCGTCAGTGACGGCAGGCCGCCGGCGACTTCGACTTCTACGCTGACTTCCGGCGCGTCCAGACCCGACTGTCCGCGCGTGAATACGGTGGCCAGCGCCACAGAATTGGCCGGGAGTGATCTAGCCGCCGGCGCCCGAGTCTGCCCCGCGCGCCTGTTCCAGCTGTGCCAGTTCCGACTCAAGCGCTTCGAGCCGCGCGCGGGTGCGCTCCAGCACCTTGCGCTGCACGTCGAATTCTTCGCGGGTAACCAGGTCCAGGCGTTCCAGCCCGCTGGCGAGCACGCCGGCGAAGTTCTTGCTCAGGTCATCGCGCACGGCCCCAATGCCGGGCGGCACGCTATCTGCCAGCCGCCGGGCCAGCGCATCAATATCTTGTTTGTCCACGTGATCTACCTTGCCGCCGTTCGTGTGTGCCACCAGGGCTGATCTGCCCTGTTTCCCCGCATCGCCCCGGATCCCTGCGCCATCGTGGTGCATCGACTTACCGCCGGGTTACAGCAAGTCCGCACAAAGCCTTGTTTTCGCGCTGCCGGAAAGAGTGGCACGAAAACTGCTTATGGCCCAGCAGGGAGCAAGAGTGATGGTGACATCCACCCTTGCCGGTCGCAAAACGAATTTAGGGAATCATCATGAACAAACTGACTTTGACAAAGCTGCTGGCCGCCACGGCAATCCTGCTGAGCGCGCCGGCCATGGCCGTGGACATTACGGCCAACGGCGGCCTGAACACCCAGTACATCTTTCGTGGCATTCCACAATCTGATGACAAAGCCGCCGCTTTCGGTGGCCTGGATATTGAGCAGTCTGGATTCTACGTCGGCACATGGGGTTCGACGGTGGACTCAGGAAGCGTCGAGGTGGATACCACGACCGGAAGCGGTGGCTCCTCGGGCACTGACGGTATCGAAATCGACGTCTACGGGGGCTACGGCGGCGAAGTCGGTGACTTCAGTTACGGCATAGGCTTCACGCTGTACCGTTACACGGACAGTTTCGATGACGACTACAACGAACTCAATCTGTCGGGCGGCTGGAAGTTCCTGTCCCTGGCCGTCGACGTCGGTGAGTACGAGAACTTCAGCGGACCGACCCAGGATTACCAGCATTCGCTGCTAAAGGCTGAATACAGCGGCTTCTACGGCTCCTGGGGCAGCTTCTACGACGACTTCGACGGCGACTACTTCACGGCGGGGTACACGAACACGCTGACCGTCGCGGATACGGACCTGTTCGATTACGACTTTTCCGTGATCTACAGCGACGACACCTTGCTGGGCGGTTCCAGCGACACCAACCTCGTTCTGCAAATCACCAAGACCTTCGACGTCTTCAGCAACTGATTGGAGGCCCGTGGTCACACGGGCGCAGGAGAATCAAATGAAACTCATCACTGCAATCATCAAACCCTTCAAGCTGGATGACGTCCGCCAGGCCGTGGCGGACATCGGCATCCAGGGCATCACGGTCACCGAGGTGAAGGGCTTCGGCCGGCAACGGGGCCACACGGAGCTCTACCGCGGCGCGGAGTACGTCGTGGACTTTCTGCCCAAGACCAAGATCGAACTCGCGGTGGGCGACGACGTGGTCGAACAGATTGTCGAGGCCATCGTAAACACCGCACGCACCGGCAAGATCGGCGACGGCAAAATCTTCGTGACCGGTCTCGAAGAAGTGATTCGAATTCGCACCGGCGAAACCGGTTCGGAAGCCGTCTGAGTGCGGGCTGACAAGGAGCAACAACAGTGGACCAGGTAACAGAACTCAGCTACGCGCTGGATACTTTCTATTTTCTCGTGTGTGGGGCGCTGGTCATGTGGATGGCCGCAGGCTTCACCATGCTGGAAGCCGGCCTCGTGCGGTCGAAAAACACCGCCGAGATCCTGACCAAGAACGTCGGCCTCTATGCCATTGCCTGCGTGATGTACATGATTTGCGGCTACGGAATCATGTACGGCGACGGCAGCGGTGTGATTCCGGGCCTTAGCATGCTCGGCGCCGACGACAACGCGGTGGAAGCCGTCGTCGCCGGTGGCGAAGACGCGCCCTACTACTCAATCCTGTCGGACTTCTTCTTCCAGGTCGTGTTTGTGGCTACCGCCATGTCCATCGTGTCGGGCGCGGTGGCCGAACGCATGAAGCTGTGGTCCTTCTTTGCCTTCGCGGTCATTCTCACCGGTTTCATCTACCCGGTGCAGGGCTACTGGAAGTGGGGCGGCGGCTTTCTCGACGGTCTGGGCTTCCTGGACTTTGCCGGCTCCGGCGTCGTGCACATGTGCGGGGCCACTGCGGCCATAGCCGGCGTGCTGCTACTCGGCGCGCGCAAGGGCAAGTACAGCAAAAGCGGCCAGGTCAACGCGATCCCCGGCGCGAACCTGCCGCTGGCCACGCTGGGCACGCTGATCCTGTGGCTCGGCTGGTTCGGCTTCAACGGCGGCTCGGAGCTGAAAGTGTCGGATGTCGGCGAGGCCAACGCCGTTGCCCTGGTGTTCGTGAACACCAACATGGCCGCAGCGGGCGGGCTGCTCGGTGCGCTGGTGCTGGCGCGGCTCTGGTTCGGCAAGGCCGATCTCACCATGGCACTGAACGGCGCTCTCGCGGGGCTCGTCGCGATTACGGCGGAACCCCTGACGCCGACACCCGTGATCGCCACGCTGATCGGCCTGGTCGGGGGGCTCATCGTCGTTCCGTCCATCATCTATATGGACCGCAGGTTCAAGATCGACGATCCGGTCGGCGCGATCTCGGTGCATGGCGTGGTCGGTATCTGGGGTCTGCTGGCCGTGTGCCTGACCAACCCCGACGCATCGCTGGTGGCCCAGCTGATCGGCATCGTCACGATCTTCGGCTGGGTCTTCGTCACCAGCTTCGCCACCTGGTTCGCGCTGAAGGCCATTCTCGGCATCCGGGTCTCGGAGGAAGAGGAATACGAGGGCGTGGATATCGGCGAGTGCGGCCTGGAGGCCTATCCCGAGTTCACCCAGGCCGCCGAATAGCCCACTGGGCCATGGCAGCTGCTGGCGCCCCCGGATAGCCGGGGGCGCCATTTTTTTGTCAAATCCCCGCCAGCCGGCGGAACGTGACCCGCATCAAGCCATCGGGTTATGCCCGGTGGCATAATTGCCCTAGTCTGTTGCTTCAGCGACGCGGTCCTCGCAAGGGAGGGCATCCATGAAACTCACGTTAATTCTCCTCGCGGCCCTGGCCCTGGTCTGCTCGACTGCCGCTGGCGCTGTCGACGAGTTCAGCGTCTACACGTGGGTAGACGACCAGGGCGTTCCCCACTACACGGATCGCCCGCCGACTTCCGGTGAGGCCACCCGCACCGGCATCCGTTCCCAACGCACGGATCCCAATGCAGTGCTGGCGCGCACGGAGCAGCAGTCAGAGCAGTTCTCGGAACGACAGGCGGGGCGCAACGAAGCCGGCGCCGAAGCAGACGAAGCCACCGCCGCACGCCAGAAGACGGTCGACGAGCGCAAGAAGAACTGCGAACAGGCCCAGGAGCGGGCGCAAAAATACGACACGGCGCGGCGCCTGTATCGGCCCATGGCCGACGGCGGCCGCGAGTATCTCACTGACCAGGAGCTCTCCGACGCGCGAGCGGCCGCCAATGAAGCGGTCAATACCTGGTGCAAATAGGCTCGTCCTAGACGCCGGCTCCGGTGACTACCGGACGCGACAAGCCCGCCGCCGCTGACCGCTTTTTCCTGCCGGATCTCTGTGCGCCGGCCGCGGTGCTCGGGGTGGTACTGATAGCCGAACTGGCAGCCATCGCACTGACCCTGGCCCGCCAGCCTTCCTGGGACCTGTTCTTTATTGACCTGGCCCGCACCTCCCTGCTGATGCTCTGGCTCGCGCTGACTGCCGCAGCCACCCTGTGTGTGCTGCGGCGATACCTCGCCGGTTTTCCGCTGCCCAAGGCCAGCCTGCTGACCGCACTCGCCGTGCTTGCGATCGTCTGGCTGGTATCCGAGGGGGTTTACTGGCTTGGCTATTTCTACGGCTCGGACCTGACCGTCGGCTGGTTTCCGCAGCATCGTGGCTTTTTTGTCTCGCGCAACCTGGTGCTGGGCGCGTTGCTGACCGGCGGACTGCTGCGTTACTTCTACGTCACCCACGAATGGCGGCGCAATGTTGAAGGGCAGGCCACGAGCCGCATACACGCGCTGCAGGCGCGCATCCGCCCGCATTTCCTGTTCAACAGCATGAACACCATCGCGGAACTCACCCGCCGCGACCCTGCAGCGGCGGAGTCGGCCGTAGAAGACCTGTCGGATCTGTTCCGCGCATCACTCAGCGATGCGCGGGAAATGGTGCGATTGAGTGATGAAATGGAAATCACCCACGTCTACGAGCGCATCGAAGGTCAGCGACTCGGCGAACGCCTGCGCGTGATCTGGGCGACGGACGACCTGCCCGGCGATGCCCGCATCCCGGGTCTGACCCTGCAGCCACTGCTGGAAAATGCAATCTATCACGGTGTCGAACCGCTGCCGGATCCGGGGGCTATCGAAATCCAAGGCCTGCGCAAGGGCGACATGCTGTACCTGTCCGTGCGTAACCCGCTACCCGTCACCAAGCTGCGCAAGGAACCCGGCAATCGCATTGCGGTGGAGAACATCCGCGAACGACTCGAGCTGGCCTTTGGCCCGCGCGCCCACCTGTCAACGGCCATCGACGCGACTCATTACCAGGTGAGCCTCGCCTTCCCCTACAAGCCGTGAAACCGGACGCCATCGCGACCTATCATTCCTGCTCATGAGTGCAACCCGAATCCTGATCGCCGACGACGAACCGCCCGCGCGTGCCCGCCTGCGCCGGCTGGTAGAAGAACTGGATGGCTGCAGTGTCGTCGGCGAAGCCGAACATGGTCACGACGCGCTCGAAAAGTGTGAGCAGCTGCATCCCGATGTCGTGCTGCTCGATATCCGAATGCCCGACATGGACGGCATCGAGACCGCCCGCCATCTCGCCAAACTGGATGACAGCCCCGCCGTGATCTTCACCACGGCTTACGACAGCTATGCGATAGACGCCTTCGACGCGCAGGCCATCGGTTATCTGCTCAAACCCGTGCGCCGCGAACGCCTGATGCGAGCGCTACGCCAGGCGACACGGCTAAGCAAACCGGCCGTCGACGCCCTCGATGCGCCGCAGCCCGCACGCCGCAACCTTTGTGTCCGGAAAAGCACCGGCCTGCAGCTGATCGATGTGGACACCATCAGCCATTTTCAGGCCGATCAGAAATACGTGACTATTTTTCACAACGCCGGCGAAGACCTGCTGGACGAGCCGCTGAAAGACCTGGCGGAAGAATTCAGCGACCGTTTCATTCGGATTCATCGCAGCGTGCTCGTCGCGGCCCGTTATCTCGACCGGCTCGAGAAAAACTCGGCGGGCCAGTTCGAAGTCTGGTTGCGAGGCCGTGATAGGCCTTTGCCAGTGAGCCGGCGGCACGTAACCGATGTGAAGCTGGCCCTGCGCAGGCCTGCTGCCTCGCGCTGAGTCCCGCTCACTGGCACAATCCGGACCACACCCGCTCGTTGGGGGGAACGTGAACGAGCTTGCCAAGACTGAGTCTACCGAAGCACCGGCCGAAGCCACCAAGGCCGAAGTCGCGGCGCCCGTGAAGCCTGCGCGATCCTGGGCCGGCCTGCTGGCCCTGCTGATCGCACTGGGCGCTGCCGCCGGAACCGGCTACCTGTGGTGGACCCTGCAGCAGGATAAGGGTGCCTCCGCATCGCGTGTTAGCGACCTGGACACGGCCCTTGCGGACAGTAATCAACAGCTCGTCAGCGTGCGCGATCAGCTCGCGGCCCAGGCGCAAACCGGCGATCAGCTGACTCGCGACGTCGGCGGCCTGGAAGAGCGCCTGGCCAGCCAGCGCCGCCAGCTCGACGAACTGCCGCTGCGCCTGTCGCGGCTCGAACGGGCCCTCGATGAATTGCCCGGCATAGCCAGCCAGAGCCGCGCGGCCTGGCTGCTGGCAGAAGCCGAGTACTACCTGCGTATCGGCAACGCCCAGCTGCAGCTGGCCCGCAACCCCGACGTCGCGCTGCGGGCACTGGAACTGGCCGACGAGAAACTGCGCGACGTCGCAGACCCCGGCCTGACGCCGGTGCGCGCGCGCCTGGCCGATGAAATGACGGCGCTGCGAGCGCTGCCGCGCCCCGACACCGAGGGGCTGGTGCTGGCCATCGGCAGCCTCGGCAGATCGCTGGACGATCTGCCCCTGAGTCAGCAGGCACCCGAGCGCTATGGCCAGGCCACTGGCGACACTGGCGAAGAGAGCGGCTGGGCCCGGGCATGGGCCCGCATCCGCGACGCGCTGCTGGACCTGGTCCGCATCAAGAAAACCGACGAGCAGGTCACACCGTTGCGCACACCGGCGGAAGAATCGCTGCTGTTGCGCCGCCTGGAATCTACGCTGGAGCTCGCGCGACTGGCCCTGCTGCAGGGCAATGGCGAACTGTACCGGGGACTGCTGGATGACGTGAAAAGCGAGCTGCGCCGGCACTTCGATACCGATGCGCCAGCGGTGCGTGCGGCAATCAACGAACTGACGGGCCTCGAGCGCACGGAACTACCCGAAGCGCTGCCGGACATCTCCGGCTCCCTCGAACTCCTGCAGCGCCTCGGCCGCGAGGTCACGGCCCCATGAGCCTTATCTCATGAGACTGGGCCTGCTGGTCTTGCTAGTCCTGGCGGCCGGCTCTGTCGCCGCGCACTTCCTGCTCCAGGACAACGGCTACGTGCTGATTCAGTTCCGCGGCTACGCGGTAGAAATGTCCGTGCCCGTACTCGCCTTCATGGTGGTGATTGCCTACATCGCGCTGCGGCTCGCCGCGCGAATCTGGCGGGCACCCAGGGAACTCGGCGAAGCGGCAGGCCGGGCCACGGCCCGCCGGGCCGGCAAGCGCGTGAACAAAGGCCTGGCTGCCCTGGCCGACGGCAAACTGGCCCGCGGCGAGCGCTTGCTGACCCGTGCGGCGAACGCCAGCGAAGCGCCGGCTCTGCACTACCTGGCCGCGGCCCGCGTGGCACAAATGCAGGGCGACACGGCGCGCCGCGACAACTGGCTGCAGCTGGCGTCCCAGCAGGATCGCGGCGGCAACGAGGTCGTCTTGCTGACGCGGGCCGAACTGGAACTTGCCGGCGGCGATCGCGATGGTGCGGCCAAGAGCCTGCAGGACCTGCTGCAGTCAAAGCCTCGCCACCCCGAGGCCCTGAGAATGCTGGCAACGATCCGGCGCGACACCGGCAACTGGGCGAGCCTGGCGGAGCTCCTGCCGGCATTGCGGAAGCTGCGCAGCCTGAGCCCCGAGCTGCTGGACGAATGGACTTCGGAGGCCTGGCGACACCTGCTGGTGGACGAGGCCCTCGACTGGGCCGGCCTGGATCGGCTCTGGCAGGCGCTGCCGCGCAACCTGCGCAAGGATCCGGCGCTGCAGCGAGCCCGCCTGAAAGGCCTGGCCCGGCTCGGCGCCACTGCCGACGTGGAGGTGGAAATTCGCCGGGTGCTCAAGGCCGCGTGGGATCCGGAACTGGCCGCACTGTATGCAGACCTGGAGATGGCCGACAGTTCCAGGCAGCTGAGCCACCTGGAGAACTGGCTCCGCAAGCGGCCCGATGACCCGGACCTGCTGCTGGCGACCGGGCGCGTGTGCATGCGCCGCAAACTATGGGGCAAGGCGCGCAGCTACCTGGAATCGAGCCTGGCCATTCAACCGCATCCGGCGGCCTATAACGTGCTGGGACAGCTGATGCTGGAGATCGGTGAAACGGGCCCGGCCACGGAAGCTTTCCGCAAGGGCCTGACGCTGAGCCACGGCGGGGCCCCCGGGGTCCTGCAGCTCAAGGCAGACCCGCCCGCCAACGCCACTGAGACGGGCGGCAGCTAAACCCTCAAGGCCGGCTGCGCTTGCTTTCGAGCCACTTGACCAGGGGCTCCCACTGCTCCCAGTCAGGCCAGGCCAGGTATTCCGGCAGTTCCCAAACCCCGATGCCGCGCGTATAGGCGCGCACGTAGTTCTGGGCCTCGCGGAGCACGCCCACGTAAGGCACCCGAAGCTTCTCCAGGAACGCATCGAGTTCTTCGTAGATCAGCGTATATTCGCGGACGCGATTGGCCACCACAGCCACTTTCACGTCTTTACGCACCACCTTGCCGACCTTTCGCAGTTCCGCGATGAACTTGGCCGCGGCCTGCATGTCGATGGTAGACGGCAGCACCGGCACCAGGATCGTGTCGGCGTGCTTGACCAGTTCCGTGAGCTCATGCCCGTGAGAGCGGGCCGGGGCGTCGATAATCGCGACGTCCGCAGAGCGCGGCAGGTGCCGCAGGCCTTCCTCAAAGCCCGCCACGCCAGTAATCTCGACGCGGCTGGCGGGGCGACGGGCCAGCCAGTCCAGGCTCGAGGCCTGGGGGTCGTAGTCCACGAGGGCGACTTTTTGCCCGGCCTCCGCGGCAAAATAGCTGGCCAGGTTGGTTGCCAGCGTGCTTTTTCCGCAGCCGCCCTTGGCATTTAAGACCATGATGTGCCGCATTCTTGTTTTCCTCTTGCTGTGCAGCGAGAGGCTAAACTTAGCCCCCGATTTAACAAAAGTCCACGTCACATGCGCCTGAATTTCACCAAAATGCACGGCCTGGGCAATGACTTCATGGTGGTTGCCAGCGATGGCGATCCGCCGGCCGCCGCCCGGATTCGCGCGCTGGCCGAGCGCCGAACCGGGGTGGGCTTCGACCAGCTCCTGTGGGTCCAGCCTGCCCGCGACACGGGCACCGATGCCTACTACCGCATCTTCAACGCCGACGGCAGCGAGGCGGAACAGTGCGGCAACGGCGCCCGTTGCATCGCCCGATTCCTGACCGGCAGCACCCCCGAACGCGAACTGGTGCTGGCCCATGCCGGCGGCCGGTCGCCGGCGCGGCTGCTGAGCGATGGCAGCGTGACGGTGGCCATGGGCGAGCCCGACTTCAGTCCGGCCGCCGTGCCGTTCCAGGCCGAGGCCGAGGCCGAGGCCTACGCGCTGGACACAGACGGCAGGTTGGTGGAGTTGCGGGTCGTGTCGATCGGCAACCCGCACGGAGTGTTGCGCGTGAAAGATGCAGCCACCGCGCCGGTCGAAACTCTCGGTCCGGCCCTGGAGCGTCATGAGCGCTTTCCCAACCGTGCTAACATCGGCTTCATGCAGGTGGTCACTTCCGGGCACGTGCGGCTGCGCGTTTTTGAGCGCGGCGCTGGCGAAACCCGGGCCTGCGGGACAGGTGCCTGTGCGGCGGCCGTGGTGGGCCAACGTGCTGGCTGGCTAGACGACTCAGTGCGTGTAGACCTGCCCGGGGGATCGGTGACCGTCGGCTGGAAGGGTCCCGGCGAGCCAGTCTGGCTGACCGGGGAAGCGATCACCGTCTTCGAGGGAACGGTCGCCGCATGAGTACGCTCGAGCAGCCGCAGTCCGATGCGCCGGACATTGACGAAAGCGAGATAGCCGCTTACCTGCAATCCAACCCGGATTTTTTTGAACGCCATACGGCGGTGCTGGCCAAGCTGCGCCTGCCGCATATGCCGGGCAGCGCCACAGTGTCGCTGGTGGAACGGCAGGTGGCGGTGCTGCGCCAGGGCAACATCAAGCTCGAGCGGAAGCTGCGCGACCTGCTGGATGTGGCCCGTGGCAACGATCAGCTGGCGGGCAAGATTCACCGGCTGGCGCTGCTGCTGATGCGGGCCGAGGGGCCGGAGGAGGTGGTGGCCACGCTGGAAGAGCAATTGCGCCTGAGCTTTAAGGCCGACCGGGCCATGCTCGTGCTGTTCCGCGAGCCCGAAGGGCTGCAGGGCAGCCGCTTTCTGCGGGTGATCGGCCGCGACGACGAAGCGCTGGCGCCGTTTCGCACCTTCCTGGAATCCGGCAACGCGCGCTGCGGCCGCATTCGCGACGCCCAGCGCCGCTTCCTGTTCGGCGACGGCGACGTCGAGATCGGTTCGGCGGCCCTGCTGCCGCTGGGCGAAGGCGTGCAGACCGGCTTCCTGGCCGTCGGCAGCCGCGAAGTCGACCACTTCCACCCCGGCAAGAGCATCGATTTTCTTGCCCGACTGGGCGAACTGGTGACCTGCGCGCTGGACAACTGAAGCTGCGCGGTGAACGCCGATGAATGGCAGCTCGCCGAAGACTTTTTCCGCCACCTGAGCCTGGAACGGCGGCTCTCGCCGCACACCGTGAAGGGCTACCGCCGCGACCTGGTCTGCCTGACAGAGTTCTGTGACCGCGACGCCATCGGTGCGTGGCAGGAGCTCCGTGACTATCACCTGCGCCGGTTCGCGGCCCTGAGCCACGCGGCAGGCCTGAGCCCGCGGAGCATTCAGCGTCGCCTGTCCGGGGTGCGCAGCTTCCTGAATTACCTGATCCGGGAATCACGGCTGCAACAAAACGTGGGTGCCGATGTCACGGCGCCCAGGGCCCCGCGCAAACTGCCGGACACCCTGGACGTCGACCAGGTAGCGCGGCTGCTGGACATACGCGGCGATGACCCGGTGACCCACCGCGACCGGGCGATCCTGGAACTGCTGTATTCGTCGGGGCTGCGGCTGGCCGAGCTGGTGGCCCTGGACCCGCCGGACCTGGATCTCGACGACGGCACGGTGCGAGTCACCGGCAAAGGCTCCCGCACTCGCGTGGTCCCGGTGGGCCGCAAGGCCCGGGCCGCGTTGCGCGACTGGCTCGCTGCCCGCCCGACCCTGGCGCAAGGCCGCGAAACGGCGCTGTTCGTCGGCCAGCGCGGCCGGCGCATCAGTCCGCGCGTGGTGCAGCGGCGGGTGCGCCACTGGGCGCAGCAGTCCGGGTTGCCCCAACGGGTCTACCCGCACCTGTTCCGCCACAGCTTTGCCACCCACCTGCTGGAGTCGAGCCGGGATCTCCGGGGCGTGCAGGAAATGCTGGGCCACGCGGATATCAGTACGACCCAGGTCTATACCCATCTTGATTTCCAGCATCTCGCCCAGATATACGATGAGGCTCACCCGCGGGCGCAGCGGAAAACGAAAGGCTAAAGTTTGTCGCAACGCGGCTCACCGCCGCGCTGGAGTCAGGCGGACAAATGCCGGCCAATAACCGTCGTTCAGGTTGCCGGATGCAGCCAGCAGGGCCAGACGAAAACCTGGCGGGCTAAGGGCCTGTGGCCCCACCCCCGGCAGCTGGAGAATCAAATGGAGCAGTTTCGCGGTACGACCATCGTCTCGGTGCGGCGCAACGGGATCGTGGCCGTGGGCGGTGACGGTCAGGTCAGCATTGGCAACACCGTGATGAAGGGTAACGCGCGCAAAGTTCGCCGGCTGGCCGAAGGCGCCGTGCTGGCCGGTTTCGCCGGTGGTACGGCCGACGCCTTCACACTGTTCGAACTCTTCGAGGGCAAGATGGAGCAGTACGGTAACCTGACCCGGGCGGCCATCGAACTGGCCAAGGACTGGCGCACCGATCGACGGTTGCGCCGCCTGGAAGCCCTGCTGTGCGTTGCCGATGACAAAAATTCGCTGATCATTTCCGGCAACGGCGACGTGATCGAACCCGAAGACGACCTGATGGCCATTGGGTCAGGCGGCCCGTACGCTCAGGCCGCAGCGCGGGCGCTGCTGGAAAACACCGAGTTAAACGCCGCGGAGATCGTGCGCAAGGCGCTGAAGATAGCGGCCACGATCTGTGTGTTTACCAATGAGAACGTCGCGGTGGAAACACTCGGCGGTGAAGAGGAATAACGGCATGGCCTCAGCAGAGCGCAAGGACAGCCGGCAGCCAGATACCGATCAACTGAACTGGCGCCTGGCATCAGGCCCTCCGTTCGCTGACGCGGCGCTACCAAACGAAGGCGATTTTAAATGTCCCAGATGACCCCGCGTGAAATCGTCCAGGAACTGGACAAGCACATCATCGGCCAGGATGACGCAAAGCGCGCCGTGGCCATTGCGTTGCGTAACCGCTGGCGGCGGATGCAGGTGCCCGATGCGCTGCGCGACGAGATCACGCCCAAGAACATCCTGATGATGGGCCCCACCGGCGTCGGCAAAACCGAAATTGCCCGCCGCCTGGCCAACCTCGCCCGCGCGCCGTTCATCAAGATCGAGGCCACCAAGTTCACCGAAGTGGGCTACGTGGGCCGCGAAGTCGACAGCATCATCCGCGACCTTGCCGACTCGGCCGTCAAGCTGACCCGCGAACTCGAGATGGAGAAGGTGCGCCACCGCGCGGAAGATGCGGCCGAAGACAGGATTCTCGATGCGCTGCTGCCGCCGGCGGGCAACAGCCTCGGCCAGCCGGAAAGACCGGAAACCTCGGACACCCGGCAGAAATTCCGCAAAAAGCTGCGCGAGGGCGACCTCGACGACAAGGAGATCGAGATCGAACTGCAGGCCCCGCAGGTTGGTGTGGAAATCATGGCACCGCCTGGCATGGAGGAGATGACGGGTCAGCTGCAGAACATGTTTCAGAGTTTCTCCAGCGGCAAAAAGCGGTCGCGCCGGCTGAAAATTCGCGAGGCCTTCAAGCTGCTCACCGAGGAAGAAGCCGGCCGGCTGGTCAACGACGATGAAATCAAGATCGAAGCGCTAAAGAACGTCGAGCAGAACGGCATCGTGTTCATCGACGAGATCGACAAGGTGGCCCGCCGCTCCGACGTGACCGGTGCCGACGTGTCACGCGAAGGCGTGCAGCGCGATCTGTTACCACTGGTGGAGGGCTGCACCGTGACCACCAAGTACGGCATGGTGCGTACCGACCACATCCTGTTCATCGCGTCGGGCGCCTTCCACACGGCGAAACCGTCAGACCTGATTCCCGAGCTGCAGGGCCGGTTCCCGATTCGTGTGGAACTGAACGCTCTGAAGGCGGGTGAGTTCGCGCGCATCCTGACCGAACCCGATGCGTCCCTGTCGGAGCAGTACACCGCGCTGATGGACACCGAGGGCCTGACGCTCAACTTTGACGAGTCCGGCGTGCACCGCATCGCGGAAATTGCCTTCCGCATGAACGAGCAGAACGAAAATATCGGCGCCCGGCGTCTGCACACGGTGATGGAGCGGCTCGTCGAGAGCCTGTCTTTCGAGGCGGCGGACCGCGGCGGCCAGGCGGTAATCGTGGATGCGGCCTACGTGGACGCGCAGCTCGGCGAACTGCTGAAGGACGAGGATCTGAGCCGGTACATCCTCTGACCCGTTGGGGCAGGTCTGCCGCTAAACTACGCCTTCGCCACCGGCAGGCCCCATGACCGACAAGCAACCCGACACCACGCAATTCGGCTACCAGACCGTCCCGCGCACCGAAAAAGCCGAGCGGGTGCGCGACGTATTCGATTCCGTCGCGTCGCGCTACGACCTGATGAACGACCTGATGTCGGGCGGGCTGCACCGGTTGTGGAAGCGCTTCACGATCGCCCGCACGGGCCTGCGCCCGGGCCAGGCCGCGCTGGACGTGGCCGGGGGCACCGGCGACCTGGCGGGCGCCATGAGTCGCCGCATCGGCGCGGGGGGGCAGGTGGTGCTGAGCGACATCAATCACGCCATGCTGATGGAAGGCCGCCGCCGGCTGCTCGACCGGGGCATCGTGGGCAACGTCCGTCTCGTGCAGGCTGACGCCGAGCAGCTGCCCTTTCCGAACGGAGCTTTCGACTGCGTGACCATCGGCTTTGGCCTGCGCAACGTCACCAACAAGGCCGCGGCCCTGGCCGACATGGGGCGGGTGCTGAAACCCGGCGGACGACTGCTGGTGCTGGAGTTTTCCACACCCGCGCTCAAGGTTCTGCGGCCGATATACGACTGGTATTCCTTTAACGTGCTGCCACGGCTCGGCGCTGCGGTGGCCGGTGATGCGGCAAGCTACCAGTACCTGGCCGAGTCCATTCGCGTGCACCCGGACCAGGAAACCCTGCTCGGCATGATGAATGACGCGGGGCTGGAAGACTGTCGGTACCACAACCTCACGGGCGGCGTCGTCGCGCTGCACATGGGCTTTCGGTACTGACCATGGAGCCGCTCTACCGAGCCGTCGCCGCGCTGCTGAACCGCGGTATCCAGGAATCGGCCAGTGCCCAGGCCCTGAGCCGGGAACTGGAAGGGCGCAGCCTGGACATCAACCTGGAGCCCGCAGGCCTGCGCCTGCGTATCACGATGACCGAGGGCAATGCCATCGTCGGACCGGCGCTGGCCGAACCGGCCGACGCGTCCCTGGCCGGCAGCATTATTGGCTTTAACCAGCTGGTTTTCGGCGAAGCCACCGCAGCGCTCCGCAGCGGCGCAGTTCGCCTCAGCGGTAACCCCGACATCGCGCAGGCCTACCAGGCGTTGCTCGATTATGCCCGCCCGGACCCGGAAGAAGAGCTGTCTCGGGTCGTTGGTGACGTGGCAGCTCACCAGCTGGGCCAGGCCGCGCGCGGTTTCGCGGGCTGGGCCCGCGGCGCCGCCGAGAGTTTTTCCCGCAGCCTGACGGAGTACCTGCAGGAAGAAAGTCGCGACCTGCCTACCCGCTTTGAGATGGACGAGTTTCTGGCCGATGTGGACCGGCTGGCCAACGATGTGGAACGCGCCGCCGCCCGGGCCGGGCGCCTGAAGGACAAAGCCGCATCATGAGTCGTTTGCGACTGCTGCTGAGGCTGCTGGCCATTCAGCGTGTGCTCGTTCGCCACGGGCTCGACGACCTGATCAGCGCCACGCACCTGTTTCGGCCGTTCCGGCCTTTCCTGCGCCTGTGGCCCGGCACCTGGAACGGCCAGCACAAGGACGCGCCCCGCGGGGTACGCATCCGCGAAGCGCTGCAGGAACTCGGCCCCATTTTCGTGAAGTTCGGTCAGTCCCTGTCGACACGCCAGGACCTGCTGCCCCCGGATGTGGGTGCGGAGCTCGCCAAGCTGCAAGACCAGGTGCCGCCGTTTCCGGCCGAGCAGGCTCGGGAAATTCTCGAGCGCGCCTACGGCCGGTCACCGGAAGAGGTGTTCGCCGAGTTCGCGCCGGAGGCCCTTGCCGCGGCTTCTATCGCGCAGGTGCACGCCGCCCGCCTGCCTGGCGGTGAGGAAGTCATCGTCAAGGTGCTGCGCCCCGGCGTGCGCCGGCAAATCAAGCGCGACATCGAGGTGCTGTACGCCATTGCCCGACTCGCCGACCGCTACTGGCCCGAGGCCCGCCGGCTGCGCCCGGTGGAAGTGATCGAAGAGTACGACAAGACCTGCGAGGCCGAACTCGACCTGATGCGCGAGGCCGCGAACTGCATGCAGCTCCGGCGGAACTTCAAAGGCTCGCCCCAGATCTACGTGCCCGACATTTACTGGGACTACTGCAACGATCGCGCGATGGTGCAGGAACGCATCTACGGCATTCCGATCAACCAGATGGACGCACTGCTGGCGGCCGGCACCAACATCAAAAAACTGGCGGCCAACGGCGTGGAAATCTTTTTCACGCAGGTCTTCCGCGACAACTTTTTCCATGCCGACATGCACCCCGGCAATATTTTTGTCGACGTGAGCGATCCGGAGAACCCACGTTACGCGGCGGTGGACTTCGGCATCGTCGGTACCCTGGATGATCGCGACCGCCGTTATCTCGCCGAAAACTTCATCGCCTTTTTCGACTATGACTATCGCCGTGTGGCGCAGTTGCACGCCGATTCCGGCTGGGTGCCGGAAGGCACCCGGGTGGACGAGCTGGAGTCGGCGGTGCGCACGGTGTGCGAACCCATCATGAATAAGCCGCTGAAGGACATCTCCTTCGGCACGGTGCTGATGCGCCTGTTCCAGGTGGCGCGGCGTTTCGATATGGAAGTGCAGCCACAACTGATCCTGCTGCAGAAAACGCTGCTGCAGATCGAAGGTCTGGGGCGCGACCTGTACCCGGAACTCGACCTGTGGGAAACGGGCCGGCCGGTGCTGAAGAAATGGATGGCCGAGCAGACCGGTCCCGCTGGCACGGCCCGGCGCATCGCCCGCGAGCTACCGGACATCCGCTACACGCTGGAGCGCTTGCCGGTGCTGGCCCGGCGGCTGGTGGACCAGCTCGAAGAGAGTGAGCGCACGCCACCGGCACCCAATCGCCGCATCGGCAGGGAGCGCGAGCGAAGGCAATTCCGGCTGATCGCCGGTGCCGCCGGCCTGGTGGCCGGGGCTTTGCTGATAGGACTACAGGCGCAACCCGAGTGGCTGGGCTGGGTTGTCGCTGCTGCCGGCCTCACAGGTCTTTACCTGGGGCGCCCAGCTAGCTGACACCCGAGTCCGCCGATCGCTGCTTATAAACTCAACAGGCTTTGGCAAGCACTGCGCCGACGTTGCCAAAGTGTCTATTGAGAGTCGGCTTCGTCACCCCAGAACTTCCACCACGGTTTCTTGGCGGGCTTGCCTGCCGCTTTGTCCTGACCTTCCTGTCCGGGTTCGCGATTCGAGCGGTATTCTTCCTGGATCGCTTTACGCTCGTCCCTGCGCTCACGCATTTCCTGGCTCCGCTCATTCCCCCGGCCACGGGCAGCATCCTCGTCTCGGCTGGACCCCTGCTCTTCAGCGTCGGAGTCGTCATCGCTATCGTCATCGCTATCGTCATCATCGTCACTATCATCCCGGCCTTCCTGGTCACGGGACCTGTCTGCACGCCGATCCCTTTTATTTTGTCTGCCTTGCGCGGTTTCTTCCGCCGGCGCAGTGTCGGCCGCCTCGATCACGTCGGTCTTTTTCCTGCCCTTGTTCTCTTTATGGCTCCCCGCGCTCACTGAAGATACGCTCAGCGCCAGAATGAGACCGGCGACAACCACCACTAATTTGTTCAAGGACCGACTCCTGTTACTGTGAAGAACTGACATTCAGAGTCTGAAGCGTTGGCCAGAATTCAACGCGGCTAACACGCAGCAATCCTGGTTCGCACTCCGGCGACAAGCATTATTTGCGAAACCATCGAGCGAGCGTTTGCGCTGCCTGGGTCTTCACCTCGGCATCGATATGCGCCCCGATCGTGGCGACGGCAAATGCGAGCACGGCCAGGTCGTCCGTGAAGCCGGCCAGTGGCGTGAGATCGGGCACCGCGTCTGCGGGCAGGATGAAATAGGCCAGCGCACCGTACACAGTGGCCTTCGCCCATTTCGGCGTCTGCGGGCGCTCGGCGGCGTAATACAGCCACAGCGCCTTTTCGATCAGTTCACGGCCGGCACTGCGGCCGAAAGCGGCGAGCTTTTGCCAGAAGCGGCCTTCGGAATACTCGTTGGCAGGCAGGGTAGTCAGCGCATGTGACATAGGCGGCTCCGCATCAATGGCTATAGGCCTGGCACCATTTTAACGGATGGCGACAGGCTGGGCTCCGGACCGGCCCACGCCCTTGCCACAGGCGGTTCTAGCCGGGCCGCAGGCCCTGCAGGAAGGCCGCCGGGTCATGGCCCGCTTCCAGCTGCTCTACCAGCGCCGAGCCGACGATGACACCGTCGGAATGCCGGCCGATGGACTCGACCTGCTCCGCTTTGCGAATGCCGAAACCTGCGCAGACCGGAATGTCGGCCACAGCGGTCACACGGTCCAGGTAGCCGGTGACCTCCGGCGGAATCACCGTGCTGCCGCCAGTGATACCGGTCACCGTGACCGCGTAGATGAACCCCCTGCTCGCGCGGCACAGCTCGGCCATGCGCGCATCCGTGGTCGTGGGTGTGATCAGCTGCACCTGGCCGAGACCCGCCTGCTCCAGCGCCGCGCGAAACTCGCCGCCTTCCTCCAGCGGCAGGTCCGGCACGATGAAACCGCAGACACCGGCCTCTGCTGCATCTTTCGCCAATTGCTCGTAGCCATAAATGAACAGCGGGTTCAGGTAGCTCATCAGCACCAGCGGCGCAAAACGCTTGCCGGCATTCCGGGCTGCAGTGAGCTGGTCAATGATCCAGTGCAGGCTCACCCCGGCTTCAATCGCAGCGTGACTGGCACGCTGAATCGTTACGCCATCAGCCATCGGGTCCGAGAACGGCACACCGACCTCGACAACATCAGCCACCGAAGACAGCGCCTCCAGCGTGTCGATAAAGCGATCTTTCTGCGGATAGCCTGCGGTGATGAACGGCACGAGGCCTACACGCCCTTCCGCGGTCGCAGCCGCAATTGCGGCGCCGATTCTTTCGTGGGGCAATTCGCTCATGCGGCCCGTTCTCGAGTATCGCTGTCGCGCATCAGCTTGCTGAGAGTCGGCATGTCCTTGTCGCCCCGGCCGGACAGGCCGATCAGGATCCGCCTGCCCGGATCGTCGCGGGCCCAGCGCCGCGCGCCGGCGAGGGCGTGGGCGGTTTCGAGCGCGGGCAAAATACCTTCGGCCTCGCAACATTCCTGCAAGGCGTCCAGGGCCTCGGCATCCGTGGCCGACTCGTAGCTCACCCGGCCGATGGTGTTCAACAACGCGTGCTCCGGCCCGACACCGGCGTAGTCGAGCCCGGCCGACACCGAGTGCGTCTCCTGCACCTGGCCGTCGGGGTCCTGAAGCAGCAGGGACAGGCTGCCGTGCAGGATGCCCGGCGTGCCCGTTACCAGCGTGGCGGAATTCTCACCGAGCCCGCCGCCGCAGCCGCCGGCCTCCACACCGATCAGCCGCGTGCCGGCATCGCCGAGCAGTGGGTGAAACAGCCCGATCGCGTTGGAACCCCCGCCGACGCAGGCAAAGGCCGCATCCGGCAGACCGCCCGCCAGGTCCAGCATCTGCGTGCGCGCTTCGCGGCCGATGACCACCTGCAGTTCGCGCACCAGGTACGGATACGGGTGCGGACCTACGGCCGAGCCCAGCAGGTAGTAACTGCCCTCGGGATCCGCCACCCAGTCGCGGAAGGCTTCATCGATGGCCGCACGCAGCGTGGCGTCGCCGCTGGTCACCGCCACGACTTCTGCACCCAGCTGCAACATGCGGTCCACGTTGGGCCGTTGACGCTCCACGTCGACCGCACCCATGTACACGATGCACGGAATGCCCACGCGCGCGCACGCGGCAGCCGTTGCCACACCGTGCTGGCCCGCCCCCGTCTCTGCAACGACGCGGCCTGCACCCAGGCGCTGAGCGAGCAGGGCCTGGCCCAGCGCGTTATTGATCTTGTGTGCCCCGGTGTGGGCCAGGTCTTCACGCTTCAGCCACACGTCTGCGCCCCAGCGCGCGGACAAACCCCGGGCATGCGTGAGGCTCGTCGGCCGGCCTACCCAATCCCTGAGTTCGGCGTTCAGTTGCGCCTGGAAAGAAGGTGCGTGCAGATGCTCGTGTACGCCGGCGGCGAGGCGCGTCAGAGCGGGCATCAGGGTTTCGGGGGCGTAACAACCGCCAAAGGGGCCAAACCGGCCGCGCGCGTCGGGCAATTCACCGGCTACGAGCTGACGCAACAGTTCGTCACGCTGCCCGTCGGTCAATTCAATGCGCATGCAGGTCCTCCGCTTTCGCCGCATCGATGAACGCAACAATCCGATCCAGGTCTTTCACGCCGCGCTTTCGCTCCACGCCACTGCTGACGTCCACCCCCCACGGCCGAACCTGGCGGATGGCCGTCGCAACATTGTCCGGGTCCAGGCCGCCGGCGAGGATCAGGTCAGTGCGCGCCGCCAGCCGCGCGGCACGTTCCCAGTCCGCGCGCACGCCCATGCCGCTGGCGCCCGCCTCGAACAGTGCCAGCGGCTGCACCGCCACCGCGTCTTCGTCCAGGCTGCCGAGGTCACGGTAGACGGGCAGCGGCCGCACGTCGCCGCCCACCGGCAACGGCGCGAAGTCGTCGGCGTCCGTCTGCAACCAGTCTGGCCGGAATACCCGCCGCACCTCGAGCCATTCGTCGGCTGACGGTTGATGCATCACCGCGACTCTAATCACGTGATCCGACAGTCCGTCACAAAGTTCGCGCGCATGCTCCGGGGTCACGCGCCTGGGAGAAGGGGCAAATACGAAACCCAGCGCATCGGCACCGGCATCCACCGCTGCTTCAACCGCCTCGCGGGTTCGGCAACCACATATTTTTACGAACACACTCATGCACAAGCCCCACGACCCGCGGACAGCAATGCCTGCGCTGCGGCCGCCGGGTCTGCCGCACGCATCAGCGCCGTGCCCACCAGCGCGAGTTCGTAACCCGCGGCTGCGACGGCGGCCGCATCGACGGGCTTCACGACGCCGCTTTCGGCAATCTTCGGATAGTTGGTCGGCAACCGCGGCGCCAGCTCGGCAAAACGTGCGAAGTCCACCTGCAGGCTGCGCAGGTCGCGGCAGTTCACGCCCAGTAACATGCGCACGCCGTCTGACTCCAGGGCTGGCCCCGCCGCGTCCATTACCGGCAGGCAGTGCTGGAGTTCGCCCTCGTCGAAGACCTCCACCAGCGCGAACAGGCCGAGTTCCAGGGTCACCTCGAGCATTCGCTCCAGCATTTCCCGGTCCAGGCATGCGGCCACCAGCAGCACGCCACCGGCACCGGCGACCCTTGCCTCCCAGACCTGGTAGGGGTCCACCAAGAAATCCTTGCGCATCGCAGGCACCCGGACCACCGCGCCGGCGACCGCGTCGAGATCGGCGAGCGTGCCGTGAAATTCTTCCGGCTCCGTGAGCACAGACAAAGCCGCGGCGCCCGCATTGGCATAGGCCGTCGCCTGGGCCACGGGGTCGAGCTGCTCACCCGCGAGCTGGCCCTGGGCCGGTGACCGGCGCTTGACCTCGGCGATCAGGTCGAAGCCTTCCGGCGCCAGGCGCAGCGAGGGCGGGGCTGGGAGGTCCCGCGCCTGCGCCTGCA
The DNA here is from genome assembly GCA_964613615.1 of uncultured Chromatiaceae bacterium. Lineage (GTDB taxonomy): Bacteria > Pseudomonadota > Gammaproteobacteria > Steroidobacterales > J054. Next base: position 40,877 of record CAZTIB010000052.1, read on the forward strand.
GCTCCGTAATCGGGCATCGGGCCTGCGCCGCCGTCACGCGCGCGCGGCTGCGCGCCGTCATTCGCTCGAGGAAGTCGTTCGCGTGAACGGTGTCGCGGCTCGGCATCGCTACAGGGCCTCGGCAAAGGCCCGCAGCCGGTCGAGTACCTTGGCACCCTTGCCCGCATCCAGCGTGCTGCGCGCCCGGGCAATGCCTGCTGCGAGCTCCGGTTCCATACCGGTCACCTCCAGCACCAACCCGGTGCCTAACAGCAGCGCGTCGCGATGGGCGCCGTACTGGTCGCCGCGCAGCACCGCTTCCAGGGCCGCCGCGTTATGCGCCGCGTCACCGCCCGCCAGCTGGCCGGGCTCGCACCGCGGCAAGCCGTAGTCCTGCGGGTCGCGCTGGTGTTCGTGCACCTCACCCGGCCGGATATCGAACAGCGCAAAGGGGCCGCAGGGCGTGGCCTCATCCCAGCCCGGCTCCCCGTGCACGACAAACGCGCGCTCCAGGGGCAAACCGGACAGGGCATCTGCCAGCAACCGCGAGTGGGGCATATCGAATGCGCCGAGCAGGTAGTACGGGGGTGCGGCCGGATTGGCCAAGGGCCCGAGAAAGTTGAACACGGTACGCACCCCCATGGCCGCACGCACCGGCGCCACCGCCTTCATGGCCGGGTGGAAAAACGGTGCGAACAGGAACGCGAAACCGCACTCTTTCAGGCAGCCCAGCGCGGTATTGGCATCCGGCGCCAGCGGCACGCCCAGGGCCTGCAGCACGTCTGCGCTGCCCGACTTGGATGATACCGACCGGTTGCCGTGCTTGATCATCGGCACACCGCAGGCGGCGGCGAGCAGTGCGGTGCCCGTGGAAAGATTAAAACTGCCGGACAGGTCGCCGCCCGTGCCGGCGCTGTCGGCTGCCTCCAGGCCCGCGGGCAGGTGAACCTTGTGCGCCAGTCGGCGCATCTCCTGGGCGAAGCCGCGCACCTCCTCAGCCGTCTCGCCCTTGCTGCGCAGGGCCGCCAGCAGCGCACCGGCTTGCGCCGGCGGCAGTGATTCGTCCGTCAGCACGTGCATCAGCTCTGCCGCGTCGGCCTCGGCCAGGTGTTCGCCGCTCAACAGGCGTTCGAGGAATGCGCTGGGATCAGTGGCCATAAGCTGCTCCTTCAGTCCGCTCGCAGTGCCAGGAAGTTTTCCAGCAGGCGGTCACCCTCCGGCGTCAGCACACTTTCCGGATGGAACTGCACGCCCTCCATGGGCAGTTCGCGATGCCGCACTCCCATGATCTCGCCGCCCTCGGTGCGCGCGGTAACTTGCAGTACGTCGGGCAAGGAGTCGGGTTCGGCCGCCAGCGAATGATAACGCCCCGCTTCCAGCGGATTGGTCAGGCCCCGGAAAATCGTGCCTTCGTCATGCTGCACCATGGAGGTCTTGCCGTGCATCAGTCGCCGGGCCGCCACAATGCGCCCGCCGCAGGCCTGGACCAGGCTCTGGTGGCCCAGGCACACGCCAAGTACCGGCATGCGCTCGCCGAACGCGGCAATCATCTTCAGCGACACGCCCGCGTCGTCCGGACGGCCCGGCCCCGGCGAGATGCACAGGTGGGTGATGTCCATTGCCCCGGCCTCCGGCACCGTGATTTCGTCGTTGCGGTAGACCAGCACCTCGGCGCCGAGTACAAGAAATGCCTGCACCAGGTTGTAGGTGAAAGAATCGTAGTTGTCGATCAGCAGCAGCCGCGCGCTCACAGGCCTTCCTCCGCGATGACCAGCGCGCGGCGCAATATCGCGCTCTTGGCCAGCACTTCTTCATACTCCGTCTGCGGCACGCTGTCGGCCACGATGCCGGCCCCGGCCTGGTAGCTGTACATGCCATTGCCGAACACCAGCGTGCGTATCGCAATGGCCTGATCCATGTCGCCGCTGTGGCCGAAGTACCCCACCGTGCCGCCGTACACGCCGCGCCGCACGGGCTCCAAGGTATCGATCAGTTGCATCGCGCGCACCTTCGGCGCACCCACCAGCGTGCCGGCGGGGAACGCGGCGGCGAACAGATCGAAGGCGTCGCGGCCCTCTGCCAGGCGGCCTTTCACGCCGCTCACGATATGCATCACGTGGCTGTAGCGTTCTATGGCGCGATAGGGATCTACTTGTACCGAGCCCGCCTCGGCGACGCGGCCAAGGTCGTTGCGCGCGAGGTCCACGAGCATCACGTGCTCGGCGTTTTCTTTGACATCGGCGAGCAGCGAAGCCTCGTGGGCAGAGTCTTCCGCATCATCTGCGCCGCGCGGCCGCGTGCCGGCAATGGGCCGCAGCGACGCATTCCCGCCATAGAGTTTTACCAGGGCCTCGGGCGAGGAGCCCACGATCTGCAGGTCGCCGGTATCCAGGAAGTACATATAAGGCGACGGGTTGAGCAAGCGCAGTGCGCGGTAGACCTCGAAGGGCGACAGCCGGTGCTCTCCGGAAAAGCGCACGGACAGTACAATCTGGTAGATGTCACCACTCGTAATGTAGTCCTTGCTGCGCGCCACGGCAGCCTCAAACTCATCACGGCTCAGGCTTTGCTCGGCCGGCGCGCAGCTGCGCTGCGCCGGTGCCGGTGGCAGCGGCCCGCGCAGCAGGCGGATGACTTCGCTGCGCAGTTGCCGACGCTCGGCATCACTGCCCACGTGCAGCAGCGCAATACGCCGGGTCAGGTGATCGAAAACCAGCAACGATTCCGCAGCGAGATAGGCGGCCTCCGGCGAATGCGGGCAAGCGTCACCGGCCGGTGGTGACGGCAGACGCTCGAACTGCCGCACCAGGTCATAGGCAGCGACGCCCACCAGCCCACCGTCGAAGGGCAGGCCGGGAACTGTCGGTGCGAGTCTTGGTGACGCGGCCAGGGTCTCGCGCAGCAGTGCCAGCAGTTCCCGCCCGCCGGCAGGGCGCGGCAGTTGGCGCCCCGCCGCGCGCACGCCCTGTGCTTCCAGGCGAAATTCCGTGGCTGCACCGAAGCCGAGGAAAGAATAGCGCGACAGCTGCGTGCCGTGCTCCACGCTCTCTAGCAGATAGCGTGGCGCCAGTGGCGCGAGCTTCAGGAACGTGGATACCGGGGTATCCAGGTCGGCGCTGATATCAAAAGGCGGTTGCATGACTCGTGTTTCCGTGTGCTGCTTTGTTGTCCAGGCATTTCTTCCGGGCATTAAAAAACCCATCGCCGGAGTTCCGGGGATGGGCCTGTAGCCGGTAATACTGACGCGCTACTCGGCAGCCCTCTCCCCGGAGCAGCTCCGCCACCAGTCGCGATTCAGGTTCACGGTCATCATTGCGACGAAGTATCGCCGCGCTCCGCGGGGGGCGTCAAGGGCGCGGCCCCGGCCGTCAGCCCAGGTCGTAGAAGATTGGCAGAATAATGGAGAAAGCCAGCCACATGACCACGGTCAGCGGCACACCGACCCGCATGAAATCGGAGAACCGGTAGCCACCGGCGCTCATGATCAGCAGGTTGGTCTGATAGCCGATGGGCGTGGCGAAACTCATGTTCGCGCCGAAGATCACCGCGAGGATGAACGGTTCCACCGGAGCCTGGAGTTCCGCCGCGATGCTGATGGCAACGGGTGTGCCGATCACAGCTGCTGCGTTGTTCGACACGACGTTGGTCAGGATCGTCATCAGCAGAATCAGGCCGCTCAGGATCATCGTGACGGGCAACCCACCGGTGGCGACGACAAAGAGTTTCGCAATCCAGTCGGCGCCGCCGGTTTCCATCATCGCGAAACCCAGGCACAGGCTCGCGACGATGATCATGACCACCGGGATATTGATGGCCTCGCCCACGTCCTTCCATGTCAGACAGCCGGTGGTCAGCATCGCGCCCATGCCGCACAGCGCGGCCACGGAGATCGGCATCAGGCCAGTAGCGGCGAGCAGCACCACCAAAGCCATAATGCCGAGCGCTAGCGGCGCGCGCGCGGTGTGCGGCAGGTCCATCGTCGCATCGAGCACCAGCATCGACCCGCTCTCACGCAGTTCCTGTATCGCTTCCCTGGCACCCTGCACCAGCAACACGTCGCCGGAACGTAGTCGCACCGCGCCCAGGTTGGACGACAGGTCGTCGTCCATGCGGGCCCGGTGTATCGCCATTGGCAGCAACCGATAGCGGGTCGTGAAATGCGATGAGTCCAGCGACCGGTGGTGCAGCGGCGAACCGCGGGTGACGACAACCTCGGCCAGCTGCTGGCCCTCGCTGTTCAGCGGCACGTCTTCGCTGACGGGCTGGTCGCCTTCGCCGGCGTTGTAAAGGGTTGCGCCGAGGAGTCGCTCGAACTCTTTCAGGCGCTCGGAAGTGTCGCGCACGTAGAGCCGGTCGCCCGGCTGCAGCTTGACCGACGGCAGCTTGGCCACGAACAGGCTCTCGGTGCGCTGGATGCGATCCACGCGCATCCGGTTTTCGGTCTTGGCCAGCACTTCGGTCAGGGTTTTTCCCGCCGCATAGCTGTCTTCATTCACGTACAGCGCCGCATTGAACAGCCGCGGTGACGTATCCGACAGTAACGCCTGGCGCTCGGGTAACAGGCGCGGCGCCACCAGCCAGAGAAATGCCAGGCCGAAACCACCTGCGATGACCACGGGCAGCGTGAAATCGAACATATCGAAGCGCCGCTGGCCCAGGTCAGCGGCGATGCCTACCACCAGCAGGTTAGTCGACGTGCCAATGGTCGTGGCCATGCCGCCTATCAGCGTAGCCAGGCCCATGGGCATCAGCACGCCGGACGGCGGCCGGCGCGCGCGCAGGCTGCAGGCCACCAGCACGGGCAGCAGCATCACCACGATGGGTGTGTTGTTCAGAAACGCACTGAGCGTCGCGCCAAGGACCAGTGTCACGAGCAAAGCGGTCTTCGGGGCCTCCATCCAGAAGCGCGCCATGATGCTCGCCAGCGGCTGCAGCGCGCCGGTGGTTTCCAGGGCACGTCCGACTATCAGCAACGCGGTGATGGTCACCAGCGCCTCGTTGCCGAAGCTGAGGAAGAAGTCTGCCGGACGGATGTTTTTGTACGGAAACAGGAAGAAGCCAACGACCAGCAGCAGCACGACCGTCAACCCGGTGGTCTCCAGGGGGATCCGGTCTTTCGTAAACAGGTAGAGCGCCACGCCGGTGAGCAGGATGACGCTGATGGCGTGCCAGTCAGGTAAGGGCGGCAATAGAAGTCCTGCGCGCAAGCGCGATGGCCTCGGTGCAGCAGAGCATAGCGGGGGGCGGGGACGCGGCCAAATCAGCCTTGCGCGAGGCTCGCCACAGCGCCGCTTCTGCTAGACTCCATGGGCCTTTGCGGCCGCGCCATCCCGCCAATTATGTCCCCCAGCCAAGTGAACGAAGCCACCGGCCTGCACCCCACCGCGCGCCCTGCAGAAAAGCGCAGCGACATTCAGTTCAGCGCGAAGGATGCCGGCCTGCGCAAGGACGTGCACGACCTTGGCGAAATGATGGGCGAGTTGCTGAAGGAGCAGGGCGGCGAGGCCCTGTTCGACACGGTGGAACGCGCCCGGCGGCTGGCGATCGGCCGCCGCGAAGGCGATCGTGAAGCGGGCCAGCGGCTCGACATATTGCTGCAGTCTTTGCCCACGGATCTCGCCCGCGATTTCGTCCGTGCTTTCTCCACTTACTTTCAGCTGGTCAATACGGCGGAACAAGTCCACCGCATTCGCCGCCGGCGCGCCTACCTGAAAGATTCCGACCAACAGCAGCCGGGCAGCCTGGAAGCGACGTTAACGCGTTTGCGGGACACGGGCTTCGACCTCGACGCGATGCTTGACCTGCTGCGCGACATGCAGGTAGAACCGGTTTTTACAGCCCATCCGTCGGAAGTGACCCGGCGCACGATCCTCCGCAAGCAACAGGAAATCGTGCGCCACCTGATCGAGATTCAGAATCCGATTTTGACCCCGCGGGAATCTGCCGCCCATTACGAAAGTATTCGTGACCAGATCACATCAATCTGGCAAACGGAGGAACAACCTGAAGGCGAGCGCGATTCCTTTGATGAACTCGAACATGTGCTGTTCTTCGTCACCGAGGTCATTTATCGGGCCGTCCCCGTATTCTACGAATCGCTGCGGGAAGCGCTGGTAGAAGTCTGCGACGCAGACACGACGGAAGCGGAACTACCCACGCTGTTCCGTCTCGCGTCGTGGATCGGGAGTGACATCGACAGCCGGCCGGAAACCACCGCCCGCACGATCCGCGAGACCCTGTCACGCCAGCGAGCCCTGGTGCTGAACCTCTACCATGGCGAATGCCAGACGCTGGCGGAAAAACTCAGCCAGTCCGGCAGCCGAACGACGATTGCGAGGGATCTGATCGAGCGCTCTGCCGAGTACGCCGAACACTTCCCGAATGCCGCCGGCAGCATACCGTTGCGCCACCGGGACATGTCCTACCGGATCTTCCTGCGCCTGATCATGGCCCGGCTGCAGGCGACCTTCGACGACGATGCATTTCCTTACGAGTCGCCGGAAGAGTTCCAGAAAGACCTGCAGCTGATTGCCGGTAGCCTGCAACAGAACAAGGGCCATCACGCGGGCCTGTTTTTTGTGCGGCGCCTGATCCGGCGCGTGGAAACCTTCGGTTTTCATTTCATGACCCTGGACATCCGCCAGAACGCGCTGGTGAACCGTCGGGTGGTAGGCCGCTGCCTGCGGGAGGAAAACTGGCTGGAGCGGTCTGAAGAGGACCGGTCGGCGCGCATCGCCGCAGCGCTGGAGCGAAACGAGTCACCCTGCGCGGACCTCGACAATGAAACCCGGCGCGACCTGGCCGTCTTCCAGGCCATTGCCTTCTGCCGCCGGCGCTTTGGCAAGCGCGCTATCGGGCCGTATGTGGTGAGCATGGCCCATGGCGTTGACGACGTGCTGTCCGTCATCCTGCTCGCGCGCTGGGCAGAACTTCGCAAGCGCAACGGTACGGTGCCCCTGGACATTGCGCCGCATTTCGAAGCCGTGGAAGACCTCAGCAGCTGCGGCACCACCATGGCCGAGCTGCTGAACAATCCCGTCTACCGGGAACACCTGCAGTGTCGTGAGAATCGCCAGACCGTCGTGGTCAGTTATTCCGACAGCAACATGGACAGCGGCATGATCCGCGCGCGCTGGTCCCTGTACAAGGCACAGGCAGACCTCGTCCGGGTGCTCGACGAAGGCGGCGTCGAACCAACGCTTTGCCACGGGCGCGGCGGCACCATCAGTCGCGGCGGCGGCAAAACCCACGCCGCCGTGGTGGGCGCGCCGCCAGGCGCGGTGCGCGGGCGCCTGCGGGCCACCGAGCGGGGCGGCATGGTGAATTCCAAGTACGGTCTGCGCGGCATCGCGGTGCGCACGCTGGAGCAGGCCGTGAGCGCAGTGGCGGTGGCAACGGCGCTGCCCGACGAACTTGCACCAGATCAGCTGCAGAGCTGGGGCGAAGTCGTGGACATGATCGCCGAGGCCAGTCGGGCGCGCTACCAGGACCTGGTATACGGCAATGAGGCTTTCTACTCCTACTTCCTGGCAGCCACACCGGTAGATGCGATCCAGAAGATGCAACATCCGGCGGCCGGCGACCCAATGCAGGATGGCTTGCAAAGCCTGCGCGCGGTGCCCTGGGATTTCTCGTGGAGCCAGTGTCGTAACCTGCTGCCGGGCTGGTATGGCGCGGGCACGGGCCTCGCGGCGGCCATCGACCGGGCCGGGATCGACACGATTCGTGAGATGCGCCGCCAGTGGCCATTCTTCGCATCGCTGCTGTCCGATCTGGAAATGGTGCTTGGCAAGGCCGACCTGAATATCGCCAGCCGCTATTCAAAACTGTCCGGTGAGCTGCACGAGCGTTTTTTCCCGGGCATGCGCGTGGAATTCGACCTCAGTGTCGAAACACTGCTGCGGATCAAGGAGCAACAGGTGCTGCTGGAGCGGCAGACCGCGTTGCGCCGATCAATACGCCTGCGCAACCCCTACGTCGACCCGATGAATCTGCTGCAGGTGGATCTGCTGCGCCGCTGGCGCGCCAGCAACCGGCAGGACGAAGAAATTTTCTCCGCGCTGGTTGCCAGCGTGAACGGCATCGCCCGCGGTATCCAGGACACCGGCTGAGGCCCGCGATGCGGGCAGTTTTTCTCGACTTCGACAGCCTGGGCGCCACAGATACCGACCGTACTCCGCTCACGCGTTTGTTACCCGACTGTGAGTTTTTCGGCGCTACACCGAGCGATCAGTGCGCCGCCAGGATCGCCGACGCCGAGATCGTGTTCGTCAACAAGGTGCTGCTCGACCGGGACACGCTCCTTGCTGCCGGGCAGTTGCGACTGATCTGCCTGGCAGCCACCGGCACCGACAATGTGGATCTCGAAGCGGCAAAGGCCCGTGGGATCGCGGTCACCAATATTCGCGACTACTGCACCCCATCTGTCGTGCAGCACGTATTTGCACTGCTGCTGACTCTGAACCAGCGCCTGGCCGACTACCGGACTCGAGTGACCCGCGGCGACTGGTCCGGCGGCGCGCAGTTCTGCCTGACGGAACCACCGGTGCGGGAGCTGGCGGGCAAGACCCTGGGGATAGTGGGCCTGGGCACGCTGGGGCGGGCCGTTGCTGAAACCGCCAGGGCATTCGGCCTGCAGGTGCTCGCCGCCCGCCAGCCTTATCGGCTCGATGACGAGTCACACCTGTATAACGTGAGCCGCGCCGGCGTACCCCGAATCGGCTTCGGCGCGCTGCTGGCGCGCGCCGACTACCTGAGCCTGCACTGCCCGCTGACACGCGAGACGCTGGAGTTGATCAACCAGGCGGCGCTGGCGCGGATGCGCCCGGATGCCATCCTGATCAACACCGCACGGGGCGCGCTGGTAGAGCCGACGGCCCTGCTTGCGGCACTCAACGACGGGCAACTGGGCGGCGCAGGCATCGACGTACTCGATACTGAACCGCCCCCGGCAGATCACCCGTTGCTGCAAGCCCAGCTGCCAAACCTGGTTGTCACACCGCACATGGCATGGGCCGCGCGCGAGGCACGCCAGCGGGCCATCGATGAACTGGCGGCGAATGTCGCGGCGTTCCAGCACGGTGAGACGCGCAACCGCGTGGTGTAACTGCAGGTCAACCTTCGCGAAGCACCGCCACCGGCGGCTCGTTGACCGCACCGCGAGTGGCCAGCGTGCCGCAGACACCCACGACCGCAGCGCCGGCAACGCAGCCCGCCAGCCACAGCCACGGGTTGAGTCCGTAGTCCAGCTCAAACGCCTGTTCGGCCACGACCCAGCCCACGGCGGTCGCTCCAAAGGCCGCCAGCAGCCCGGCCATCGTGCCAAGGGCGGTGAACTCCACAGCCAGGCCCTGCATGATCTTGCGACGGCCGGCGCCGAGGGTGTGCAGAATCGCGCTCTCGAAGCGGCGTTCGTCTTTCGTCACCTGGATCGCGGCGAGCAGCACCGTAATTCCTGCGAGCAGCGTGAACAGAAACACGTATTGCACCGCCAGCGACGCCCGTTCGATGATCATGCGCACCTGGCGCAGGATGACTTCCAGGTCCAGCAAGGTCACGCTGGGAAACTCGCGAATGAAACCGCTCAGCATGCGACGCTTCTCCGGCGGGATGAACACGCTCGCGATGTAGGTTTGCGGCAATTCTTCGGCCAGCCCGGGTGAGAGCATCACGAAGAAGTTCGGGCGCATGGAGTCCCACTCGACGAAGCGCAGGCTGGTGACCCTTGCATCGACATCTTCACCGCCAACGTTGAAGCCAATGGTGTCACCCACACTGATGCCGAGATCCCGGGCAATGCCCACTTCGATGGAGGCTTCGATCTCGCCGGGGTTGGCAGCACTCCACCACTGGCCGTCCCGCACTTCGTTGGTGTCCGGCAACTCACCGCGCCAGGTCAGGTTCCCCTCACGTCGCGCAAAGTTCCGGCCACGGGGATTCGGAAACTCGTAGTCGTCGATGGGCTGGCCCTTCACGCGAGTCACGCGGCCCCGGAGAAAGGGCAGAAAGTCCGGCGCAGCGCCGGTCTCGCGGACAAAGAACTCGCGAATGCCCGGCCACTCTTCCGGTTCGATATTGATCAGGAAGTAGTTCGGCGCGTCTTCAGGCACCGTGCGCTGCCACTCGGTGAGCAAGTCGCTGCGCACCAGGGTCAGCAACAGCAACACCATCAAGCTCAGGGCGAAGGCCACGATCTGCACGACGCTCTCGCTGCCACGCCGGGAAATGTTCGCCAGCCCGTAACGCCAGGCCACCCCGGCCGCGCCGCGAAAGCGGGTAAAAGCGATGACGAGCAACCAGCCGCCGGCCACGGCGATGACGGCCACCAGGATCAGCCCGCCGGCAATCAGTCCCAGCATCAGGAGGTCGCGAACGATGGCGCCGATCATGAACAGCAGCGCGGCAATGGCGATACCGTAGCTCAGCCCGGTACCCAGCCGCGGTGGCGGCAGGTCGTGCCGCAACACCCGCATCGGCGGCGTGTCTTTCAGTTGCAGCAGGTGCGGCAGCGCGAAACCCACTGTTATGGTGGCGGCGGTCAGCAGCCCAAGGGCGCCGGCAAACCAGGATGCCGGCGGCAACTCGACCCGCAGCACGCTCGCACCGATGGCCACCAGGACCTGCTGGGCACCGTAGCCCAGGGCAGTACCAATGGCAGCCGTGATAACAATTACCAGGCCGAGCTGCGCCAGCGTGCTGACCAGGATGAAGCCCTGGGTTGCACCGAGGCTTTTCATCAGCGCAATGGTGTCCAGGTGGCGCAGGGCATAGCGCCGCGCAGCCATCGCGGTGGCCACGGCGGCCAGGATCACGGTCACCAGGGACGCCAGGGTCAGGAAGCGCTGGGCGCGATCGATGGCGGCAGTAATCTGTTCGCCGGCATCTTCCAGCCCGCGCATTCGCACGCCCTCGCTCAGGCGTGGCTTCAGCCATGCCCGCCAGTCATCCACCGCGCCTGAATCACCGGCATAAAGATGACGATACGTGATGCGGCTGCCCGGCCGGATCACGTCGAAGGCAGGAATATCGGCAATATTGACCATCAGGCCCGCCGCCAGCTGCGCGAAGCCGCCCACACCCTGGCCGGGCTGGTAGTCGAGCACTTGCGTGACCTTCACGCTGGACTCGCCCACCACCAGCGTGGCGCCGACATCCACGTCCAGTCGCGCCAGCAGCCCCGGTTCGGCCCATGCTTCACCCTGCGGCGGAATGCCGTCGGCTCGCACCGCATCGCCGAACATCTGCGGCGAAACCAGCAGTTCGCCGCGCAACGGGTAACCCTCGCTAACCGCGCGCAGCAGCGCCAGGGAATTGTTGTCTCCAGCCAGCGCCATGGTGGGAAACGTCATGAACTCCGTCGCTTCCAGGCCGCGCGACCGCGCCTCGGCAAGATACTCGCCGGGAACCGGGTCGGTGGAACTCAGTTCGAGATCGCCGGCGAGCACGGCACTGGCCTGGGTCCGGATCGCGCTGCCGACCCGGTCGGTGAAGAATCCAACGGCGGTCATTGCAGTGACCGCAATCACGATGGCAGCCAGCAGCACCGCCAGCTCGCCGGTGCGCGAGTCGCGCCAGAGCGTGCGCAGGCCGAAGCGCAAACCGCTCATGCCACCACCTGGCCAGCCGCCAGTTCCACGATCCGATCGCAGCGCGCGGCCAGTTCACGGTCGTGGGTCACGAGCACCAGCGTGGTGCGCGACTTCCGGTTCATTTCAAACAGCAGCGAGGCCACCCGGTCACCCGTGCTGGTGTCGAGATTGCCGGTGGGTTCGTCTGCAAACAGGATCTCGGGGCTGGTGATGAAAGCGCGGGAAATCGCGACCCGCTGCTTTTCACCACCGGACAGCTGGTTCGGGTAATGCCCGAGCCGCCCGTCGAGACCCACGGACTCCAGAGCCTCCCTGGCCCGCTCGCGCGCCCGCGCCTCGCCGGTGAGTTCCAGCGGCAGCATGACGTTTTCCAGCGCCGTGAGGGACGGCACCAGGTGAAAGGACTGGAAAACAAAGCCCACCCGGTCACCGCGCAGCCGGGCCCTGCCGTCCTCATCGAGGGTCCCCAGCTCTTTGCCGCAAAGCCACACCTGGCCGCTGCTGGGCCGGTCCAGCCCGGCCAGCAGGGCCAGCAGCGTGGTCTTGCCAGCCCCGGACGGCCCCACCAGGGCCACAGACTCGCCGGCATTAATGGCAATGCTGACGTCATCGAGTATGGTCAGCGTACCCTCAGGGCTGCTAACGTTCTTGCTCAGAGCCTCAGTGCGCAACACAGTGTCATCCATGCGGTTATCCATAAAAGGAGTATTCGTCCTGCTGCTCTGGGCGGTTGCGGGGTCCCTGTCCGCCAATTCTTCACTGCCGGCCATCCTGGTAGTGGGTGACAGCCTCAGCGCCGGTTTCGGCATCGAGGTAGCCGACGGCTGGGTGGCATTGTTGCAGGACCGGCTGACCGCGGAAGGTTACGAATATCGGGTGGTCAATGCCAGTATCAGCGGCGATACCACCGGTGGCGGCCTGCGCCGGCTGCCCAGGGCGCTGGAGCGCCACCAGCCCGAAATCACCCTGCTGGAGCTTGGCGGCAACGATGGTCTGCGAGCCACCCCGGTACCGATCATTCGCAAGAACCTGGAACGCATGGTGGCCCTGAGCCGGGACGCCGGGTCACAGGTGGTACTGGCGGGCATGCAGCTACCGCCAAACTACGGCGCCGCCTACACCGACGCCTTCGCCGAGGTCTACGCCGAGGTCGCCGAGGACCAGGAAGTGACCCTGATCCCGTTCTTCATGGACGGCGTCGCGCTGCAGCCCCAGAAGCTGCTACCGGACATGATCCACCCCAATGCCAACGGCCAGCCGGTACTGCTGGAAAACGCGTGGACGGCCCTGAAACCGCTGCTCTCCAAAAGCGCTGCAGCAATGGAGGCCAGCACGGCTATTCCTTAAAGGGCCCCCGTTCTCGGGTTCTTCGGCTCTCCACCGCGGGCGCGCCCCGCTCAGCAATCACGCCGTCGCGGTGGGCCGGTCTCTCTTCCGGGCGTCGTCCCGGAGGAGCGGAGCCATGGA
>CAZTIB010000053.1:0-8122 GCA_964613615.1 uncultured Chromatiaceae bacterium
ACCCCAACTCGACAGCAGCCGGCGCCGCGAACTGCATCGTGAAGCGCTGGCGAAAGCGGCGGAGGATGCCCGCGCGAATGCCGAGGTGCTGGCAACTACGCTCGGCGCCACCCTGGGCCGGGTGCGATCGGTCAATGCGGCCGACATGGGCGGGATACCCCGGCCGATGCAGGCGCGGGTGATGATGGCGGAATCAGGCGACGCGGCGGCGACTTACCAGGCGGGTGACATCCGGTTTGATGCGCGGGTGAACGTTTCCTTTGATTTGGAGTAGGCAGAGCTGCGTGACGTGGCTGCCATCGATTCGGCACCGGGCCACGGGGAAGTTCCCCCGCGCTCCAGTTTTGTAGTCGCTTGGTGAAACTTCCCCGTGGCCCGGCGCCAGTCGATGGGATTCATGCCGACGAAGATCCTGGAGGGTACCGCCACGTGGCACGGGGACATTCCCCCGCGCTCCGGTTTTGTAGTCGCTTGGTGAAACTTCCCCGTGCCCCGGCGCCGGTCGGAGGGGTGTTCGCAAACGGGGGTTCTGGATACCCACGGCCCCGTTAACCTGGAGCCAGAGGTGTGGGACCACGTTCCCCCGCGGGGGTGAGCGAGGGGCGGACGGGCTCCAGACAGCCGTTGCCGGCCTGGGGCTAATCCGTGTCTGACACAAAGGGGTTGACGGTGGATACAGCTACGCCTGCGGGGCGCATCGCTGTGCCGGAGTCGACTCTCTTGGTAGGAGCGGCTTTGTGGCCAGGACGGCCTTATGTCGCGGAGCACAAGGATGTGCGAGAGCGACGAGCCGCGATTCATCAGATTTCTTCGGCGTAGTGGCACGCCACCAGGCTGCCATCGAGTTTGCGCAGCGCCGGGCGTTCGGCGGTGCATCTTATCTCGGCGAACGGGCACCGAGTTCTGAACGAGCAGCCCGACGGGGGAGACAGGGGCGACGGCACGTCGCCGCCGAGGAGTTCGCGCTGGCGGTTGCGTTCGACGGCGGGTTCCGGGACCGGGACGGCCTGGAGCAGCGCGCGCGTGTAGGGGTGGCGCGGGCGCTCGTAAAGCGCGTCGGCGTTGGCCAGTTCCACCGCGCGGCCCAGGTACATCACCAGCACGCGGTGGCTGAGCTGGCGCACGACGGCCAGGTCGTGGGCAATGAAGACCAGCGCGAGACCCAGCTCTTTTTGCAGGTCGAGCAGCAGGTCGATGATCTGGGCCTGCACGGACACGTCGAGCGCGCTCACGGCCTCGTCGCAGATGACCAGTTGCGGCTCGCAGACCAGTGCGCGTGCAATGCCGATGCGCTGGCTCTGGCCACCGGAAAATTCGTGCGGGTAGCGGTTCAGGTGCGCGGGTTCCAGCCCCACCCGTTCGAGCAGGCGCGCGACACGTTGGGTGACTTCGTCGGGCGAGAGCTCCGGACTGAAACTCTGCAGCGGCTCGGCCACGATGTCGCGCACCATCATGCGCGGGTCGAGCGACGCGAGGGGATCCTGGAACACGACTTGCAGGTCGCGCCGCGCCGCACGCAGTTCCGCACCGCGCAGCGGCAGCAATCTGCGGCCGAGCAGACTGACCACGCCGGCGCTCGCCGGCACCAGCCGCAATACCGCCCGCGCCAGTGTCGACTTGCCGCAGCCGGACTCGCCCACCACACCCAGGGTCTCCCCCGGCGCGAGATCGAAGCTCACCTGGTCGACCGCCTTGAGTTGCCGCGCGCGGCCCGGCCAGTGATCGGGCGGCAGGCGAAACTGCACGCTAAGATCCTGCACTTTCAAAAGCGCATCTCCGCCCGGCAGGTCGCCCTGCCGGCCTGGCGAATCAATGCGCGGCACCGCTGCCAGCAATTTGCGTGTGTAGTCGTGGGCCGGCGCATGAAATACCTGGTCGACGGTGCCGTAGTCGCGGCGCTGGCCCTGCTCCATCACCAGCACCCGGTCGCAGTGCCCCGCGACCACGCCGAGGTCGTGTGTGATCAGCAGAATTGCTGTGTCGAGCTGCTCTCGGAGTTCGGAAATCAGCGCGAGAATCTGTGCCTGCACGGTCACGTCCAGTGCCGTGGTCGGTTCGTCGGCAATCAGCAGGCGCGGCCGGCACAGCAGCGCCGCGGCAATCATCACGCGCTGGCGCTGGCCGCCCGACAGTTCGTGGGGATACATGTCGAGCCGGCGTTCAGCATCGCTGAGCTTCACAGCCTCGAGCATCTCGATGCAACGGGTGCGCGCGGCGGCCGAACTGACATTTTCGTGCCGGCGCAGCACCAGGGCCATCTGCGCACCAATGTTGAGGTAGGGATTCAGGGCCGTCATCGGATCCTGGAACACCATCGCGATCTCGGCGCCGCGCAGCGCACCCAGCTCACGCTCGGTCAGGCCCAAGAGGTCGCGATCGCTGAAGTACGCGGTGCCGCGGGCCTGGCCGTTTTCGGCCAGCAGGCCGATGAGCGCCAGCACGCTCTGGCTCTTGCCGGAACCGGATTCGCCGACGATGCCGAGGCTCTCCCCGGCCGCCAGTTCGAAGTCCAGGCCGCGCACGGCGTTTACGTAGCCGTCCGGCGTCGCGAAGCGCACGTGCAGGTTGGCGACGTTCAGCAGCGTTGTCGCGTTCACGCGCTGCGATCCCGCGGGTCCAGCGCGTCGCGCAAGCCGTCACCGATGAAGTTGAAGCAGAACAACGTCATCGCCAGCGACACCGCCGGGAACAGCAGCATCCACGGCGCGTTCTCCAGTTCCTGCGCACCTTCGTTTACCAGCGCTCCCCACGAGGTCATGGGTTCCTGCACGCCGAGGCCGAGAAAGCTCAGGAAAGATTCCACCAGGATGACCTGCGGCACGGTGAGCGTGGCGTACACGATCACCACGCCGAGCAGGTTGGGGACGATGTGCCGGCGGATGATGCGCCCGCCGCGCACACCGCCGGCGCGCGCGGCCTCGACGTATTCCTTGCCGCGCAGGGTCAGGGCCTGGCCGCGCACGATGCGTGCCATGTCGAGCCAGTTGATCGCGCCGATGGCGAAGAAGATCAGCACGATATTCCTGCCGAACAGCACCATCAGCAGGATCACCAGGAACATGAAGGGCAGTGCGTAGAGAATGTCGACGATGCGCATCATGAACTGGTCGGTGCGCCCGCCCACGTAGCCGGCCACCGCGCCATAGGTGATACCGATCAGCAGCGACACCGCGGTGGCCACCGCACCGACCAGCAGCGAGATGCGCCCACCGTACAAGGTGCGCACGAACAGGTCGCGACCCAGGCCATCGGTGCCGAACCAGTGGCCGTTGGCGAAGGATGGCGGCGAGGACACCTGGTCCCAGTCTGTGCCGTCGTAGGTATAGGGGCTGAGGAAAGGCCCGACCAGGACCAGCAGCGTCATGCCAGCCAGCAGGCACAGCGCCGTCATCGCCGCGCGGTTGCGACGCAGGACCACCCATGCATCGGACCAGAGGCTGCGGCCCGGAGGGGCGACGGTGGGGGCCACCACGCTCATCCGTGGCGCAGCCGCGGGTCGAGCCAGCCGTACACCAGGTCAACGAGGAAATTCAGCGCGATAATCAACGAACCGTAGAACACCACCACGCCCATCACTAGCGTGTAGTCACGGTTCAGCGCGCCCTGCACGAAGAAGCGGCCGAGACCCGGCACGCCGAAGATCTGCTCCACCACCACCGAGCCGGTGATGATGGCCGCCAGCGCCGGGCCAAGGTAAGACACCACCGGCAGCAGCGCGGGTTTCAGCGCGTGGCGCAGGATCACGGTGCGGGTGGGCAAACCCTGGGCACGCGCGGTGCGTATGAACGGGCTGCGCAATACCTCGATCATGCTGCCGCGGGTCAGGCGCGCGATGTAGGCCACCTGGGGCAGGGCCAGTGCAATGACCGGCAGCACGACATACCGCAGGGACCCGTCACCCAGACCGCCAGCCGGCAGCCAGCGCAGCCACACCGCAAACACCAGCACCAGCAACGGTGCGAGCACGAAATTCGGAATGGAAATACCGGTCATCGCCGCGCCCATGATCGTGTAGTCCGCCGGCCGGTTCTGGCGCAGGGCCGCCAGCGTGCCGGCGCTGATGCCCAGCAAAAGTGCGAGAGCCATGGCCAGGGAACCCAGGCGGAGCGACACCGGGAAACCAGTGGCGATGAGCTCCGTGACCGTGAAATCCCGATACTGGAAGGATGGCCCGAAGTCCCCCTGCGCGATTTTCCACAGGTAACGGCCGAGCTGCATCGGCAGCGGTTCGTCGAGGTTGTAGGCCGCCCTGAGGTTCGCCTCGATTTCCGGCGGCAGCGTTTTCTCCGTGTCGAAGGGCCCGCCTGGGGCCAGCCGGATCAGGAAAAAGGCCAGGGCGATGAGCACCAGCAGCGTGGGTATCGCGCCGAGCAGGCGCTGAATGGCAAAACGGAGCACCTGGCGATTCTGGGGCCCCGGAGCATCACCCGGCAACCAGTCCAGCGATCTGAGTCGTCAGTGGCTCAGGATATGGAAGTCCTTCTTCGGGTGGCGATCCATCACGTTAGGGGTCCAGCCACCGACCCACGGTTTCACCAGGTGTTTCGACACGTAGAAGTAAATCGGAATGATCGGTAGATCTTCGAGCAGCACCTGCTCCGCTTCTTCGAGCAAACCGACCCTCTTTTCGGTATCGAGCTCGCGAGCTGAGCGATCCAGCAGGTCATCGTAGACCGCGTTCACGTAACCCGAATCGTTCTGCGCGTTCTTGGAGTGCATCAGCTGCGCAAAGCTGTACGCGTCGTCATAGTCACCGATCCAGCCGGCGCGGAACACCTGGGTGTCTGCCTTGCGATTCTTGGTATCGAGAAAGACTTTCCACTCCTGGTTCACCAGGCTGGTTTCTACGCCCAGCACCTCTTTCCACATGGATGCGATGGCGACGCTGATGCGCTTGTGGTTTTCGTTCGTGTTGTAAAGCACCTCCACGCGCAGCGGGTCCTCTGCCGAATATCCTGCCTGCGCGTAGAGCCGGCGAGCCTCCGCGTTGCGCTCAGCCTGCGTCCACGCGGCCCATTCGGGCTGCTGGCCGGTGTAGCCGGCGGCGGGCGGCACCCAGCCGTAGGCGGCGATTTCCCCGGCGCCGGTCACGCTCCGGGTCAGGATGTCACGGTCAATGGCCATGGCCAGCGCGGTGCGCAGGTCTTTCGCGCCTTCGAAAGGCGGCTTGGTGAGATTGAAGCCGAAGTAGTAGCTGCCGAACCAAGGGTCGATCACGAGCTCGTCGCCGAGGTTTTCGCGCACCCATTTCAGCTGGTTGTAGGGCAGCCCGTCGGTGATATCCAGTTCGCCGGCGCGATAGCGTTTCAGTTCCGCGTCCGGGTTTTCGATCGCGTAGTACCAGACCTCGTCGATTTCGGTGCCAGCATCGTCCCAGTAGTTGGGATTGCGCGCCAGGCGCACGTGCGACTGCACGACCCACTCGCTGAGCTGGTAGGCGCCGTTGCTTACCAGCTTGCCCGGCCGGGCGAAGCGGTTGCCGTGTTCGTCCAGGTTCGGCGGGTAAACCGGGTAGGTCGTGGAGTGTGTCAGCAAGCCGAGCAGGTAGGGCGTCGGTGCATTCAGCCGGATCTCCAGTGTGCTGGCATCGACGGCGCGCACTCCAAGCTGCTCCGGGGGCAACTCGCCGTCAACAATCGCCTCGGCATTCACAATCGGGAACAGTACGCTCGAGTACACCGACAGCGTCGCCGGATCGACGGTGCGGCGCAGGCCGAACTCGAAGTCGCGGGCCGTCACCGGCTCGCCATTGCTCCACCGCGCGTCGGCACGAATGGTGAAGCTGTAGAGCAAACCGTCGTCGCTGATAGTCCAGGACTCGGCCACGCCGGGCACCAGGCTGCCATCAGACGCTTCACCAACGAGCCCTTCGAACAGATCACGCAGGATATTTGATTCCGGCACCCCTTCGGCCCGGTGTGGGTCCAGGGTCTGCGGCTCGGCGCCGTTCCCCACACGCAGCACCTGCGTCGCGGCGCGCTCGGCGCCGGACGCACCGCCGGCAGGCGTCGGTGGCGGCGCGTCGCCGGCCGGACCGCAGGCAATCGCGAGCAGACTCGCAACCAGGATCGCAGCGACCTGCTTCACCCGGGTCTGCTTCACGCGCTACGGCGCTCGCGTTTCTTCATGTGCACCAGCAGCAGCGAGACCGCTGCGGGCGTGACGCCGGCAATCCGGCCGGCCTGCCCGACAGTCGCCGGGCGATGAGCCATGAGCTTTTGCCGCACTTCGTGGGACAGGCCGCGCACCGCTGCATAGTCCAGGTCTTCCGGCAGCGCGGTGTCGGCGTGGCGGCGCTGCTTGTCGATTTCTGCACGCTGGCGTTTCAGGTAGCCGGCATAGCGGGTCTGGATTTCCACCTGCGCGTCGATCTGTTCCGCCTGCTCTGGTACTTCGTCGGCCGATGCCGCACGCCGGCCCACCACTGGCAGACTGGTCAACACGGCATAGCTGGTCTCCGGGCGACGCAACAGGTCGATGGCAAAAGCTTCGCGTCGCAATGTGGCGCCCAAGCGCTCGCAATCCTCCGCCGACAATGCTGCGGGCCGCACGAGCTGCTGCCGAAGCCGTTCGATTTCCTTGGCTACCGCGTCGCGCTTGTGCGCGAACAGCCGCCAGCGTTCGTCGTCCACGAGGTCCAGTTCGCGGCCCTTCGGCGTGAGGCGCAAGTCGGCGTTGTCTTCACGCAGCAGCAGCCGGTGCTCGGCGCGACTGGTAAACATGCGGTAAGGCTCGGTGGTACCGCGCGTCACCAGGTCGTCTACCAGCACGCCGATGTAGGCCTCGTCGCGGCCGGGACACCACGACGCATCGCCGCGCACGGCAAGGGCTGCGTTGATACCGGCCAGCAAGCCCTGCGCGCCGGCTTCTTCGTAACCGGTGGTGCCGTTGATCTGCCCGGCCAGGTAGAGCCCCGGCAGGCAGCGGCTTTCCAGGCTCATACGCAGGTCGCGGGGGTCGAAGTAGTCGTACTCGATGGCGTAGCCCGGCCGGGTGATCTGCGCGTTCTCGAAACCCGGGATGGCAGCGATCATCGCCTCCTGCACGTCGTACGGCAGGCTGGTGGAAATCCCGTTCGGGTACAGCTCGCGGGTATCGAGCCCTTCCGGTTCGACGAAGATCTGGTGACTGGCGCGCTCGGCAAAGCGCACGACCTTGTCTTCGATAGACGGGCAGTAGCGCGGGCCAACGCCCTCGATGACACCGCTGTACATCGGCGAGCGGTCGAGCCCGGCGCGAATGATGTCGTGGGCGCGCTCGGTGGTACGCGTGATAAAGCAGCTCGTCTGGCGCGGGTGATCGCTGCGCCGGCCGACAAACGAGAACACGGGTCGCGGATCGTCTCCCGGCTGTTCGGTCATCACCGCGAAATTCACCGTGCGACCGTCGATGCGCGGCGGTGTGCCCGTCTTCAGGCGCCCCACTCGCAACGGCAATTCCCTCAATCGCTCGGCCAAATTCTGGGCCGGTGGATCGCCGGCGCGGCCACCGGCCGTTTGCTCCTGCCCCACGTGAATTTTCCCGGCCAGGAAGGTACCCACCGTCAACACGACGGCCCGCGCGCGGAAGCGCAGGCCCATTTGGGTGACCACGCCGGTTACCCGATCGCCGCTGAGCTCCAGGTCTTCCACGCCCTGCTGGAACAGGGTGAGATTGGGGTGCGCGTCGAGCAGCGCCCGCACGGCCTGCCGGTACAGCGCGCGGTCAGCTTGCGCGCGGGTGGCGCGAACCGCCGCGCCCTTGCTCGCGTTCAGGGTGCGAAAGTGAATACCTGCCCGGTCGGCGGCCCGGGCCATGATGCCGCCCAGCGCATCGATTTCCCGGGCGAGATGGCCTTTGCCGATGCCGCCGATAGCCGGATTGCAGCTCATCTGGCCCACGGTTTCGAGATTCTGGGTCAGCAACAGCGTACGGGCACCCATGCGCGCGGCGGCCGCGGCCGCCTCGGTGCCGGCGTGGCCACCGCCGACCACGATCACGTCAAATTCGCGCTGCTGCATGAAAGGGCTCCTCGGGGGCCGGGATTCTACCCGCTGGGCAGCGTCGGGCGCACTGTCTGGGACCTGCTTCACGGATGCCGGGGCGGTGCTTTGCGAAGCTTATGGAATATCCGGAAAGCCGT
>CAZTIB010000054.1:0-7979 GCA_964613615.1 uncultured Chromatiaceae bacterium
GATACCTGCGTGCACCGCGGCGGTGCCCTGGGCCTCGGCAAGCTCGTGGACGGTTGCGTGCAGTGCCCGTACCACGGCTGGCAGTTCGGCGGTGACGGTCGCTGCACGCGCATACCGTCAATGCCCGACACCGCGCCCCCGGCCCGCGCGAAGGTGGACAGCTACCCGGTCGAGGAACGCTACGGTGTGATCTTCGCCTTCCTCGGTGACCTGCCGGCCGATGAACGACCACCGGTATGCCCGGTGCCGGAATACGGACAGGACGGCTGGCGCGCCAGTGAGATCGTGGTGCTGGACATCGATTGCTATTACGAGCGCTCGATGGAGAACGGCCTGGACCCGGTGCACAACGAGTTCGTGCATCCCGGCCAGGGCTTCCCGCCCATGCTGCAGGACACTTTCGAGATGCACGAAGAGCCATGGGGGGCGCGCTTCTGGGCCAACTTTGGCGATCCGGTGCTGGAGATGACCGAGTTTGCGAAAGACCGCAACCGCACCGGTGAGCTGCGCGCCGGCTCGTGGTTTCATGGCCCCAACGGGCTGGTCACATCGATTTTCGTCAATAAAGACAGCAACCTGGTGCAGTACTTCTTCGAGGCACCGGTCAGCGATTCGCACACGCGTATCTATTTCCTGAACATGCGCAACTGGCTGTTGGACGCTGATAAGGACGAGCGGATCATGCAGGTGAACCTGCGGATTACCCAGGAGGACATCGGCATCCTGGAAGCCTTGTGGCCAGTGCGCACCCCCGACACGCTGACCCGGGAAATCATGACGCCGTCGGACCAGGTGGTCGTGCGCTTCCGCGAGCAACTGGCCGACTGGGGGGCGCGCGGCTGGCAGATCGACCGGCACGCGCTGCGGGCACGCCATGGCGACGTGGCCTACTCGATCCCGTGCCCCGACCGCCGCACGTCGGGGAATTGGGTCTTGGAGCCAGTTCCACTTTTGCCCCCACAAGGCTAACGCGGATCCACCGGGGCAAAGGGGCAAGCAACCGCACGCACTTTCTGCCGCCAGCAACCTCAGGCGAGTCCGCCCAACCGCAGCGGGGCGAACCAGAACTCCGCCTTCTAGCCCACAAGGCTAACGCGGATCCGCCAAATCAGCTACAGCGGCCAAAAGATCAGAATCGCCGGCACCGACACCACGACCACCAGGATCTCCAGCGGCAGGCCCATACGCCAGTAGTCGCCGAAGCGGTAACCACCGGGACCCATGATCAGCGTGTTGTTCTTGTGGCCGATGGGGGTGAGAAAGGCGCAGCTCGCAGCTACCGCGACGCCCATCAGGAAGGGGTCGGGGTTCACCTCAAGCTGGCTGGCAATTTCCACGGCCACCGGTGCGGCGATAACCGCCGTGGCGGTGTTGTTCATCACATCGGACAGCGTCATCGTCACGATAATCAGCAGGGTCAGCACCACCACTGGCGAAAACCCGCTGGCAACATCCACCAGCCCCGTGGCGATCAGCTGCGTGCCGCCCGTCGCTTCCAGTGCGCCACCGATGGGAATCATGCTGCCGAGTAGCACGATCACCGGCCACTCAATGGAGTCGTAAATCTCGCGCAACGGCACGATGTTGGTCAATGCCATAAGCGCGACGACACAGCCCAGGGCCACGGGCAGGTAAATGAGCCCGGACCCGGCCAATACAATTGCGGCGGCGAATATACCCACCGCGAGCCAGACCTTGTGGCGCTGAATCACGCGCTGACCGCGGTCGCGCAGCGGCAGGCAACCCAGTCGGATAATTGCATCGCCCACGCGTTCATCCGTGCCGAGCAACAGCAACACGTCGCCGGGCCGCAATTCCAGATCACGCACCCGTTCGCGAAAGCGCTGGCCTTCCCGCGACACGCCCACCAGCGCGACGCCGTAGCGGTACAGCAACCGCACGGAGCGTGCTGCCCGGCCGGCCAGCCTGGAGGACTCGGGCACCACCGCCTCCACCAGCGCGAGGTCTTCCGCATCCAGCGCGCTGGTGCCTGAACCGACGTGCTCGAGACCGGCGGCGCCGATGAAGTCCTCGATTTCTTCCGGCCGCGCTTCCAGCACCAGCACGTCGCCGGCCCGGATCTCGGTCCGTCGCGCGAGACCCGGCATGCGCTGGCCGCGCCGGATCAGGCCGACGATCTCCACATCAGCCTCGGCCGCCATCTCATCCAGTTCCGCCACCCGCTTGCCGATGACACTGGAACCTTTCGGCACCCGCACTTCGGCAATGTAGTCGGCGAGATCGAACAGCGTTTTGCCGCTGCCTGGCGCCTGGCGCGACGGCGGCAACAGGCGCCAGCCGACGAGGGTCACGAACAGAAGGCCAGCCACCGCGCAGGCCAGACCAACAGGCGTGAAGTCGAACACCCGGTACGGCGCACCCAGCGCTTCGGCGCGGTACTCCGCAATCACGATGTTCGGCGGCGTACCGATCAGCGTGATCATGCCGCCGAGTATCGACGCAAAAGAAATGGGCATCAGGCTCAGGGATGGGCTGCGCCCGGCCTTTTCTGCCGCCTGCAGCTCCAGCGGCATCAGCATGGCGAGCGCCGCGACATTGTTCATCAACGCGGACAGCGCGGCGGCCAGCCCGCCCATGACGCCGATGTGCGTGCCGAGGCTGCGGCCGCGATTCACCACGAAGCGCGCCAGCAGCTCGATGGCGCCGGAGTTGGACAGGCCGCGGCTCACGATCAGCACCAGCGCGATGATCACGGTGGCAGGATGGCCGAAACCCGAGAAGGCCCGATCCACCGGCACGATACCGGTCAGCAGCGCGGCCAGCAGCGCGATAAAGGCCACCAGGTCATAGCGCCAGCGTCCCCAGACCAGGAAGACGAATACCAGGCCAAGCAGTGCAAACAGGATCAGCTGGTCATTGGTCACTGTGGTGAGTCTCAGGCAGGTTAGGCAACAGATGATGCCACGCCGTTTAGAATCTGCTCCATGGGCAAGCGAAAAACACCGCGACCGCCGGACATTCTTCGCAAATCGGGGCCGCAGAAGGACCGCAGCAAGTACGACCGCAAGCGCGTGAAAGAAGAAGACCGGCAGCACGATTCAACGCCCGGTGAAGCGCCGCCGA
Organism: uncultured Chromatiaceae bacterium; assembly: GCA_964613615.1. Taxonomy (GTDB): domain Bacteria; phylum Pseudomonadota; class Gammaproteobacteria; order Steroidobacterales; genus J054. Next base: position 3,085 of record CAZTIB010000054.1, read on the forward strand.
AGGAATGACCAGATTGTGGCACCGCAAGCTGCGCGGCTGCTAAGGTCGCGCCATGCGCGAAATAGAGAACCTGCTGGAACGCCTGCCACCGGGCCTGGCCGATGTTGCCCTCATCATTGCGTTGCTGGCAATCGCGGTGGTCGCCGACCTGATCGCCAAGAGAATCCTGTTGCGCAGCCTGCGGGCGGTGACCCGGCGCACGCAGGTGACCTGGGACGACGCGCTGGTCGAACGCAACGTGTTTGGGCGGCTCGCCCAGCTGGTACCCGCGCTGATTATTTTTTCCGGCCTCAGGTTCATCCCCGGCCTGCCGGACCAGCTGGCGGCCCTCGTCGCGAATGTCACCGTGGCCTACATGGTGCTGATGCTGACCCTGACGCTGACCGCGGCCCTGGGCGCGGCCAACGACATTTACGAGGGCCACGCGGTATCGCGCGAACGCCCATTGAAAGGCGTCGTGCAGCTGCTGCAAATCGGCATTTACCTGATCGGCGGCGTGCTGATCGTCGCCGTTCTGCTCGACCGCTCGCCGCTGCTGCTGCTGTCGGGGCTTGGGGCCATGACCGCCATCCTGTTGCTGGTCTTCAAGGATACGATCCTGGGACTGGTGGCCAGTGTTCAGCTGACCGCCAACGACATGGTGCGAGTTGGCGACTGGATCGAGATGCCGCAGTACAAGGCCGACGGTGACGTCATCGACGTCGCGCTGCACACGGTGAAGGTGCAGAACTGGGACAAGACCATTACTACCATTCCGACCTACAAGCTGATCGCCGAGTCTTTCAAGAACTGGCGCGGCATGTCCTCTTCGGGGGGACGGCGCATTAAACGGGCAGTCTACGTGGACCAGAATTCCATTCGCTTTCTGAGCGACGAGGAGGTGGAACGCTTCAAGCGTTTTGCGCTGCTGAAGGATTACGTGCAGGCGAAGGAAGAGGAACTGGCCGACTACAACGCCCGGCTGCCCCATGCCACCGACGCCGAGGCCAACCAGCGCCGGCTGACCAACGTTGGCACCTTCCGCGCCTACATAAAGAACTACCTGGTGAACCACCCCCGCATTTACTCCGACGGCATGACGCTGCTGGTGCGCCAGCTGCCGCCAACGCCCGACGGTTTACCCATTGAACTCTACTGCTTCACCACCACGACGGCCTGGGGCGACTACGAAGACATCCAGTCCGATATATTCGACCACTTGCTGGCTATTGCCGGAGAGTTCGGCCTGCGGCTCTACCAAAAGCCCGCAGGCAAAGATCTCGAAGGGCTGCGACTGGCTACGGAGACCTGAACAATGAGCGACGCACCCCCAATCGTTAACCTGGATGACCTGGAACTGAACGACTTCGGCCACGGCGACAGGTTTTCCGCCCAGCTCGGCCGCGTGGGCCGCACCCTGGGCATGCAGAAGATCGGCTGCGGGCTGGTGATCCTGGCGCCCGGGAAACGGGCCTGGCCCTTTCACGGGCACCATGCCCAGGAAGAAGCCTTCGTGATCATCGCGGGGCAGGGAATGATTCGCTACGCTGATGGCGAGTACCCGGTGAAGACGGGTGATGTGATCTACACGCCGCCCGGACCGGACCGCGCGCACCAGATCGTGAACGACTCCGACGCGGAGCTTAAGTACCTGGCCCTGAGCTCCATGGACTCACCCGAAATCTGCTATTACCCGGACTCGCAGAAGACCGGCGCGTTCCACATCACCGACAAAGGTTTCACGGGTTTCATGTCCCGCGACGGCGAACTGGCCGACTACTGGGACGGCGAAGATTAGCAGCGCCCGCTACCCCAACGCGGGTTACGCCTGGTACACAGTGGTCCTGCTCACCGTGGCCTACGTATTCAACTTCGTAGATCGCTACATCCTCGGGCTGCTGGTGGAACCCATCAAGGCGGACCTCGGGCTGTCGGATACGCAAATGGGGCTGCTGATCGGCCCGGCCTTCGCCGTGCTGTATGCCGCCGCCGGCCTGCCGCTGGGCTGGCTGGCCGACCGCATGCGTCGCACGGTGATTCTCGGCTGCGGCATCGCGCTCTGGTCGCTGGCCACGGCCGCATCGTCCCTGGCCCGCAACTTCGGCCAGCTGTTCCTGGCCCGCGTCGGCGTTGGGGTGGGCGAAGCGACGCTGGCCCCGTGCGCGCTGTCGATGATTTCCGACAGCTTTCCTCCGGACCGCCGCGGCCGGCCCATTGCGTTCTATACCGCTGCGCAGTCACTGGGCGCCGGCATAGCAGCGCTGGGCGGCGCGGCGGTGCTGACCTGGGCCAACTCCGTGGAACAGCTGCAGCTGCCGGTAGTCGGCGACGTCAAGCCCTGGCAATTCACATTCTTCGTGGTGGGACTACCCGGCCTCCTGGTCGCGCTGCTGCTGTTCCTGTCCCGCGAGCCCGCGCGGCAGGAACGTACCGCCACACAAACGGGCGCCAGCATCGCGGAGACACTGAGTTTTCTGTGGCAGCGGCGAGCTACTTACCTGAGCTTCGTTGCCTTTCCGCTGTGCATGACCATCGTCGCCTACAGCCAGACTTTCTTCGCCGCACTGTACATGCGCACCTGGAACTGGCCGATTGAACGCTTCGCCTTGTGGAGCGGCCTCGCGCTGGTGATCATCGGGCCCATCACCGTGAACGTGGCCGGCTGGTTGTCGGACCGGCTTTATAAGAACGGCCGGCCCGATGGCCCCGTGCAGGTGATGCTCGTCGGCAGCGCACTGCTGATCGTGATGGGCATCGTGTCACCGCTGATGCCCACCGGCGAACTCGCCTTCGGTGTCTGGCTGTTCAACCTGGCGGGCATGTCCACAGTATCGGCAGCAGCGCCGATTGCGCTGCTGAACGTTGCACCGGCAACCATGCGCGGCCAGGTCTCCGCGCTGTTCTACATGGTCACTAGCCTGGGTGGATTGCTCATTGGTCCGCCGGCGGTGGGCCTTCTGGCCGACTACGTATTTGGAGAGACGGGCATTCAATATGCAACGGCCCTGGTGCCGGCACTGTTCGGCGTGCCCGTGCTGCTGTTCGCCGGTTACGCGCGGCGGCGCTACCTTGCTGAGTGCCAGGCCGCTGCGGCAGAAGCCAACGCTAATCGCGGCTAAAGCCGCTCCTACGCCCGGCAGACCGGTAGGAGCGGCTTTAGCCGCGATTCCTGTTTCCGAACTCAGTCTTCGCGGCGTTCAATGATCAGCACCTGGTAGCGCCCGTCCGGGCCGATGTACCAGGACGCCATCGTGCTGGTCAGGCTCACGATCAGCGCGCCGAACAGCGCCGCGAAAAAGCCGCTGACGTAAAAGCCGCTGAGCAGCCACGCCACGAGGCCGAACATCGCGGCGTGAATCACCAGCAGGAACAGCCCCAGGGTCAGGATCGTGATCGGGAAGGTCAGCACGACGAGCAGGGGCCGGACCAGCGCGTTCACCAGGCCCAGCAGCAGGGCCGCGACGAGCACCGTGCCGGGGCCCTCTACCTGCACGCCGGGAATCAGCCACGAGGCCAGGCCAATGCCCACGGCGATTATCAGGGTGCGAACCAGGAGACCTGCCATGGCGCGATTCTACCCCGCCGTGATCAGCCTTCGGACAGGCGGAAACGGCATTTTCCCCCAACCCGGCCGGCGGGCCAGAATAATCCCAACCAGCCGGGATCCGGCCGAGGAATCACCATGGCAGAGAAAGACGACAACACCCTGAACCCCTTCTCCAGGCGGGAACTGCTGGCGGCCACCTCCGGGCTTGCTGCCCTGAGCCTCGCGGGTGATGCCAGGGCCGTCGGCCATCGCAGCGCCGGCAAGGCAAACAAAAAGTTTATGAAAGGGCCAAGGGCGCCCTTCGATTCGATTCGCGACTACATGGCCATGATGGAGGCCAACGGCCTGGTCATGCGCGTGCCGCGTATCGACCAGGACCGCTACCACGCCACGGCCCTGTTCTACCGCATGACCGACATGTACGGGAAGTACGCCTCTCCCGCCGTGGTCTTCGAAGAGATCAAGGTCGACGGCAAGTGGATGAAGGGCCCGGTCATCGGCAACGTGCAGGCGCACTGGTTCTGCGAATGCCTGATCTGGGGGCTGGAACCCGACTGGAACAGCTATCACGACAGCTACTGGAAAGCGAAGGCCTACATGACCGAGATGGTCAGGGCCAACAAAGGCCGCTACCCGGAGATTCCGCCGGTGGAGGTCAAACGCAACGAGGCCCCGGTGAAAGAAGTGGTGCTCAAGGGCGACGAAATCGACATCACGCAGTTCCCGTTCATCCAGACCAACCCGGCCGACGGCGGGCGCTATGTGAATACCGGCTCGCACTTTTTGGTGGATAGCGAGATGGGGCCGAACTACGGCACCTACCGCTGCCAGATCAAGGGCCCGCGCAAACTCGGCGTGAACCCGGAGCCGAACCAGACCAACTGGAAGATGCTGATGGCCGCGAAGGAACGCGGCGACGAGTACGCGAAACTGTCCATCGTGCTGGGCCAGGACCCGGTCATCTGGATGATCAGCGGCACCAAGGTTGCGCTGCGTTTTGGGCCGAATCCCAAGCCGGTGGACGAAGTGGCCATTGCCGGCGGCATGCGCGGTAAACCCGTCGAGGTAGTGAAGTCCGAAGACAGCGACCTGATGGTGCCGGCCCATGCCGAGATGATCATCGAAGGCATCGTGCCGCTACAGGAACCCATGGAACCGGAGGGCCCCTTCGGCGAAATGTTCAGTTATCTCGGCCAGTACAAGGAAGAAAATTTCTGGATGACCATCACCACGGTCACGCACCGGAAGAACCCGTGGTTCATGAACGCGTTCACCGGTATGCAGAAGGGCATGGTCACCGCGCCGCAGGAAGCGCAGTACGACGAGTTCCTGCGCCGGCGCATCCCGAACCTGATCGCCTATCACACGC
>CAZTIB010000055.1:0-3221 GCA_964613615.1 uncultured Chromatiaceae bacterium
CGACAATCAGGCTGTAGGCCACCGCCCCGCGTTTGTCATCAAAAAATGGCCGCGACGCCTCTTCCGGCAGCAAACGTTCGGCTTCGCCCAGTTTGTCGCGAATCCTGGAAAAAACATTCTGGTTCTCGTCGGGGCCGACCCGGTCTTCGAGCTCGATGGTGATCAGTGACACGTTGTTACGCGATACCGACTCCAGTGTTTTTATCTCGGCAATCTCGTCCAGGGCATCTTCGAGTTTTTCTGTGACGAGCGCTTCAACGCGCTCGGCAGTGGCTCCTGGCAGAAAGGTCAACACCAGCGCCACCCGCTCCGTAAGGCGCGGATCCTCGATACGCGGCAGGTTCAGCAGCGCGGACATTCCTGCCACCACCAGCACGGCAATGGCCAGCCACAGCAGATAGGGATTGCGATAGGCCGCCAGTGCCGCGCGGCCCGCGAGGGTTCGCGCCGGTGTGTTCATTGCCCGGGCCGGCTCTGTGCAACAGACAATGTGTCGCGATTGGTCACTGCGACCAGCTGGCCAGGCACGAGGCGTTGTAAGCCACCAGGCAAGTACCATTCACCCGCCGTCAGCGGACCCCGCACGTAGGCGTGTTCGCCGTCCTGGTGCAGCACCTCGATCAGCTGGCGGGTCACCGTGTATTCGCCGTCTTGGGCTGCCGGCTCTGCCATCGACAGGGTCCAGGTCCCGCGCGCGCCTTCTGCCAGCGCCGCGAGCGGCACACGGAAACCCGGTGCTTCCACCACCTGCGGGATCAGCAGTTCCGCCACGTCACCCGGATAAACGTCGAGGGCATCGGCGGGCAGCCGCACAATCACGTCGACAGTGCGTGTGGCCTGCTCGCGCCGCGGGAGCACGTGCACGACAGCGCCGGTCCAGCGTCGGCCTCCGGCCTTGATGGTTACCGCATCGTCGGGCTGCAGGTCGACCAGCACCGGGCCAGTGGCGCCGACGCGGACTTCCGGTGCTGCGGCTTCAACGATGGAAATTACCGGTTGTCCGGCGGTCACAACCTGGCCTTCGTCGAAACGGCGACGGCTCACGCGCGCCGCATAAGGGGCCGTGAGCCGCGATTTGTCGATATCAACGTCGATGCTGTTGATCCGCGCATCAGCCAATGCCACCTGCGCTGCCAGGGTCTGCACACGCTGGCGTGCCTCGTCGAGTTCCTGGGCCGATACGCCTTCAAACTCCACCGCCTCGACAAATCGGGCCAGCGTTGCGCGGGCCAGCGCCAGGTCAGCGGCAACCCCGTTGCGGCTGGCTTCTGCCTCGAGTCGTGCAGCGGCCAGGCGCGCGGTGTCCAGCTCCGCCAGCACTTCGCCTGCGGCCACCGTATCGCCTTCTTCCACCCGAACCGCGGCCAGGCGCCCGCTCAACTCGAAGCCCACCTCACTGGACCGCCGCGCCTCCACCCGACCGATGAAGCGCTTGTTCACGACATAACTGGTGCTGGCCTCCAGCGCCGCAGCGCGCACCGGCAACGGTTGGCTGGTGACCTGATCGGTAGCGCCCGCACTGAACCGGAGGGTCGCCACGACACCGATCCCCAGCACGACCAGTGTTAAAGCAATTACTGGAGAATGACGGTTAAGCATATATATTTAATAAAGATAGACTGGCGTCAGGTGCAGGCGATCCAGCATGAATCGGGGCACTGGTCCCGCCGGGATTGGCGAGCGATTCTCGTATATCACGGCCTTGAATATTACTGGACTGGACGGTACAGTCCGGATACTAACGGCGCCAAACGGAACTGTCTAGTTTGATTTCTACAATTCTTCGCAAAAAGCCCGGCCGGCCCAAGAGCCCCGAAAAGCGGGCCGCTATCGTCACGGCCGCTGGTGAGCTGATCCTGCAGTCAGGCTTCCAGAACGCCACGATGGATGCGGTAGCCGCCGACGCCGGGGTCTCGAAACAGACTGTCTATTCCCATTTCGGCAGCAAGGACGAGCTGCTGCGTGCGTGCGTGAACAGCAAGATGCGCGATCACCAGGTGTCTGCCGACGATCTGCCGGCGACCGCCGATGCGCGCACGGCGCTGACGGAAGTCGCGACGCGCATGGTGGAACTGCTGCAGGACCCGGAAGTGGTGGCGATGATGCGGGTGATGATTGGCGAACTGGGCCAGCCGGAAATATCCCGCAGCTTCCTCGCCGAAGGTCCGGACCAGGCGGTGGACCTGATCGCCGAGCTGCTCCTGAAACTCGGCAAAGACGGCGACATGGCAGTGCGCGACGCCCATGATGCCGCCGAGGTGTTTTCATCACTGGTACGCGGCCACTTCGTCATTCGCGCGCTGCTGGGCGACCCGGTCACCATGAGCGAGGCCGAACGACGCCAGCACGTGCAGGCTACGGTTGACCGCTTCCTGCAACTCTGCGACGCGGGCTTATGCTAGGCAGCGCTTGTGTCGCTATTGAACCTGCGCAAGGCCCACACTGACGCCCTGCCCTGCTGGCCAGCGGCCAAAACCAATAAGCGCTGCAGCTACGGCGAGTACCAAACCGGTGACGTATAGGCGCGTTCCTGCAGCGTAGCCGGTCGCCCGGTCGCTGCCGGGTCGATGCCCAGCGCCAGCGCGTCGAGCAGCGTGTGGCGCGGGGTCGGAATCTGCACCACGCGCGCGTAGTAGAACGCCAGCTGCTGTGGGTCGAACTCCTGATCGGTCCAGGCCGCCGCCAACTGTGCAGAGCCGATGGAATTGGTGTACGCACCGGTCTCGAGATTAACCGTATTCCCCACCGCCGGCAGGCTGCCGTCCTCTGCCAGTTCGCGGCCGTCTGACCACGCGACATCGTAAACGCGCTCCTCGGGCTCACCGTCTGCATTGAGCCAGCCCTTGACCACCTGGATGCGATCGAGATTCGCCGCCACCGGATCTTTAACCGCCGTGATCAGCAACACGGGCGCCTCGCCGTCGGGCGCGGCCCGCAGCTCGCCCCCCATCGGCACGCCTTTGTCATAGCCGATGGCCGCAACATCGTCGGCGCTCAGGTCGCTGGGCTTGAGTTCCCAGCCAGCGAACAAGCGCACCCTGATGCGTGGCCCCGTGGTGGCATAGACCTCCCGGCGGCGCATCGCATCGAACAGCGCGCCGCGGCTGTTCTCTTCCGCCCACACCGCAACAAGCCCGGCAGCGCCCATCTCCCAGCCCGGCGTGCCGGGAATGATGTCTTTCGCCTTGTTCTCCGGGGTGGAGTCCAGGGCCATCTTGCCG
>CAZTIB010000056.1:0-11367 GCA_964613615.1 uncultured Chromatiaceae bacterium
GAGGGATCGGTCAGGTCATCGGCCGGGACATACACAGCCTGGAAGGATGTGATGGAACCGGTCTTGGTGGAGGTGATGCGTTCCTGCAGCACACCCATTTCCTCAGCCAGTGTCGGCTGATAACCCACCGCGGAAGGCATACGACCCAGCAGGGCAGACACCTCGGTTCCGGCGAGTGTGTAACGATAGATGTTATCGATAAACATCAGCACGTCGCGGCCTTCGTCGCGGAAATGTTCGGCCATGGTCAGACCGGTCAGTGCAACCCGCAGGCGGTTGCCCGGTGGCTCGTTCATCTGTCCGTATACCAGCGCCACTTTGTCGATAACGCCCGACTCAGTCATTTCGTGGTAGAAATCGTTACCTTCACGAGTTCGTTCACCCACACCGGCGAACACGGAGAAACCGCCGTGCTCTTTCGCGATGTTGTTAATGAGTTCCATCAGCGTCACGGTCTTGCCCACGCCGGCGCCGCCGAACAGGCCGATCTTGCCGCCCTTCGCAATCGGCATGATCAGGTCGATCACCTTGATGCCGGTTTCGAAAATCTCGGTGCTGGCTGCCTGGTCTTCGTAGGCCGGTGCCTGGCGGTGAATCGGCAGGCTCTTTTCGGCGCCGATGGGGCCAGCCTCGTCGATCGGCGTGCCCAGCACGTCCATGATGCGGCCCAGGGTCTTCTCGCCCACGGGCACTGCGATGGGTTCGCCAGTGTTCGTAACCGCCAGGCCACGCTCCAGGCCTTCGCTGGAACCCATCGCAATGGTCCGCACCACGCCGTCGCCGAGCTGCTGCTGCACTTCCAGCGTCAGGCCACGATCTGCCATCGACAGCGCGTCGTAAATCTTCGGGATGGACTCACGGGGGAACTCCACGTCCACCACCGCGCCAATGACCTGTACGACCTTGCCAGCACTCATTTACCTAACCTCTGTTCCTGTCGGGCGGCCTTTTTACCGCGCCGGTTTCGTTTCAACCTTTTCGCCAATCAATCGCGGCTTTAGCCGCGCCCGGGGGCCGGTACCGCTTCCATATCATGCAGCTCTAAACCGCCGCCGCGCCGCCGACGATTTCTGATAGTTCCTGCGTAATAGCGGCCTGGCGCGCCTTGTTGTAGTCGAGCTGCAGCTGATCGATCAGCTTGCCGCCGTTATCCGTTGCGGCCTTCATGGCCACCATTTTTGCCGCCATCTCGCAGGCCACGTTTTCCACCGCGCCGCGGTACACCTGGGATTCGATGTAGCGCATCAGCACGCTGTCGAGCAGGTCCACTGCACCGGGCTCGTAGATGTAATCCCAGTGCTGCGCGAGCTCGCCCTTGTCGATGGGCTCGACCGGCAGCAGGGTTACGCCGCGCGGCTGCTGGGTCATGGTGTTCACATACTTGTTGTGCACCAGAAACACCCGATCGACGCGGCCCTCGGTATAGGCATCCAGCATGATGCGAATCGCTCCGAGCAGATCGCCGAGCCGCGGATCTTCGCCGATGTGCGTGGTGGCGCCGACCACGTTCACATCGAAACGGCGAAAGAACTGCACGCCCTTCGCCCCGATCAGGCACAGGTCCACCTCGACATCCTTGGCCTGCCATTCCCGCAGTTCACGCACCACGTGCCGGAACTCGTTCACGTTCAGGCCACCACACAGGCCGCGGTCCGTCGTGATCAGGATGTAGCCCACCCGCTTGACTTCGCGCTCTACCAGGAACGGATGCCGATAGTCGGGGTTGGCTTCATAGAGGTGACCGATCACCGTGCGGATCTTGTCTGCGTAGGGCTGTGCGGATGCCATGCGCTGCTGCGTCTTGCGCAACTTGCTCGCCGCCACCATTTCCATGGCTTTGGTGATCTTCTGCGTGTTTTTCACGCTGCCGATCTTGGTACGAATTTCCTTGGCACCGGCCATAGAATCTCTATCCCTCTACTGTTCCAGAGTCAATCCTGAGCCCACACATCACAACAATATTGGATGCATCCCGATCGCAAAGAAACGTCAGCGCCCCTGCAACCCTAATGATCTCAGTAAGCCCCCGAACGCTTAAAGTCTTCACACACCGTCTTCAGTTCGGCCGCAACATCGTCGTTGTAATCGCCGGTCGCGCTGATACGGTCAATCAGTTCACCGTATTTTTCACCGGCATGGGAATGCAGCGCGGCCTCGAAGTCCACGACCTTTTCCACCGGCACGTCGTCGAGGAAGCCCTCGTTGACTGCATACAGGGACAAGCCCATCTGGCCCACGGACAGCGGCGCGTATTGCTTTTGCTTCATCAGCTCGGTCACCCGCTGACCGCGTTTCAGCTGTTTGCGCGTGGCCTCGTCGAGGTCGGATGCAAACTGCGCGAAGGCCGCAAGCTCCCGGTACTGGGCCAGCGCCAGGCGCACACCACCGCCGAGCTTCTTGACGATCTTGGTCTGCGCCGCACCACCCACACGCGACACCGACAGGCCCGCATTGATGGCCGGGCGTATACCGGCGTTGAACAGGTCCGTCTCCAGAAAGATCTGGCCGTCAGTAATGGAAATTACGTTGGTGGGCACGAAGGCCGACACGTCACCGGCCTGGGTCTCGATGATGGGCAGCGCCGTTAGCGAACCCGTCTTGCCTTTAACCGCACCGTTGGTGGCTTTTTCCACATAGTCGACGTTCACCCGCGCAGCGCGCTCGAGCAGGCGCGAATGCAGGTAGAACACGTCGCCGGGGTAAGCTTCGCGGCCCGGCGGGCGGCGGAGCAGCAGCGAGACCTGGCGATATGCCCAGGCCTGCTTGGTCAGATCGTCGTAGATAATCAGCGCGTCTTCGCCCTTGTCCCGGAAGTACTCGCCCATGGCGCAGCCTGAATACGGCGCTATGTACTGCAGGGCGGCCGATTCCGCAGCAGGCGCGGCGACGATAATCGTATGTTCCAGCGCCCCGAACTCTTCGAGTTTGTGCACGACGTTGGCGATGGAAGAGTTCTTCTGCCCAATGGCCACGTAGATGCACTTAACGCCGGTGCCCTTCTGGTTGATGATGGCGTCGACGGCGACCGCGGTCTTGCCGGTCTGGCGGTCGCCGATGATCAGCTCACGCTGGCCGCGGCCCACCGGCACCATCGCATCGATGGCCTTCAACCCCGTCTGCACGGGCTGATCAACCGACTTACGGGTGATCACGCCCGGCGCGACTTTTTCAATCGGCGAGGTCTGCGTGGCGTTGATCGGCCCCTTGCCGTCGATGGGAACTCCCAGGGAATTCACCACCCGGCCCAGCAGCGCTTCGCCCACCGGCACTTCCAGAATGCGCCCGGTGGTCTTCACCGTGTCGCCTTCGGCGATGTGCTTGTAGTCGCCGAGCACCACCGCGCCAACTGAGTCCTGCTCCAGGTTCAGCGCCAGGCCAAAGGTATCGCCGGGAAACTCGAGCATCTCTCCGTACTGCGCGGCGTTCAGGCCGTGAATACGGGTGATGCCATCGGTCACCGCCGTTACAGTGCCTACGTCTCGTGCTTCTGCGGCGCTCTGGAAGTCTTTGATCCGTTCCTTGAGCAGTTCGCTGATTTCAGAAGCCTTGAGTGCCATTTGCCTTACCTCTTAGTGCACCAGCGCGCTGGCAAGCTTGGCCAGCCGGGTGCTTACCGATCCGTCGATCACGTGATCATCTGCCTGCAGGCGCGCACCGCCAATCAGGGATTCATCCAGCACGAAATTCAGACGGACGTCCCGCCCGAAACGCTGCTTCAGGGCCGCGACGATGCGGGCCCGTTGTTCTTCGCTCACCGGTGCCGCTGCGCTTAACGTCACGTCCATGGTGTTTTCCACCTCGGCACGCAATTGCTCAAACTCCGCGGCGATGTCCGGCAACGCTTCCAGGCGCCGGTTCTCGGCCAGCAGCAGCAGGAAATTCAAGCCATAGCCGTTTTGCGCCAGCGCCACCGCGGCGGAATCCGTCACACAAATGTCCGCCAGCATGCGCGCGATCCGGTCACCCTTGGCGCCCGGCTGATCCAGGGCTGCCCTGACTTCTGGCGCCACGACGGCCGCGGCCGCGTCTGCCAGCAAGGCCGACCACGCGGCCAGCGCGCCTTCATCCCGGCCAATTTCAAAAGCGGCCCGGGCGTAGGGACGGGCGACTGATTCGTGCTGTGCCATTCCGATTGCCTAGATTTCGGCCGCGAGCCGGTCGAGGAGATCCCGGTGGGTCGAGGAATCGATTTCCCGGCTCAGAATCTTTTCGGCGCCGGCCACCGCAATGGCCGCCACCTGCCCGCGCAGCTCGTCGCGGGCCCGGTTCACTTCCTGGTCCACGTCGGCCTTCGCGCTGGCCAGGATGCGCTCGTGCTCCTGGTTAGCCGTACCCCGGGCCTCTTCCACCAGTGAGTTACCGCGCTGATTGGCCTGCTCGATAATCTGGCGCGCCTGCTCACGGGCCTCCGCGACCATGCCATCGATGGTTACCTGGGCTTCTTCCAGCGAGCGGGAACCCTTCTCCGCTGCCGCCAGACCGTCGGCGATCTTCGTCTGCCGTTCCTCGATCATGCCGACGATGGGCGGCCAGACGAACTTCATGCAGAACCAGACAAACACGATCATCGCGATCGTCTGGCCGAAAAAGGTTGCATTCAGATCCACAGTTCTTCTCCGTTCGTTTGCGGGGGTGCCGCGCCGTTGATGCTGCCTGTAGGAGCGGCTTCAGCCGCGATTCCCTGTTGCCAGCCCACCGGTCGCGGCTGAAGCCGCTCCTACCGATGCCCCGACGATCAGATGCCCAGCGCTTCCAGCGCGCTTATCAGCTGACCGGTAAACGGATTCGCAAACGCAAAGAACAGCGCGATACCCACACCGATCATTGCTACTGCGTCGAGCAGTGCGACCACCAGGAACATCTTGGTCTGCAGCATCGGTGCCAGTTCTGGCTGACGCGCACAACCTTCCAGGAAGCGACCGCCCAGCAGGCCCATGCCGATACCGACACCGAGGGCGCCAAAGCCAATCAGAATCGCGACGGCGATCGCGGTAAAGCCAATTACAGTTTCCATTGCTAGCTCCTAACGAGGCTTGAATCCAAGGTCAAAAGAAAATCAGTGATGCTCGTGCGCCTGGCTCAGGTACACGATAGTCAGCATCATGAAGATATAGGCCTGCAGCGTAACGATGAGCAGGTGAAACACCGCCCAGCCGAAGTGCAGCGGCAACTGCCACCAGCCGATCAGCGCGATCAGGATAAATAGCAGTTCGCCCGCATACAGGTTGCCGAACAGCCGCAGCGACAGCGACAGGGGCTTGGCCAGCAGTGCGACGGTTTCCAGGACGAAATTGAAGGTCATGACCAGCGGCCACAGCAGCTTCGGCACGCCGAGGTCTTTCGGGTTCAGCGGCTGCATGGTCAGCTCGCCCAGGAAACCCCCGATGCCCTTGACTTTCAGGCTGTAGTACAGGATCAGGATGAACACCGAGACGGACAGTCCGAAGGTGATGTTCGGGTCTGTCGACGGCACGACCTTCAGGTACTCGACGCCCATGGCATGCGACAGCTCCGGCAACCAGTCGACCGGAATCAGGTCCATCAGGTTCATGAAGAACACCCAGACCACGATGGTCAGGGCCAGCGGAGCGATCATCTTGTTCTTGCCGTGGAAGGTATCGCGCACGCTGGTATCCACCAGCTCCACGACCATCTCGACACAGGCCTGTGTGCGCGACGGCTTGTCGACGCTGGCGTTCTTCGCCACGCGCCAGAACAGGAAACTGAATACGGTGCCGAGCAGCACCGAGAAAAACATGGAGTCGACATTGATGCCGAGGAAATTGCCGGCACACTCGTTCCAGACCCACCCATCATCAGTGGGGCACACCTGCAGGTTCGTCAGGTGATGCTGGATGTACTCGCTGGTGGTCTTGCCGCCTTCGGACGCCATTTCTTCTACCCGTGACCGGCGCTGTTCTTTGCCTGGCTTTCCAGCCAGGGATAGTTCGTTGCCAGTGCAGCCCAGTAAACGATGAACGTCCCGGCGTAGGCTACGATCGCCGGAACCATTTCTACCCTCAACACGTTGATGGCGGCAATAAACAGCGCCACCGTCAGCAGTATCTTCAGCGCTTCGCTCGCGAAAACGCCCCGCATATATAGCTGGGGCTGCTCACTCGCGTCGATACGGAACATCCGTAACGCCTGGTAAAGCCCGGCCAAAATGCCGATGCCTCCACCGCAGATCGCCGACAGGGCCCAGTGCCCACCGCCGATCCCTGCCGCCCCGAGCGCAAGCAACACGGTGACTGCGCTTTGCCATCCGGCCAGTCGCCAGGCAGCGGTGCGCACCCTCCGGAAATTCGACTCGTTGCCCATCTGTGAGGGCTCGCTTGGGGCGGGTACAAAAAAAAGCCACGCTACGCTGCGCAAAATCGCGAGCGGGTGGCCGTTCGGCAGCTTTCGCTGCCGCCGAGCCCGCGTATTCTAGGGGGGAAGCAGGGGCTGTTCAAGCCTGACCCCGGTCGGAACAGGGCAGATACCGGTCAGTCGATGTGGCTGAGAATGCCGTCGAGTTCGTCAAGGCTGTTGTAGCTGATGACCAGCTGGCCGCGGCCCTTTGCGCTGGTGCGAATCTGCACCTTCGCACCCAGTTTTGCGCCCAGTGCGTCCTGCAGACGCCGCACGTCCGGGTCCAGGCTCCGCCCGTTAGCGGCCGCCGGCTTGACGGCCAGCATCTTGCGCACCAGTCGCTCCGTTTCCCGAACCGACAGCCCCTTGCGAGCCACCAGGCCGGCCACCTCGGCCTGCTGGCGCGTATTCACCAGGGCCAGCAGGGCCCGGGCGTGCCCCATCTCGAGCTCACCGGACTCAACCAGCGCCTTGGCCTCCGGACAAAGCTCCAGCAGCCGCAACAGGTTGGTCACCGCGGTCCGGGAGCGGCCTATGGCGTCCGCCGCGTCCTGGTGGGTCAGCTCAAACTCGTCGATCAGTCGCCGGATGGCCGTGGCCTCCTCCAGCGGATTCAGGTCTTCGCGCTGGATATTCTCGATCAGCGCCACCGCAATGGCGGCCGAATCGGAAATATCGCGGACTACCGCCGGAATATCCTGCAGCCCGGCGATCTGGGCGGCACGCCAGCGACGCTCGCCGGCCACGATTTCATACTTCGCACCGTTGTCACCGCCGGCAATGGGCCGGACCACGATGGGTTGCACCAGTCCCTGGGCCTTGATGGAGCGAGCGAGGTCTTCCAGGGCATCCTGGTCCATGTGGCGCCGCGGCTGGTAGACGCCGCGGCGCAGCAGGTCGACCGCTATCAGGCTGACGCCCTCGGCGTGCTCACTGCCCTGCGGGGCTGCCGGGGGCGGGGCGGAGATCTGCACGTCGCCCAGCAGGGCGTCGAGCCCGCGTCCGAGTCCGGTTTTTTTCGTCGCCATGTAGCCGGCCCCGCGTGAATCGATGGCGGGCATTTTAACCCTGCGCCGGGCGTTCCCGCGCGATCATCTCGTCGGCCAGCTGCAGGTAAGCCTTCGCGCCCGCCGAGCCGCGGTCGTGGTACATGACCGGCAGGCCGAAGCTCGGCGCCTCGGCCAGTCGCACGTTGCGGGGCACCACGGTGTCGTACACCCGGTCGGCAAAGTGCTTGACCAGCTGTGCGGAAACCTCTTCGGCCAGCTTGTTACGTGAGTCATACATGGTGCGCAACAGGCCTTCAACTTCGAGACCGTGGTTCACCGTGTTGCGCACCTGTTTCACGGTTTCGAGCAGCGACGTGAGCCCTTCCAGCGCGTAGTACTCACACTGGATCGGAATCAGTACGCCGTCGGCGGCCGTCAGCGCGTTCAGTGTCAGCATGTTGATGGTGGGCGGGCAGTCGATCAGCAGGTAATCGTAGAGCCCGCGGATGGGTTCCAGGGCCTGGCGCAGACGCAGTTCCCGGCCAATCTCCTGCAGCAGCCGCACCTCGGCGACCGTGAGGTCAGAGTTCGCCGGCAACAGCGCGAAGTCGCCGGCGGCGACGGAATAGATCACGTCGTGAATGCGGGCGTCCCCGAGCAGCACATCGCAGGTCGTCTGTTCCAGCTCCTGTTTTTCTACCCCGCAGCCGGTGGTGGCGTTACCCTGCGGGTCCAGATCAACGAGCAGCACGCGACGTTCGCGGTCGGCCAGGGACGCAGCCAGGTTCACGGCCGTGGTGGTCTTGCCGACCCCGCCCTTCTGGTTAGTGATGGCGATGACCCTGCCCATGCCCGCGCGATTCTCCACTGTCACTCTGCTTCCGCGTTGCGTTCGATCACCACCGCGTGCCGCTGCTCATCCAGTCCTGGCACCTGCAACGGCATACAGCG
This sequence comes from uncultured Chromatiaceae bacterium, assembly GCA_964613615.1. Taxonomy (GTDB): domain Bacteria; phylum Pseudomonadota; class Gammaproteobacteria; order Steroidobacterales; genus J054. Next base: position 8,295 of record CAZTIB010000056.1, read on the forward strand.
TGCGTGCCAGCCGGGCGGCAGGCCGATGAGTTCGCGTTCCGGATCACGGCCCTTCATGGCCACCAGGCGCCCGCCCGGGCCCGCCAGTCTCCCACACTGCGCGACGAATTCCCCCACCGACGCGAAAGCTCGGCAAACCACCGTATCGTAAAGCCCGGCGGGCACATGCGCTTCGACCCGCGACTGCACGACCTCGCAATTGGCAAGGGCCAGCTCGCCGAGCACATGGCGCAGGAAGCGGATCTTCTTGCCGACGGAGTCCAGCAGCACGAATCGTTGTTCTGGCGCGAGCACCGCCAGCGGGATGCCCGGCAGGCCCGCGCCGGTTCCCACATCCAGTATCGAGCCGCCGTGCAGGCAGGGGCGAACGGCCACCGAGTCCAGCACGTGCCGGACCACCATGTCTTCCGGATTGCGGACGGCCGTCAGGTTAAAGGCCTGGGTCCACTTGGCGAGCAAGCGCAGGTAATGAACCAGCTGCTCCAGCTGCGTCGCGTTCGGCGCATCACCCAGCGCGGCCAGGCCTTCGCGCAGGCTGATTTCCAGGTCGGGATCAGCCATGGCCAACGCGTCGCTGCGCGCCGGGCTCACTGTAGCCGGACGATGGTCCGCCCGGTGACCGTCCCCGCGATATACGCCGGGAACTGGGCGGGCAGTTCGTCCAGGCTTACTTCCCGGGTGGCGACCTGATCGAGGTGGCGAGGTCGCAGCTCGGCGGCTATGCGCTGCCACACGGCGATGCGCAAGTCCCGCGGTGCCGTAACGGAGTTGATGCCGAGCAGGTTCACGCCGCGGAGGATAAATGGCATGACCGTGGTATTCAGTGCAATACCTGCGGCCAGGCCGATGCTCGCGATGTTGCCGTCGGGCCTGACCGTGCGCGTCAGCCAGCCCAGCACGTCACCACCCAGGTTGTCGACGGCGCCGCCCCACACGGCTTTTTCCAGCGGGCTGTCGCCCAGTTCCGCGGTTTTCAGATTCATGATTTCGGTCGCGCCGAGGGCCTGCAGGTAGTCCGTCGCGTCGGCCTTGCTGGTAATGGCCGTGACCGCGTAGCCGAGCCCGCTGAGCATGTCGATGGCAAGGCTGCCGACGCCCCCCGTAGCACCGGTGACGGCCACCGGACCGAGCGCGGGATGCTGGCCGTTGAGTTCCATGCGGTGAATGGCCAGCGCGGCGGTAAAACCGGCGGTGCCGAGACCCATCGCCGTGCGGGTATCGAGGCCTGCTGGCAGCGGCACCACGAATTCGGCCGGGACCCGCACGTACTCGGCAAAGCCGCCGTCGTGGGTTTCGCTCAGGCCGCAGCCGTTGACGACCACCTGGTCGCCTTCCCGCACCCGGGGGTCGTCGGACTCAACCACGGTGCCGGCCACGTCCACACCCCCGACCAGCGGGTAGCGGCGCAGGATGCGGCCTTCGCCGGTCCCGGCCAGCGCGTCCTTGTAGTTGATGCTGGAGTACTCACCGCGAATGACCACGCCGCCGGCGCTGAGATCGTCCAGCGTAATGCGCTCCACGCGGGCGTCGTCACCGCCGGATTGCGAGTGAATGCGAAAAGCCCTGAAGGTTTCCATCGGCAAGGTGTTCCGTGCGCGGCCCGGACCGGCACCGGGCCGGCGGCCGGTCAGTTGGCGTACTTGGCGGTAAAGAGCCCGGACTGCTTCGCGTAGTACGCCGCGATGTCCTTGATGTCCTGGTCCGTCAGGTTGACCACCTGGCCCATCATCACCGGGTCTGCGCGGCCCCCGTCCCGATATTGCTTGATGCTGTGGACCAGGTAGTCCTTGTGCTGGCCCGCCAGGTTCGGCCAGTTCGGCGCCGGGCTGATGCCTGCTTCGCCGTGGCAAGCCGTGCAAACAGCAATCTTTTCCTTGCCGCGCGCCGCGTCGCCCTTGGTGACGGTCTCGCCAGTCCTGGTCTCGCCCTGGCTGGCGAAATAGGCAGCGAGATCGCGCATGTCCTGGTCCGACAGCGAGTCGGACTGGGCGCTCATGGTCGGGTGTGCGCGCATCTCCGCCTGGTAACTCTGCAGCGCGATGACCAGGTAGTCCTCGTGCTGGCCGCCCAGCATCGGCACGCGGTAGTTCGGATAGGCGTTGCGGTACCCCGGGATGCCGTGGCAGCCGAGACAGGTATTGGCAAGCACCGCGCCTCGCTCTGCATCTCCGGCGGCCTGCGCGGAGGCGGCGACCAGAATAAGCATGATCGTCAGCGTGGCGGGAATCATTCTGGCAACTCGGTGCATTGAATCTTGACTCGGAAGCTTTGGCAGGGTGCCCTAGGGCGCGCTATGTTAGTCGCAGATACCCCCAGATTCTAGTGCAACCCGGCCATCACGGCCGGGCGCCAAACCGCCGGAGATAGCCATGCGCAACGCTTTCCTGATCGTTCTGACCCTGTCATTGCTGGTCATTACAGCCGTAGCCGACGAGGCCGACGAGCCACCGCGGCAGGTGAATGTGACGGGCAGCGCAAGCCTCACCGCGACCCCGGACCGGGCCGTCATCAGCCTCGGTATCCAGGCCCGCAACCCGAGCCTGGCAGCCGCCCGCGAACGGGTCACCAAGGTGGCAGCGGAATTTCTCGCCCTGACCCGCAAGCTGGGCGTCCCAAAGAAAGACGTGCAGACCACGGGCCTGACCATGCGCCCGGAGTACCGCTGGAACCGCGATGGCCAGAAACAGGAATTCACCGGCTACTTCGTGCAGCGGTCACTGACCGTGGAACTCGCAGACCTTGAACTGCTGGGCGCGCTGATCGAAGGCGCGGTGGATGCAGGCGTCAACGAAGTGTCGCCACCCCAACTCGACAGCAGCCGGCGCCGCGAACTGCATCGTGAAGCGCTGGCGAAAGCGGCGGAGGATGCCCGCGCGAATGCCGAGGTGCTGGCGACTACGCTCGGTGCAAGACTCGGCCCGGTGCGCTCTGTCAGTGCGGTCGACATGGGCGGCATACCCCGGCCCATGCAGGCCCGCGTGATGATGGCGGAATCAGGCGACGCGGCGGCGACTTACCAGGCGGGTGACATCCGGTTTGATGCGCGGGTGAACGTTTCCTTTGATTTGGAGTA
>CAZTIB010000057.1:0-91452 GCA_964613615.1 uncultured Chromatiaceae bacterium
CGCGCCGCGGCTGCTGGCGCTCGAGCTCGTGGATGAAGTCCTGCAAGAGCCCCTGGGCGGCGCCCACCGCGATCTCGAGGCGATGGCGCAGACATTGCAGAACGCCCTGGTTTCCCACCTGCGCGAACTCGAGGTGCTGGACTTGCCGGAGCTGCTGCGGCGCCGGTCGGAACGGCTCGCCGGCTTCGGCCGCTTCAGGGAGAGCTGACCGGCGGACGGCCCCGGCCATGCAGCCGCTGATCGACATTCTCAAGCACGCGCTGGCGGCGGCTGACGCCGAGCCGACCGGTCTTTGCGTGGCCTTCAGCGGCGGCCGTGATTCAACGGTGTTGTTGCACGCATTGCACCAATTGCAGCTACCAGTGCCGTTGCGGGCCGTGCACGTGGACCACGGTCTGCAGGCGGAGTCCGCTGCCTGGGCGACGCACTGCGAGGCCGTGTGCCGGGCGTGGCAGATTCCGCTGACGGTTGCCCGTGTCCGGATATCGCCGGCGGGCGCCGAGGGTGGGCTGGAGGCAGCGGCCCGCGATGCCCGCTATGGCGCGTTGCGCGCCGGGCTGGGTGCCGGCGAGTTCCTGCTGACGGCCCACCACAGCGACGATCAGCTCGAGACGGTGTTGCTGCGCCTGATGCGAGGTGGCGGGCCGGCCGGTGTGGCCGGCATCCGGCCGTTTGCATCATTCGGGCCTGGCTACCTGGTCCGGCCGCTGCTGCAGGCCGGTGCCGGTCAGCTCGCCGACTATGCGCGGCAACACGCCCTGAGCTGGATCGAGGACCCGTCGAACCGCGACGAAGGGCGCGATCGCAACTATCTGCGCCACAGCGTGCTCCCGGCGCTGCGACTCCGTTGGCCGGCGGCGCCCGACACCGTCACCCGGACCGCGCGGCTTGCCGACGCCGCCGCGCACCTCCTGGACGAATTAGCCCAGCTCGACGCCGCGCGCGTGGTGGACGACGACACCATTGACCTCGGCGCGCTGCGCGAATTGAGCTCCCGTCGGCAGCACAATCTCGTGCGCTGGTTTTTGCGTGAGCACGGCGCGCCACCGCCAACGGCCGCAGCCCTTCAGGAGGGACTCAATCAGTTGTGCGATGCCCGGGTCGACGCGGCGCCCCGATTAAGCTGGCCTGCGGGCGAGTTGCGTCGCTACCGCGACCGGCTCTACCTGTTGCGCTGCCACCCCGATCACGAGCCGGTGCCGTGCGCCCGGCAGTGGGACGGCATCGCAACCCTGGAGCTTGGCTCGCTGGCCGGCCGCCTGTCGTTGCGTTCGCGCGTTGCAGGCAGCTCGGCCCTTGCCGGGCCGCCGTTGACCGTCCGGTTTCGCCATGGCGGCGAGCGCTTGCTGCAACACGGCCAGCACGTGAGCCTGAAAAGCCTGTACCAGGCCGGTGGCATCGTGCCCTGGATGCGCCCGCATGTGCCCCTGGTGTTCAGTGGTGATGAACTGCTAACCGTAGGCGGGCTCTGGTACGCGGAAGACGGGCAGGGCGGTGGCTTTGCCAGCGACCTGGAAATCGCCTGGGCGCCAGGGGAGCGGCTGCGTTGAAGCGCCGCGATGACGCTGACTTCATTGAGCCAACGGGGCCGTTCTAGTAACATTCTGACACTGGAAACAGCCTCTGATGCGGAGTCTGCAATCGGCCGGAGCAAGCTTCCCAGTCCAGGGTGCCCCACGGGCAACGGGACAGAAGCCTCTCCGGCCCATGTATTTCTGCATCCAGGTGCTGTCGCGGCAAGCACGGCGCCGCAAGTCTTTCTGGCCCGGTTGGAGTTGAGCTGACTGCATGCCCAAGTTCGTATTTGTAACCGGTGGCGTCGTCTCTTCCCTTGGCAAGGGTATTACGTCGGCATCCCTGGGGGCGATCCTCGAGTCGCGGGGGCTGACGGTCAGCATGATCAAGCTCGACCCGTACCTGAATGTCGACCCTGGCACGATGAGCCCGTTTCAGCACGGCGAAGTTTTCGTGACCGCGGATGGTACGGAAACCGACCTCGATCTCGGCCACTACGAACGCTACGTGCGCACGACCACGGGCCGGCACAGCAATTTCACCACCGGGCGCATCTACGGCAGCGTGATTGCGAAGGAACGGCGCGGTGACTACCTGGGCGCCACCGTGCAGGTAATTCCCCACATTACCGACGAGATCAAGCGCAGCATCCGCCTGGGTGCCGGTAAGGCCGACGTCTGTATCGTCGAAATCGGCGGCACGGTGGGCGATATTGAATCGCTGCCCTTCATAGAAGCCATTCGCCAGGTCGGCGTGGATCTTGGCCACGACCATGTGGTTTACGTGCACCTGACGCTGGTGCCGTATATCGCCACGTCCCAGGAAATCAAGACCAAGCCCACGCAACATTCCGTGAAAGAGTTGCGGTCGATTGGAATACAGCCGGATATCCTCGTGTGCCGTTCGGAGCAGCCGGTGCCCAACGAGCAGCGCAGCAAGATTGCATTGTTCACCAATGTTCGGGAAGAAGCAGTGATCTCAGCCATGGATGTGGAAGACACCTATCGCTTGCCCATGGTGTTCCGTGATCAGGGTTTCGACGAGATTGTTGTCGATCGTCTGCGACTGGACGTGCCGCCCGCTGACCTCAGTGAATGGGAAGCAGTGGTGGCATCGAAGCGCAATCCAGAGACCGACGTTACGGTTTGCATGGTGGGCAAGTACATGGACCTGCGGGATTCCTATATCTCGCTGTCCGAGGCATTGGTGCATGCAGGTGTGCAGACCCGCACGCGCGTGAACATTCGGTACCTCGAATCAGAGCAACTCGAAAAAGACGGCCTGTCCGCATTGCACGATGCTGATGCGATTCTCGTGCCCGGCGGTTTTGGAGACCGTGGCTTCGAAGGCAAGATCGATGCCGTGCGCTACGCGCGTGAGAACAAGATTCCTTATCTCGGTATCTGCCTGGGGCTGCAGGCCGCAATTGTAGAATTCGCGCGTAACGTGGCCGGCATGGCGGGTGCCAACAGCACCGAGTTTGACAAGAGTACGCCGTACCCGGTCGTGGCGCTCATCACTGAATGGGAAGATCGCTCGGGTATCACCGAGAGCCGCAGCGAAGCCTCCGAAATGGGCGGCACCATGCGCCTGGGCGCGCAGGATTGCCGCTTGGTCCCTGACACCCTGGCCCGGCAGCTCTATGGCACCGATGTGATTCGCGAGCGCCACCGCCATCGCTACGAATTTAACAACGGCTATCTCAAGCAACTCGAAGCAGCCGGCATGCGATTTTCCGGCTTGTCCAACGATGGGCTGGTGGAGATGGTTGAACTCCCTGATCACCCGTGGTTTGTTGCCAGCCAGTTCCATCCGGAGTTCACTTCCAACCCGCGCGACGGTCATCCGCTGTTCACCGGCTTCGTGTCTGCCGCTCGTCGTTTTGGCGAGCGTGAACTCAAGGCCGTGGCCGGCGCATGAAGCTCGCGGGTTTCGAGGCGGGCATCGATCAGCCTCTGTTCCTGATTGCCGGCCCGTGCGTCATCGAGAGTGAGGGGCTGATACTGGATACAGCCGGCACGCTCAAGGAAATCACTAGTACCCTCGGCGTGCCGTTTATTTTCAAGGCTTCCTTCGACAAGGCCAATCGCTCGTCCGTCAAGAGCTTCCGCGGGCCGGGCATGGCCGAAGGGCTGCGCATACTGGGCGAGGTGCGCAGCCAGCTTGGGCTGCCAGTACTCACCGATGTGCACGAAGACACACCGCTTGATGAGGTTGCCGAGGTCGTGGATGTCTTGCAGACACCCGCCTTCCTGTGCCGGCAAACGAATTTCATCGTCAACGTCGCACGTACCGGCAAGCCGGTGAACATCAAGAAGGGCCAGTTCCTGTCGCCCTGGGAAATGACTAACGTCGTCGCCAAGGCCCGCAGCACGGGTAACGACAGCGTAATGGTCTGCGAGCGTGGGTTCAGCTTTGGTTATAACAACCTGGTTTCCGACATGCGCTCGCTCGCAGTTATGCGCGAGACAGGCTGCCCGGTGGTCTTCGACGCGACGCATTCTGTGCAGCTGCCCGGCGGTCGTGGCGATGCCTCGGGTGGACAGCGCGAGTTCGTGCCGGTGCTGGCCCGTGCTGCCGTGGCGGCCGGCGTGTCCGGCGTATTCATGGAAACCCACCCCAATCCCGAGGCCGCGCTGAGTGACGGCCCCAACGCGTGGCCCCTGGACCGAATGCGGTCGTTGCTTGAGTCGCTGGCCGAGCTCGATCGTGTCGTGAAGTCCAGACCGCTTCCAGAAGCCGGAATGTCTGACTAGCGGGCGCCCTGATGACTAAGGTATCGACCAACAATGACTGAAATCGCGCACATACACGGCCGCGAGATTATCGACTCGCGGGGCAACCCTACCGTGGAAGCCGAGGTTCGGCTCGGCAGCGGCGCGGCGGGGCGCGCAGCCGTGCCGTCGGGTGCATCCACCGGCTCACGCGAAGCGGTGGAACTGCGCGACGGCGACGCCCAGCGCTATCTCGGCAAGGGTGTACGCGGCGCCGTCGAAAATGTGAACAGCAGCATTCGCGATGCGTTGCTCGGTACCGAGGGCACGGACCAGGCGGGCCTGGACCAGCGATTGATCGAGCTCGATGGCACAGACAACAAATCACGCCTCGGCGCCAACGCGATCCTCGCCGTATCGCTGGCCGCGGCCCACGCAGCCGCAGCGGAGCGGGGCCAGCCCCTGTACCGCTGCCTGGGGGAGGCGCCCTTCACGATGCCGGTGCCGATGATGAACATCATCAACGGTGGTGCCCATGCGGACAACAACGTGGACATCCAGGAATTCATGGTGCTGCCGGTGGGGGCTGCAAGCTTCAGCGAGGCCCTGCGTCACGGCGTGGAAGTGTTTCACGCGCTGAAATCCGTGCTGAAAGGCCAGGGGCTGAATACCGCGGTGGGCGACGAGGGTGGCTTTGCGCCGAACCTGCCGTCCAACGCGGCGGCCCTCGACACGATCATGACTGCCATCGACAAGGTGGGTTTTCATCCCGGCCGCGACGTGTGGCTCGGCCTCGATGTTGCGAGTTCCGAATTCTATGTGGACGGTCGTTACGAGCTGGCCGGGGAAAATCGGCACTACGACGCGCCGGGATTTGCCGAGTATCTTGCCGGGCTGGTGGACGCGTACCCGATCATTACGATCGAGGACGGCATGGACGAGAGCGATTGGGAGGGCTGGGCCGCGCTCTCCCAGCTTCTGGGCCAGCGGATCCAGCTGGTCGGTGACGACTTGTTCGTAACGAATACGTCGATACTCTCGCGGGGTATCGACGAGGGCATCGCGAATTCAATCCTGATCAAGCCGAACCAGATTGGGACCCTGACGGAGACGCTGGCGGCCATCGACATGGCTGTCGATGCGAACTACACCGCGGTCGTATCGCACCGTTCGGGCGAAACAGAGGACGCAACGATTGCCGATATAGCTGTCGGTACCCGGGCCACCCAGATCAAGACCGGCTCTTTGTGCCGTTCCGACCGCATGGCCAAGTACAACCAGCTGCTGCGTATTGAGGAAGACCTTGGTGACGCAGCACGCTACGCCGGCCGCGAGGCCTTTCCGGTCAGTCTCTGATGAACCAGGTGCGCCGGCCGATTTTTCTGCGCATTACGCTGATCGTCCTCGGCGTGTGCCTGATCCTGCTGCAGGCGCGACTGTGGGTGTCGGGCGACGGTGTGGCAGGCATGCAGCGGCTGGGGCACCGGGTCGACCACCAGCGTGCCGAAAACACCGAACTCGCCGATCGCAATGAGCGCCTCCATGCGGAGGTCCGCGATCTGAAAAGCGGCTTCAGTGCGTTGGAAGAACGGGCGCGCGCCGATCTCGGGTTAATCGCCCCCAACGAAACCTTTTACGTGGTGAGCGACGCGCCGGAACCTGGCGAGTCGCGCTGAGCGCCATGCTGCCCGATGCAGAGATTGAGCGGCTGCGTTACGCCGCCGATTTTGCGCTGCTGCCTCGTGCTCACGGCCTGCCCCTTGCCACCGGGATCATTCGGCACACGCCGGCCGACTTCGAAGTGGTCGAGCAGCTCAATGTCGACCCGTCCGGGGAGGGTGAGCACCTTTACCTGCGGGTGCGCAAGACCGGACAGAATACCCGCTGGGTTGCCAAACGCCTCGCAGACAGTGCCGGTGTGGCTTACGGTGCGGTCGGTTACGCGGGGCTGAAAGATCGCCATGCGGTCACAGAGCAGTGGTTCAGTCTGCACCTGCCGGGTCGTCCGGATCCGGAGCTCGAGCTGCCCGAAGGTGTGGAGATCCTCGACGCGGTGCGCCATACGGCGAAGCTGCGCACGGGGCAAGTGGCGGCCAATCACTTCCGCATCGTGGTTCGCGAACTCGATGCCGATCTGCCAGTGCTACAGCGCGGTGTCGCGACGCTCGCCGAGCACGGGGCGCCTAACTATTTCGGCGCCCAGCGGTTCGGCCGGAATGCCCGCAATCTGGAGCTGTTGAACGGGCCTGGCCGCCCCAATCGCGAAGTTCGGGGCTTTGGTCTGTCGGCCCTGCGCGGGGCGCTGTTCAACGGCTATCTCGCCATGCGTATCGTCCAGCACAGCTGGGATGCCACCTTGGCCGGCGAGATACCCTCGCCGCAGGGAGGTGCCAGCGGACTGATGTGGGGCACGGGTGAGAATCGTGCCAGCGAACGGGCCCTGGAACTCGAGCAGGCCTGGTTCGATCTGTTCCCTGAAACTACTGCCCTGCTCGAACGGCAGCGCGTGCGCATGATGCGGCGACCCCTGGGCCTGAATCCGGAGCAGCTGGCTTGCGAGCCCTGTGAAGGCGGCGTGGAACTGCGCTTCCAGCTGCCGCGAGGCGCTTTTGCGACGGTATTGCTGCGTGAACTGGGCGAGTTCCGGGATGCGCGCGCGGTGCCGCCAACGGAGGACGAGAATGCTGGACCTGATTGACCATGACAACATCGCCGAGGTGCGCATGAATCGCGGGCCTGCCAATGCGTTGAATGCGGCGCTCGTCATGGATCTGACCGACGGCCTGCGCCAGGCCATCGCCCAGGGCGCCGGCGCAATCCTGATTTCCGGGCAGCCGGGCATGTTCAGCGGCGGTCTCGACGTTCCGGAACTTCTGCCCCTGCCGCGCAGCGCAGTTCGCGAATTCTGGGAGCTGTTTTTTGGCCTGATGCGCACGGTGGCCACCAGCCCGGTGCCGATGGTCGCCGCCATTACCGGCCACAGCCCCGCAGGCGGTGCGGTCATTGCGGTGCATTGCGATTATCGCGTTGCGGCCGAAGGTGAATTCAAGATCGGCTTCAACGAAGTGCGGGTGGGGCTGCCGGTGCCGTCCACGATTATTGCTGCACTGACAGACGTGGTCGGCGCCCGGCATGCACGGCGCCTGGTAACGCAGGGCTTGCTGATCGACCCTGCCGAGGCGCAGGAAATCGGGCTGGTCGACGAACTGGTGGCTGTCGCCGACGTCGTGCCGCGGGCTCTTGAGTGGTGTCGCGAAGTCGCGGCGCTGCCGCCGGTCGCGATGAATGAAACCCGCCGCCAGGCGAAGGCGAACCTGCTGCAGAATCTCTCCCGCTCGGCAGACGCAGAGGTGGCAACGGACTACTGGTTCAGCGAGGAGACCCAGCGCGAAATGCACAGGCTGGTGGCGCGGCTGAAAGAGACCCGCTAGCGCCGCAAGAGCACGTAGACTGCGCCGGTGCCGCCATGCCGGGGTTGTGTCCTGCAAAACGCCAGTACCGGGTCCCAGCGGCGCAGCCACTTGTTGACCAGATTCTTCAACACCGGGCCGCGTGGACCGGAACCGAGCCCCTTGCCGTGAACAATGCGCACGCAGCGTGTCCCGTGGGCGGAGGCCTCGGCAATGAAGTCCCGCATTGCATCGAGGGCATGCTCTGCGTTCAGACCGTGAAGGTCCAGTTCGTCGCGCACCGCAAACTGGCCGCGCTTGAGTTTGCGGAATTCCCGGATCGGCAGCCCGGGCCGCCGGAATGCCATTTCCTCGCCCGTCTCCAGGTCGGCGCCATCGGGCGGTGGCTCCAGGGATTCCTGCAGCGCCCGGGCCTCATCCCGTCGCCGGAAGTAGGCGCGGGCCTTTGGCGCAGGTTTGTCCACGTTGCGCCGCACCCCGGACAGTGGCTGCACGTCGCGCATGGCCTCGCGGAATAGCGTGGCCTCACTCGACTTGCTATCGTTGCGCCTTTCCTTGCTCATGGTCCTCGTCGCGCGGTCTTCCATGCCGCGAGCGTCAATGGTAGCGGGTGCGACACTCTTGAGAATACTGCTCAGTAATGACGACGGCTACCAGGCCGAGGGCCTGGCGGTCCTGGCCCTGTCATTGCACGGCCTGGCCGAATTAGTCGTCGTGGCTCCGGACCGCAACCAGAGCGGTGCAAGTCACTCCCTGACGCTGACCACGCCGCTGCGGGCCGGGCGCACCCGCGATGGCATGTATTTCGTCAACGGCACGCCGACGGATTGCGTCCACCTGGCCATCACCGGGCTGCTGGAAGAAGAGCCGGACATGGTGATTGCCGGCATCAACCACGGCGCTAACCTTGGCGACGACGTGCTTTACTCCGGCACGGTGGCGGCCGCCGTGGAGGGGCGCTTCCTCGGTTTGCCGGCCATTGCCGTATCGCTGGTGGGGGTCGATCCGCGACATTTCGACACGGCCGGTCAGGCCGTGCGAACCCTGCTGACGCGCCTGATCGACGACCCATTGCCGTCGGACACCATTTTGAACGTCAATGTGCCGGACGTGCCGGTGGGCGAGTTGCGGGGATTTCAGTCCACGCGCCTGGGCTATCGACACAAGGCCGAGCCGGTGGTGACTGCCGAGGACCCGAAGGGCCAGACTGTCTTCTGGGTTGGGGCGGCCGGACCCGGTCAGGATGCCGGCGCCGGTACCGACTTTCATGCAGTGGAACACGGCTACGTGTCCGTGACCCCGCTGCAAATTGACCTGACTCGCCACGACGCCGTGGAGCACCTGGCTGGCTGGTTGCCGGTTTCGGCCTGAGCATTCGAGATACGGCATGGTGGTAACGCAAGGACCCGACCCCCAGGGCATCGGCATGACGTCGGCGCGTACCCGCGACCGCCTGGTGCAGCGGCTCGCCCGGCAGGGGATTCACGAACCGGCGGTGCTCGAGCGCATTCGCAACGTGCCTCGACACCTGTTCGTTGACGAAGCGCTGGCCTCCCGGGCCTACGAAGACAGCGCTTTGCCTATCGGTCACGGCCAGACGATCTCGCAACCATTCGTAGTGGCCCTGATGACCCAGGCGCTGGTAGAAACCGGCAACGGCCTCCGCCCGCTGGGCAAAGTGCTGGAAATCGGCACCGGCTGCGGATATCAGACCGCGGTGCTGGCGTCGTTCTGCCGACAGCTGTTTACCATTGAGCGCATCGCTGCGCTGCTGAAACTTGCCAAGGGGCGGCTCGGCAGTCTCGGCATTGGCAACGTGCGCTACCGCCACGGCGACGGGATGGAAGGCTGGCCTGGGCAGGCACCCTTCGACGGCATCCTTGCAGCGGCGGCACCGATGGAAGTACCGAACATCCTGTTGCAACAGCTGGCCGTGGACGGGCGACTGGTGATGCCGGTAGGCTCGGCCGGGCAACAATCACTGGTTCGCATTACGCGGACGGCTGCCGGCTTCGAGCGCGAACACCTTTGCGACGTATCCTTCGTGCCGCTGGTAGAGGGTCGGGGCTGATGGGTATCTTTTCCCGGCTTTACGACCAGGTCATGCGCTGGTCACAACACCGCCACGCGCCGGCCTACCTGGGGGCGCTGAGTTTCGCCGAGTCGTCATTTTTTCCGATCCCGCCCGACGTGATGCTGGCGCCAATGGTGCTGGCCCGGCCGCAACGCGCCGCCTGGCTGGCCGGGTTGACCACCATCACCTCGGTGCTCGGTGGCCTGGCTGGATTTGCGATCGGTGTCTGGGCCATCGATGCGGTGATGCCGCTGCTGGAGCGCTTTGGTTACGTCGACGAATTCGAGCGTGCCAGTGAATGGTTTTTGAAGTGGGGCTTCTGGGCGGTGCTGGCCGCGGGCTTTTCGCCGATACCGTACAAGGTATTCACCATTTCGGCGGGTGCCCTGGCGATGAATCTGCCGGTGTTTGCGGTGGCCTCGCTGGTAGGTCGCGGCTCGCGCTTCTTCCTGGTGGCCACGCTGATTGCGTGGGGTGGCCCGCGGGTCGAGGCCCGCCTGAAACGGTATGTGGACGTGATTGGATGGGCTCTAGTGGTCTTGCTGGTCGCCGGCTATTTCTTGTTGCGGCGCTGAGCGGCCTGGTGGCCGCCGGTCTGAGCGGCTGTTCCAGTGCGCTGCGCTGGGAGCCCGACTACCACACAGTGCGTGAGGGTGAGACGCTGTATTCCATCGCGTTTCGCTACGGGCTGGATCAACGCCAGCTCGCGGCATGGAACGGTCTAGGGGACGGTAGCCTGATTTATGCCGGGCAACGCCTGCGCCTGAGCCGAGCGGACGGTGCGGTGGCCGCCAGCAGTCGTTCCACGTCGAAGCCCAGGTCACGGACAGCGCCTGCCACCCGTCACGTACCTGTAGGCGACTGGCGCTGGCCTGTTGACGGGTCCGTGATCGAGGCTTTCGGGGCATCGCCAAGAACCCAGAGCGGCATGCAGATTGGCGGACGACTGGGACAAACCGTGCGCGCTGCATCGGGCGGCCAGGTGGTTTACGCCGGCAGCGGGCTCAAGACCTACGGGCAGCTGATTATCATCAAACACAACCCAACCTACCTGAGCGCGTACGGCCACAACGAGGCGCTGCTGGTGACAGAGGGCGCGCGGGTCAACGGCGGGCAGGAAATCGCGCGGATGGGCGAGGGCCCGGGGCGCAAGCCGCTGCTGCACTTTGAGATCCGGCGCGATGGCAAGCCGGTGAACCCCCTCGCGTATTTGCCGCAGCGCTGACAGTCAGACGATGCGATTTAGCCGGTCTCACTGCGCAGGCGCGTACCGCCGCTCAGTCCAGCAGCAGTGCCGCCATCACACTCCGTCCCTCGCCGGCCAGCACGTTGAAAGTGCGACACGCGGCGCGGGTGTCCATCACCTCGAAGCCGATTCCGGCGCGCATGATCTGCACACCGACATGGGGCGACGGGAATTTCTGCTGCGTGCCTGTGCCGAGGAGCAGCAGTTGCGGCTCGTGCTCCAGCACCAGCGCGAAATCGTCTATGCTCAACAAGGCTACAGCGGGCGGCGACCAGGAAGTGATGACAGCGGTGGGCGTCAGGATCACAGCCGACGTGATCTCCCGATCCGCCAGGCTCAGATGGCCAGGGCGGAAAGACCGGACAAAAACGCTGGCGGAAGGTTCGCGATCCAGTTGCATGTGCGGGGTTCTCCTTGATGCAGTCTAGCCTGATGGCCGGCCGGCCCGCAGCCGCCAATCCGGTCAACGCCCGGTGAGTCGCCAGATACATCGCCGCGCCGCAACGGCTGCGGAACTGGAACGCCTGCCGCCAGGCCTGCACCCGGTGCTGCGCCGGGTCTACGCGGCTCGCCAGGTGGGCCCAGCCGAACTGGAGCCCCGTCTGGCCGGCCTGCTACCGGTGGGTAGCTTCCATGCCGCTGCTGCTGCTGCTGAACGCCTGGCCGTCGCGCGGGTGAAAGGCGAACGCATTGTTGTGATCGGCGATTTCGATGCCGATGGTGCCACCGCGACCACGCTGGCCGTGAGCACCTTGCGCGCCTTTGGCTTCGGCGATGTGCACTTCCTGGTGCCGGACCGCTTCCGATATGGCTACGGCCTGTCACCTGCGATTGCCGAGCAGGCTGCGAAATTGGGCCCGGCGTTGCTGATGACGGTGGACAACGGCGTTTCCAGCATCGACGGTGTGGCGCGCGCGAATGAATTGGGTATGGAGGTAATCGTGACCGACCACCACTTGCCGGGTCGCGACCGGCCGGCGGCGGCGGTAATGGTGAACCCAAACCTGCCGGAAGACGATTTCCCGGGCAACGCCCTGGCGGGTGTCGGCGTGGTGTTTTATGTGCTGGCTGCGCTGGCCCGGGAACTCGGCGAATCCGGCGTGCTGGATGCCAGGGCAGCCCAGCGCCAGGTGCTGGAAGGCCTGGATGTCGTCGCCGTTGGGACCGTGGCAGATCTCGTACCGCTGGATTACAACAACCGCATCCTGGTCGCCGAGGGCTTGCGGCGCATTCGTGCCGGCCATGCCCGGCCCGGTATCCAGGCGCTGTTCCGGGCGTCGGGACGGGACATCACTCATGCGAGCAGCAGCGATCTCGGATTCGGCATCGGCCCACGACTGAATGCAGCCGGACGCCTCGACGACATGTCCATCGGTATCAACTGCCTGCTGGCAGCTTCGCTGCAGGATGCTTTGCCGCTGGCGGAGCAGCTCGACCTGCTGAATCGCGAGCGCCGCGAACTGCAGGTCCGGATGGAAGGCGAGGCACGCGTCCATTTCGAAGCCGCTAAAGACGCGGTCGCTCGCGAACATGCGGATGCGTATTGCCTGTTCGATCCTGCCTGGCATGAGGGCGTGGTTGGCCTGGTAGCGAACCGGATCAAAGATCAGGCCAGGCGGCCGGTGGTGGCGTTTGCCGAGTCGGGTGAGCCAGGGGTGCTGAAGGGCTCCGCGCGCTCGGTGCCCGGCGTGCATATCCGCGATGCAATCGACGCGGTAGCGGCGCGCCACCCGGGCCTGGTGTTGCGTTTCGGCGGTCACGCGATGGCGGCCGGGTTGAGTCTGCGTGCGGCAGACCTCGGCCTGTTCCGCGATGCGCTCCGCGAAGAACTGGCCTTGCACCGCGAGCTGCTCGAGCAGCCGGACGTGGTCTGGAGCGACGGCGGTCTGGAACCGGATGATCTCGGCCTCGACCTGGCCCGCCAGCTGGCCGACGCCGGACCGTGGGGCCAGGCTTTTCCCGAACCGCAGTTCGACGGCGAGCTGGAGGTCATCGAATCCCGGGTGCTGAAGGACCGACATCTGAAGATGACGGTGAGACACCCGGCAGGCGGAGCGCCCATCGATGCCATCGCGTTCAATCAGCCGAAGCTGCCTGCCGGAGAAGTCTTGCGATTCGTTTACCGGCTGGATGTCAATCGCTACCGGGGGCTCGAGCAGCCACAGCTCGTCGTAGAGTATGTTCAGGCTGCCGACTGAGCAAGGAGAGGGGATGATGACCGCGCACCCGTGGCTGCATGAAACGCCCTGGCCGACGAAGCAGTTGCCCCGCGAAGATCTGTCCGAGCGCATTGAACACATGCTCGCGACCCACTGGATGGGGGTGCTGTCCACCGTCGGCAGGAATGGGCCGATCGGGAGTCCGGTGGAGTACTACGCGGAAGGCAAGGCGGTTTACATCCTGCCGCAACCCGGGAGTCCCAAGTTGCAGGCCATGCAGCAGGACCCGCGGGTGTGTTTCTCGATCTACGCCGAGAACTCCGGCTGGGCGAGTGTGCGCGGCGCGCAGTTGTTCGGCAGCGCCGAACTGCTGGAGCCGGGGACACCGGAACACGACCACGCCCTGACGGTCTACCGATGGCAGTCTTCCGCTGTGCAGCTCGGCAAGCCCGTGGACCAGCCGCCGCAGATGCAGCTGTTGAAAATTGATCCGGATCGGATTGTCTATACCGAGCAGTGGCTCAGGAAAGACGGCTTCGGGCCGCGACAGATCTGGCATAAAGACGTGTCGAAAACAGCTGCCGCCCGCCGGTACGGCCACTAGGCAAAAGGTTTTTGCGAATTCTCGCAGTTGTGCTGCTCGTGTTCCTGCTGGCTAGTTGCGGCGGTGGCAGCCAGTTGCTCCGTAATGAACGGGCACGACAAGGCTTGCCGGAGTCCATTGAGCTGCAAAGCACGCCTTTCTACCCGCAGGCAGACTATCAGTGCGGCCCGGCTGCGCTGGCAACGGTGCTGACGGACTCGGGTGTCGTTGTCGCTCCCCAGCAGCTCGTGGACCAGGTCTATATCCCCGGGCGCCGCGGTAGCCTGCAAGTGGAACTGCTCGCGGCGGCCCGCCGCTCAGGCCGGTTGCCGTATGTCATCGAGCCGCAACTCGGCGCTCTGCTGCCAGAACTGGCCGTTGGCCGGCCGGTGCTGGTGCTGCAGAATCTCGGGCTGAGCTTTGCGCCTGTCTGGCATTACGCCGTAGTGGTTGGCTATGACACGGACCGCGGCGAATTGATCCTGCGCTCCGGCACCACCAAGCGGCGCCAGGTGTCGGTGGCGAAATTTCTTCGCAGCTGGCGGGCAAGTGAGTACTGGGCCGTGGTTGTGCTGCGTCCGGGCGGGCTGCCTGTCGCGGCGTCGCGGACGAAGTACCTGCAAGCCGTTGCCGCCCTTGAATCAGCCGGCCAGCCTGAAGCCGCCCTGGCTGCCTACCGGGCGGCAGTGGAGCACTGGCCCGGAAGTTCTGGCGCATGGTTTGCGCTGGCGAACGCCTACTACGCCGCCGGTGACCTGCCTGCCGCCGAGCGCAGTTACCGAGTCGCGCTGGATCGTTCGCCGGACGACGCGGCTGCGTTGAATAACCTGTCGCAGTTGCTATTGAACCAGGGCCGGTGTGCCGAGGCGCAGGCGGTAGTCGAACGCGCTCTGGCGGTTGAGGAGCTGGCTCCCGCCATCGTCTCTGCGCTGGCAGACAGCGCAGAGACGATTGCGAAACGCTGTGAGGGCGCTGCAGCCGGGCAATGACGACCAGGACCTGGCAGCCTAGGTTTTCCCCGGGCCGATCGTGGGGAACACGTTGGTAACGCCCGTCAGGTCCAGGATCAGCAGCAGCAGGAACACGATCAGGACAGCTTCCAGGGCTCCGGCGCCGGCCGGCAGGTCCTGGAATTGATCGTCCAGTTCCATGAGTTCCGCATCGCTTAGTGCGGCAATGCGCTGCGAGGCCTGGTTCGGGTCGACGCCGAGTTCTGTGAGCTGCGCACTGATGCGGTCCTGCATCAACGCGGCCTGGATGCGATCAACGCGAACCTGCCGGTCTTCGGCTGCCAGGTAGTCGGCAGTGGCAATGAAGTTCGCACTGGCGCTGATCGGGTAACTCAGGCCCGACAGCATCAGGCAGACAATGGCGACAATCGAATTTCTACACAACAACCGGATCATGTTCAGGTCCCTCGTTGGCGCGCCGCACGCCGATTCACACACCGAACAATTATGACACTAGGTTGGCCTGCGGTAATGGTCTGTGAAGCAGTCGGCACTTCCGGCCGACTGACACAACGCTAAGCGCGCACCGCACCTTCGGCCAGTGCAATGGCCTCAACCTCGATTTCGAGTTCCGGCAGGGCCAGGGACGCGACTTCGACGATGGTGTCGGCGGGGTAGGGCGGCTTGAAATAGACTTCGCGCAGCTCGAGGATCTTTGGAAAATTGGCCATGTCCTTCAGGTAGATGGTCACCTTGATGACCTTGGACAGATCGGAGCCTGCCGCCTCTAGCAACTCGGCAAGGTTGTCGAAGGTTTGCGCGGCCTGCGCATCGAAGTCACCCGCGCCAACAATGTTGCCCGCTTTGTCCAGCGCAGCCTGGCCAGAGGTGATGATCAGGTCCCCGACCCGGTAGGCCTGGGCAATCCGAAAGGGCTCGTAGTAGTCAGGATCCGTCTGGATGCGCTGCGCATCGGTAGGCATGATGTTGTCCGTTCCGCTTGTTGACTGTTTGAGTCTACCGGGTTGATCCGGTGACGGGAGGTAATGATGGCGAAAACCGTCCGCCGTGGCGGCCAGCGCGCCCATCCAGAGCTATGGCCAGGCGCTGCAATGGAGCGTCTGAAGAAGCGCGAAGCGTCGTCAGGGTGAGTCGGGCAGACCATCCTCGCCTGTCGGGGCGCCCATGCTTACTGTCGGAAATGGACAGGCGTTCATATCAGAGCGTCGCTCATCGCCGCTGGCGAGTTGCCGATGGACCGTTACACGACCACCTTCGAGTTCGACGACGTCAACGAGGCCCTGGCGG
The DNA here is from genome assembly GCA_964613615.1 of uncultured Chromatiaceae bacterium. Classification (GTDB taxonomy): domain Bacteria; phylum Pseudomonadota; class Gammaproteobacteria; order Steroidobacterales; genus J054. The sequence goes on from CAZTIB010000057.1 coordinate 15,960, forward strand.
CAGCGCAGACCGGCAGCGCCGCCAAGGCGGTCCTGCGGATGCCCGCATCGAGCTGAACACCCGGCCGTTTGCAACGGACTGCTCAATGCCGCCTTGCGGGGGTATTCGGGGCGCCCGCCGGCGTGTTGGGATGGAAGCGATCGATCGAGGTCTTCCCTCGGTCCGCAGAACTGACTAGCATTACGCGCCTTCTCGCGCGACTCGGCAGGACGGATCAATGGAACTCAGCCCGCTCAGGCACACAATCAGGGATTTGCAGGAACGCAGTCTGGCCCTCAGGGGGTACCTTTGACTTCGAAGGTGGCCAGCGACGTCTCGAAGAGGTCAATCGCGCCCTCGAAAATCCCGACGTCTGGAATCATCCGGCCGAGGCCGAGGCCCTGGGCAAGGAACGCGCGCGCCTGGAAGCTGTCGTCGGCGAGCTGATCCGGCTGGACCAGGGGCTGGGTGACGCGGCGGAACTTCTGGCACTGGCCGACGCCGAAGACGATGAGGCCACGGCCGCGGAAATCGAGCGTGACGTCAGCGGTTTCGTGGCAATCGTCGAGCGGCTCGAATTTCGGCGCATGTTCGACCGCAGCGCCGATGCGTCGAACGCCTTCGTGGATATCCAGGCGGGTTCCGGCGGCACCGAGGCCCAGGACTGGGCCGAGATGCTGCTGCGCATGTACCTGAAGTGGTGCGAAGCCAATGGCTTCAAGGCCGACTTGATCGAGGCGTCGGCCGGCGAAGTGGCCGGCATCAAGAGTGCCACGGTGCACGTGGTCGGCGATTATGCCTATGGCTGGCTGCGGACGGAGACGGGCGTGCACCGGCTCGTGCGCAAGTCCCCCTTCGACAGCGGCAACCGGCGGCATACGTCCTTTGCCGCCGTCTTCGTCTCGCCGGAGATCGACGACGCCATCGATGTGGAGCTTGACCCGTCGGATCTGCGCATCGACGTGTACCGGGCGAGCGGGGCGGGGGGCCAGCACGTCAACCGCACCGAGTCGGCCGTGCGCATCACGCACAATCCTTCCGGCATCGTGGTGCAGTGTCAGAACGATCGATCGCAACACAAGAATAAAGCTACTGCAATGAAGCAGTTACGAGCTAAACTTTATGAACTGGAAGAGCAAAAGCGGCGGGCCGAAGCCCAGGCCACTGAAGACACCAAGGCCGACATCGGCTGGGGCAGCCAGATCCGCTCGTATGTGCTGGACCAGAGTCGCGTGAAGGATCTGCGGACCGGCGTCGAGTCCGGCAATCCGGATGCGATCCTGAACGGTGACCTGAACAAGTTGATCGAGGCGAGCCTGAAGCAGGGCGTCTAGGGCAAAAATAATGAGCAACAAGGAATCAGGGGCCGGAAGAGACGAGCATCGCCTCGTTGCGGAACGTCGGCGCAAGCTCGATGCGCTGCGCGAGGACGGTTTCGCCTACCCGAACGACCGCCGGCGCTCGGCCCTGGCCGGCGAGCTGAACGCGCATTACGCCGAGCACACGAACGAGGTCCTGGAAGCCGAGGCGGTGGAGGTCAGTGTTGGCGGGCGGCTAATGGCGAAACGCGTGATGGGCAAAGCCAGCTTCGCCAAGCTCCAGGACCGCACCGGGCAGATCCAGCTCCGTCTCCAGCGTGACGTGCTCGGCGAAGACGTCTACAAGGCCTTCAAGGCTTGGGACCTCGGCGACATTGCCTGGGTTCGCGGCACGCTGTTCCGCACGAACACCGGCGAGCTGACCGTGCTGGCGCAGGAAGCCGTGCTGCTCACAAAGTCTTTGCAGCCGTTGCCCGAGAAGTTTCACGGGCTGACGGACCAGGAGCTGCGATACCGGCAGCGCTATGTGGACCTGATCATGAACGCGGAGTCGCGGCGCGTGTTCGAGACCCGGGCGAAGGTGATTCAGTACCTGCGGTCCTGTCTGGACGCAATGGGTTTCATGGAAGTAGAGACTCCCATGATGCAGCCGATTCCCGGCGGTGCCCTGGCCCGGCCTTTCGTGACCCACCACAACGTGCTGGACCGTGACCTTTACCTGCGTATCGCGCCGGAGCTGTACCTGAAACGCCTGGTGGTGGGGGGCTTCGAGCGGGTCTATGAGATCAACCGCAGTTTCCGCAATGAAGGCGTGTCCACACAGCACAACCCTGAGTTCACAATGCTGGAGCTCTACCAGGCCTATGCGGACTACGGCGATCTGATGGACCTGCTGGAGAATCTGATCGGCAGCCTCGTCGCAGAGCTCCTGGGCACATCTACGCTGCGCTACCAGGGCAGGGAGTACGCCATGGGTGAAGCCTTCCGTCGCATCAGCGTGGAGAGCGCGGTGGCGGAGTACAACCCGGAGCTGGATACCGGTCGCCTGCGCGACCGCGACTACCTTGCCGGGGTCTGCGAGCAACTACAGATACCTGTAGATAAATCATATGGTTCCGGGAAGTTATTGATAGAGATTTTCGAGAAAACTGTGGAAGATCAGCTGGTGGATCCGACCTTTGTCACCGGCTTCCCGGCGGAAGTTTCGCCCCTGGCCCGGCGCACGGATGGTGACCCATGGCGGACGGACCGCTTTGAATTCTTTCTTGCCGGTCGGGAGATTGCGAACGGCTTCTCGGAGCTCAACGACCCGGAAGATCAGGCTGAGCGTTTTCGCGCGCAGGCCGGGGCCAAAGCCGCCGGCGACGACGAGGCCATGTTCTACGATGCCGACTACGTGACCGCGCTGGAATACGGCTTGCCGCCAACCGCAGGCCTCGGCGTTGGTATCGACCGGTTGGTGATGTTCCTGACGGATTCGCCGTCGATTCGCGATGTGCTGCTGTTCCCGGCCTTGCGGGATGCGCCGGGTGACTGATCAGGCGTTTTCCGGGACGCTGTAAGGCAGGGTCAGCGGACTCAGCATAGCGTCCCCGACAAACAGCGGGTCAGCCGCCGACACCAGTTGCACGACGGCCAGCAGTTCGTGGCCTTCTTCGGCCGCCGCGCAGCGCACCACTTTGCCCGCCCTGGCACCGTCGGCATCCACTACGTCATTGCCCGGGTCCGCCGACACGGGTGTAGCGAATCGAAACATCCGCCGCTTGATGCGCCCGAGGTTCTGGGTCCGGGCCACCACTTCCTGGCCGACGTAGCAGCCCTTGGTGAAGCTGATGCCGCCGAGCAGGTCCAGGTTGACCATTTGCGGCACGAAAGCTTCCGCCGTTGCGGCGGTAATGGCGGGCATGCCGGCCCGCACGTCGGCCAGCTGCCAGGCCGCTTCCCCCCGCGCATCCGCATCGGCCGGCGGCAGGTCGGGCGGGGCAATGCGCAGTGCCCGCGCGGGGTCGCCGATTATCCGCGCCACGCAGGCCTGGCCGTCGGTGGCACTGGCATCCGCCGCCGAACCGAGCTCGAGCCCGTCGACCGTGAAGCTTTCAGGCCCGCTCAGCAGACCGGCCACCTGGAAGCTCGTAGCCGCAATTTTGACCTTTGCCCTGAGCACGAACATCTGCAGGCGCTGCACGGTGCTGTCGAGCAGTTCCCGCGGCATGACCAACAGGATTGTGTCGCCGGTTGCCAGGGCCTGGCCGACGGCAAGCAAGCGGCCCTTCGGGTTGTTCCATCCCCACAGCCGCGTCTGCTGAGGCAGAACCTCGTTCAGGTCTTGCGTGAGCTGGCCTTGCAGGAAGTCTGTTCGATCGTCGCCGCTAACGCGGACGACGCCGAGACCGTCGAGCCGAAACGGAACCATGGCGGGTGTTTGGAGCCGGGGTGGTGGATGAAACGAGGTGATCATTCTGGCACAATTCCGGCGGTGTCAGCAGATCATTCCGAGTCCCATCTCGAGCCTTCGTCGGCGCCTGTCGACGGGGCTGACCGCGCTGTCGGCAAGGCAAAGAAGTCGCCGCCGGATGCAGAACGGCCGCGTGAGATTGGCGGGCCCAAGGGCCCTGAACCGACCCGTTATGGTGACTGGGAACGCGGGGGCCGGTGCATCGATTTTTGATGCCGCTCTCCTGGTGACGATATTCCACCGAGTTGCGCAGACTTGCGGCGGATACGCCTGCATGTCTGCGCGCGATTAATCAGAAACAAGCCGCTGTTGCAACGACGAAGGGAAGACCTGGCATGGCTCGCGCTGAACGACCGCTGTCTCCGCATCTGGAGGTCTACCGCTGGCAGATAGCCAATACGCTTTCTATCCTCCACCGGGCCACCGGCGTGGCCCTGTCTTTCGGCGCGCTGGTGCTCGCCGGCTGGCTGATTGCCATCGCCGCTGGTTACGAAGCCTACGCCCGGGTGGCCACGTCGCTGGCTGGACCCATCGGCGCGTTGCTGTTGTTCGGCTGGACGTTCTGCTTTTTCTATCACTTGGGCAACGGCATCCGGCATCTGTTCTGGGATGCCGGCCACGGATTCGAAAAGGCCACTGCGCAGCGCAGCGGCTGGACGGTCGTAATCAGCGCGCTGGTGCTGACCGTGGGTTTCTGGGTCGCCGCGCTGACCTGACTCGAGGTTTTAGAAGATGAGTCTGCAATCTCCCCTGGGCAGAGTTCTCGGCATGGGCTCCGCCAAAACGGGCGCCGGCCACTGGTGGGCCCAGCGGCTGACTGCCGTCGCGTTGGTGCCCCTGGGCCTGTGGTTTGTCTACGCTTTGCTGGGGCTGCAACACGGCAACTACCTGATGGTGGCCGCATGGGTCGCCGAGCCGGCCAACGCGATCCTGCTGATCCTGCTGGTGCTGACGCTGGTCTATCACTCGAGCCTGGGCCTGCAGGTGGTGATCGAGGACTACGTGCACGGCGCGACCAAGGTGGTGACGCTGGTGGTGATGCAGTTTGTGCACGTGATTATGGCGGTGGGCGGTATCTACGCCATCGTCATTGTGTCGGTGGGAGCACCGACATGAGCGATTACCAGTTCACGGATCACACCTATGACGTGGTGGTGGTCGGTGCCGGTGGTGCCGGATTGCGCGCGACCTTCGGGCTGGCCGAGGCTGGCTTGAACACCGCCTGCATTACCAAAGTCTTTCCCACCCGGAGTCACACCGTTGCCGCCCAGGGCGGCATCAGCGCCGCGCTGGGCAACATGGGCGAAGACGACTGGCGCTGGCACATGTACGACACGGTCAAGGGTTCCGACTGGCTCGGCGACCAGGACGCGATCGAGTACATGTGCAAGGAAGCGCCCGACGCCATCATCGAGCTGGAGCACTACGGTTTGCCGTTCTCAAGGACCGAGGACGGGCGCATCTATCAGCGGCCTTTTGGCGGCATGACGACCAACTTCGGCGAAGGTACCGCGCAGCGCACCTGCGCAGCCGCCGACCGCACCGGCCACGCGATGCTGCACACGCTGTACCAGCAGTCGCTGAAACACGAGGCCTCTTTCTTTATCGAGTACTTCGCCATCGACCTGATCATGGAAGACGGTGCGTGTCGCGGCGTGGTGGCACTGGACCTGGCCACCGGCGAACTGCATCGCTTCCGCGCCCAGCGAGTGATCCTGGCTACCGGAGGTTATGGCCGTGCCTACTTCTCCTGCACGTCGGCACACACCTGCACAGGCGACGGCAACGCGATGGTGTTGCGCGCCGGGCTGCCGCTGCAGGACATGGAGTTCGTGCAGTTTCATCCCACCGGCATTTACGGTTCGGGCTGCCTGATCACTGAGGGTGCGCGAGGCGAGGGTGGTTACCTGACCAACTCCGCCGGGGAGCGCTTCATGGAGCGCTATGCGCCGAACGCGAAAGATCTGGCGTCCCGCGATGTCGTGAGCCGGTCGATGACGATAGAGATTCGTGAGGGCCGCGGTGTCGGCCCCGAGCAGGATCACATCTTCCTGCACCTGGAGCACCTCGGGCCCGAAGTCATTGACGAACGCCTGCCTGGCATCGCCGAGACCGCGCGTATTTTCGCCGGCGTGGATGTGACCAAGCAGCCGATCCCGGTATTGCCCACGGTGCACTACAACATGGGCGGTATCCCGACCAACGTGCACGGCGAAGTGCTCACGTCGCAGGACGGCAGCCCGAGTGAGCCGGTGCCTGGGCTGATGGCCGTGGGTGAGGCCGCCTGCGTGTCGGTGCACGGCGCGAACCGGCTGGGATCCAATTCGCTGCTCGACCTGGTGGTCTTTGGCCGCGCGGCCGCCCATCGCTGTGCCGATATGGTGCAGGGGGGTATCAGGCAAAAACCACTGGCCGCCGACGCCGGCGACTACGCGGTGGCCAGGCTCGACAAGCTGCGCCAGGCCGACGGCGGGCGGTCGACCGCGGAAATTCGCGGGGAGATGCAGCGCGTAATGCAGAACCACGCCGCCGTATTTCGCACCGGCGAGTCGTTGCTGGAAGGCGTCGAGAAACTCCGGGTGTGCGCGCACAGCTTTGCGGATGTTCGGGTGGCAGATCGCGGCCTGATCTGGAACACGGACCTGGTCGAAACCATGGAACTCGAAAATCTCCTTGAGCAGGCACTGGCCACGATTGAGTCGGCATTGGCACGCAAGGAGAGTCGGGGCGCGCAGGCTCGCGAGGACTATCCGGACCGCGACGACGCGAACTGGATGAAGCACTCGCTGAGCCGGCTGCAGAGCGACTGGGGCATCCGGCTGGATTACCGTCCGGTCAATCTCCAGACCCTGACGGACGAGGTCGACACCATCCCGCCGAAGGCGCGGGTCTACTGATTCAGCACGGGTCGAGAGAACATCACGATGGCTCAATTCCGGTTACCTCTGAATTCGCGGATTACGAAGGGCAAGACGCATCACGCGCCGGCGGGCGCCACCAACGTGCGCCGCTTTGCCGTCTACCGTTATGACCCGCACTCCGGCGAGAACCCGCGCGTGGACACCTACGAGGTCGACCTGGACAAGTGCGGGCCGATGGTTCTGGACGCGCTGATCAAGATCAAGAATGAAGTGGACTCGACGCTGACCTTCCGGCGCTCCTGCCGCGAGGGCATTTGCGGTTCCTGCGCGATGAATATCGACGGCGGGAACACGCTGGCCTGCACCCAGGCCATCGAGGACATCAGTAGTGATGTCAAAATTTACCCGCTGCCCCACATGCTCGTGGTCAAGGATCTGGTGCCAGACCTGACCAATTTCTACGCGCAGTACGCATCCATCAAGCCGTGGTTGCAGACCCGCACACCCGCGCCACCGGACCGCGAGCGGCTGCAGTCCAAGGACGAGCAGCACCTGATCGATACGCCGTCCGCCTGCATCCTGTGCGCTTGCTGTTCAACCAGCTGCCCGAGCTACTGGTGGAACAGCGATCGCTACCTCGGTCCGGCCGCGTTGCTGGCGGCTTATCGCTGGCTGGTGGACAGCCGCGACGAGGCCACCGGCGAACGGCTGGACGAACTGGAAGATCCCTTCCGACTGTATCGATGCCACACCATCATGAACTGCACGAATGCGTGCCCGAAAGATCTGAACCCGGCGCGGGCCATCGGCGAGATCAAGCAGATGATTGCCGTGCGCCGGCTTTGACGACGGCCGTGGACCACGGCGCCCGCCTGCGCCAGCTGAGGTGGCGGTGCCGGCGGGGGATGCGCGAGCTCGACGTGCTGCTCATGGGCTACATGGACAAAGACTACGCAACGGCGAGCCCGCGGCTGCAGCGGGCTTTCGAGCAGCTCCTAACCATGCAGGATCCGGACATTCAGGCCTTGCTGGCGGGCCGGCTGGCCGCCGACGATGCGGCCCTCGATGAACTGGTCCAACGGCTTCTCGACCACCCTGACCCTGAAGGCTGAAGCTTTCGGTCGCCGCCGCTGCTATGCGGCAAGGCGCTCGCCGGCAGGCCGCTGGCAGCTCCGGGTCGATGGTGCGACATGGTTGCGAGCCGAACTCTGCGCGGCCTGGCTGGCCGGCCCGTTGGCCGGGCTGGCTTTCCGGGGTGGAGACGGGGCCCGTTACAACGCTTTGGTGTGGTCGGCCGCGCAGTCGACGGACGACTGGCGGCGCCTAAGAGTGCACCTTAAGCTGCCGCCAACTTAGAATACCGGGGCGCTGCGCTGCATCAGACTTGCTGACGGCGCATACGGTCCGGTCTTAATCCGGGCGAACTTTCGGCGCGGGCCGCAGTCAATGCTATGGCGGGCGGCCGCTGCGCCGTAGCTGACGGACAAAGCGGCATGCCGGTTAACAGTAACGACCAGGTGTTGGTCGAGCGCGTCAAGCAAGGCGACAAGCGCGCCTTCGACCTGCTCGTGCTCAAGTACCAGCACAAGATCGTGAACCTGGTAATGCGATATGTGCGTGATCCTAGTGAGGCCCAGGACGTGACCCAGGAGGCTTTCCTGAAGGCCTACCGGGCGATACCCCGGTTTCGCGGCGACAGTGCCTTCTATACATGGCTGTATCGAATTGCCATCAACACCGCGAAGAATCACCTGGTGTCGTTGAGCCGCCGGCCTATTGAGTACAACCTGGACCTGCAGGACTCGGAGCAGAACTCAATCAGCAACAAGCTGCGCGACGACGATACGCCGGAAGGTCTGCTGCTGCGCGACGAGTTGCGCCAGACAATGGAAGACAGCGTAGCGGCATTGCCGGAGGAACTGCGCCTGGCGATTACGCTGCGCGAGGCCGAAGGCCTGAGTTATGAAGAAATCGCCCAGACGATGGATTGTCCGGTGGGCACGGTGCGGTCGCGCATCTTCCGGGCCCGCGAAGCGATCGACAAAAGTATCAAACCCCTGGTCGACGGGCAGTGGGGACGCTGAAGGATAGATGAGTATGAAGCAAGTGATCGAAGAGCAGCTGTCGGCCTTCCTGGACGGGGAGCTGCCAGCAGCGGAAGAAGAGTTGCTGTTGCGGCGACTCGAACGGGAAACGGATTACCAGGCAAGGGTGGTGCGCTACGCGATGATCGGGCAGCTGATCCGAGGTGAGCCGGGCGTCGGCAACGGGGCCGGGCTCGTGCAGCGCATCAGTGAAGCGGTGGCCGGTGAGACCGCACACGCGTCGGCGCCGGCGCGCCGGGAGAGTCACTGGGGCGCTTTCGCCACCGCCGGGATCGCGGCTGCTGCCGGACTGGTCGTGCTGACCGGCTTGTTGAGCCTTGGCAGCGTGTCGGTGCCGGAAACACCGCTGGCGTCGCAACCCATCGTGCCCCAGATCCGCAACGCAGATTTCCAGAGCCCGGCCGATGCGCCCATCGAGCCGGAGCGGCTGACCGCATACCTGGTTGCCCACGGCGACTACGCGGGGGGGTTGTCGCGGCAGGTCATGAGTTCCCACGTCGTCAATGGCACGCTGGACGTTATGCTGGCCAGTAGCCGCGGAGGCCGTCCTGGTGAGTGATGGGTTCCGGCTGCGCGCTTGCGCCGGTGTCATTCTCCTGCTGTTCTTGCTTGTCGCCGACGCCTGGGCGGCTGATGAGCCGCGCCAGTGGCTGATGCGGATGACGGTCGCTGTCGAAGACATCAACTATGAAGGCAGCCTCGTGCACATGCACGGTGGCGAAGCGGATATCCTGCGCATCGTGCATCGTGCCAAAGATGGCCAGGTGGCCGAACGCATTACCGCCGTGGACGGCAAAGGCCGGGAGATCATTCGCAACAACGACCTGGTCACTTGCATCCTTCCTGACCAGATGGCGGTTCATGTCGAACCGCGGGACGCCAGGGCGCGAGCGCAGAGCCCGCTGCAGGGTAGTCTGCCCAGCGTCGAATCCCTCGACGAGCGTTTGTACGACCTGACGCTCGAAGGACAGGGCACCGTCGCTGGTCGAAACTGCCAGATCCTGGCAGTGCAGCCCATGGACTCGTATCGCTATGGCTATCGCTTGTGGCTGGATCAGGCCACCGGCTTACCGCTGAAGATTCAAATGCGGGATGCGGGTGGCGGTGTGCTCGAGCAAATCTTGTTTACCGAGATCCGGCTGCCCGAAGAGATTCCCGATGCGGCGCTTGAGCCATCTCTCGATACCGACGGTTTTGAGATGATGCGGGGCGTGGCTGTGAGTGAGGGTGATGAGATGCCGACCGCTGACTGGCGCGCTGCGGATCTGCCCGACGGGTTCATGCTGACAACGGTGAAATCGAAGTACGCACCAGGTGCCGATATGCCCACCGAGCAACTGGTTTATTCCGACGGTCTCGCTGCGGTTTCCGTATTCATCGAAGCGGCGCAGACCGAGGGTGGGGCATCCGGCGGTGCGTCGAGCATGGGTGCTGCGAACGCGTACACAACGAGCCGTGACGGTCACCTGATCACGGCTGTCGGTGAAGTGCCGGTGCTTACGGTGGAGCGCATCGCGCTGTCTACCGCACCCGGTATTCGTTAACTCCTCGATGCTCGAGCGAACGGGTACGGTTCTTCGCTGCGGCACGAAACGCATCGAGGTACAACTCGACCCGGTCATTGCGTGCGCCGGCTGTGCCGGGACTGGTGGCTGCGGTATCGGGCCGCTGGTGAACGCGCTGCGCCGGGGACCAGATACCTGTGTGCTGGCATTGCCGGACAGCGAGCTTTACCCGCCCGGCGCGCGGGTGCGGGTATGCCTGCCGGCGCCGCGCATGTTGCGGGCAGCCTTTGTGGCTTATGGCCTGCCGCTGGCAACGATTTTCGGCGGGTCCTGGCTGGCCTCCGGCCTGGCTGCGACCAGCGCCGACTTATGGGCCACCGCCGGTGCCCTCGGCGGCCTCGTGGTCGGGGTGATGGTCGGGCGGCGCCTGGTTCGCGATAGTGACGGTCCGCGTTTGCTGCCTGCAGACCCGCCCGTTGCTGCGGCGTCGTGAGCTCATCGCCTGTACTCACGGTTTTCAGCCGCCGCGGCTGTCATCTTTGTGAAGACCTGCTCGGTGAGCTAGAACCCTTGTTGCGCGGCCGGGCGGTGGTCGATGTGCGGGACATAGACCTCGATGACTCATTGCGCGAGCGCTACCACACGCGGGTACCCGTCGTCTCTGCCGCGGGAGTGGAGCTTTGCCACTACCATCTCGACCGGCCGGCGGTGCTGGCCTGGCTCGACCAGGTCGCACCGAGAGACAGCCGTTTAACCTGACGGCCGGCGTCCCACGCCGTCTATACTCTGCACGTTGTATCGCGCCCCTTGTCCATGAAACACATTCGCAATTTCTCCATCATCGCGCACATCGATCACGGCAAGTCCACGCTGGCCGACCGGCTGATCGAGCGTTGCGGTGGTCTTGAGGCCCGGGAGATGGCGGCCCAGGTGCTCGATTCCATGGATCTCGAGCGCGAACGGGGTATCACCATCAAGGCGCAGAGCGTGTCTCTGAACTACACGGCGCATGATGGCCAGGAGTACCAGCTCAATTTCATCGATACTCCGGGTCACGTGGACTTCTCCTACGAAGTTTCGCGTTCACTGGCCGCCTGCGAAGGCGCACTGCTGGTTGTGGATGCCGCACAGGGTGTCGAAGCACAGAGTATTGCTAACTGCTACACAGCCGTAGAGCAGGGTCTGGAAATTATTCCCGTGGTTAACAAGATCGACCTGCCGTCGGCAGAGCCCGAGCGGGTGCTGAACGACGTGCGGGAGATTATCGGTCTGGATACCGAGCATGCAGCGCTGGTCAGCGCGAAGACCGGCGAGGGCATCGACGATCTGCTGGAACTGCTGGTCGCGCGTGTCCCGCCGCCCGAAGGCGATCCCGACGCGCCGCTGCAGGCGCTGATTATTGATTCATGGTTCGACAGCTATGTGGGCGTGGTCTCCCTGGTGCGAGTGGTGAACGGCGTGCTCGACGGCCGCGCGAAGATTCGCGTGATGTCCACCGGGCGCAGTCACGTCGTGACAGAGCTGGGTGCATTCACGCCAAAGATGACCCGCCGCAAGACGCTGCAGCCTGGCGAAGTGGGTTACCTGATCGCGGGCATCAAGGATATCGACGGGGCGCCGGTCGGCGACACGGTAACCATCGACGCACGGCCGGCGGACGGGCAGTTGCCGGGCTTCAAGGCAGTGAAGCCGCGCGTATTCGCCGGCCTGTTTCCGGTGAACTCGGAGCAGTTCGAGGAGTGCCGGGAGGCGCTGCATAAACTGCGGCTGAATGATGCAGCCCTGCACTACGAGGTGGAAACATCAGCGGCCCTGGGTTTCGGTTTTCGCTGCGGTTTTCTCGGCATGCTGCATATGGAAATCGTGCAGGAGCGTCTCGAGCGCGAATATGGTCTCGCGCTGATTACCACGGCGCCGACGGTCGTCTTCGAAGTCGTCACTACCAAGGGTGAAACGATGCGGGTGGATAATCCGGCCTCGCTGCCCGACGCCTCACTGTGCGCAGAAATTCGCGAACCTTATATTCGTGCCAGCCTGCTGGTGCCGCCGGAGTTCGTGGGGCCCGTGATGCAGCTCTGCGTAGGGCGGCGCGGCGTGCAGAAGCGTATGGACTATGTCGGCAGCCAGGTGGCGCTGGAATATGAGCTGCCGATGGTTGAGATCGTGCTCGACTTCTTTGATCGGCTGAAGTCCATCAGTCGCGGCCACGCGTCCTTCGATTATGAATTTTCGCGGTTCGTGCCGGGACAACTCGTCAAGCTCGATGTCCTGATCAATCGCGAGCGGGTCGATGCCCTGTCGGTCATCGTGCACCGGGAATCGGCCCGGCCGCGGGGCCGTGAGCTGGTAGAAAAGCTGCGCGAACTCATTCCCCGCCAGATGTTTGAAGTGGCCATTCAGGCCGCCATCGGGTCGCAGATAATCGCTCGCGCCAACGTCAAGGCCTTGCGCAAGGATGTGACGGCCAAACTCTACGGCGGCGATGTCACGCGCAAACGCAAGCTGCTGGAGAAGCAGAAAGCCGGCAAGAAACGGATGAAGCAACTTGGTTCGGTGGAAATACCGCAGGAGGCCTTCCTGGCAGTGCTCAAAGTCGGCCGTGACTGACGCAGTGGCCAGTCGTGCCCCATGGCGTGGTCCGTGCTATGGTCCGCCCCGGCGGGCTGTGGTGCCCGGTGTGCGCGCGTTCTGACGAGTTGGTATGAGTCTCGATTTCTCCTTATTGCTGGTGGTGGCCACGGGCCTGTGCGGCCTGATCTGGGGCCTGGACGCCCTGTTGTTCGCCAGCCGCCGCCGCGACGTCGTGGCCGCGGTAGAGGTGCGTGATCCCGTTCTCGTCGAGTACGCCCGTTCTTTCTTTCCGATATTGCTGATCGTGCTGGTTATACGCTCGTTCATGTTCGAGCCTTTCCGTATTCCCAGTAGTTCAATGGTGCCGACCTTGCTGATCGGCGACTTCATTTTTGTGAACAAGTACACATATGGATTGCGCCTGCCGGTACTGAACACGAAGATCGTCGAGGTTGGGGAACCGGCTCGCGGTGACGTGGTGGTATTCAGGCTGCCGGCTGATCCCAGCACCAATTACATCAAGCGCCTCGTGGGCCTGCCGGGAGACACTATCGAATATGTGAACAAGCGCCTTTACATTAATGGCGAAGCGGTAGATTTTGAGGTAGTAGGAGCCTACGAAGGCGCGGGTAACGCCCGTGCTGTGCTGGGGCGGGAGACCATCGACGATAAGGAGCATTCGGTGTTGCTCGTCGAGGGACAACGCAGTCAGGAGGGCACCTACCGCATCCCTGAGGGATATTATTTCATGATGGGCGACAACCGGGACAACAGCCGCGACAGCCGCTATCGCGGAGTGGGGCTCATCCCCCAGGGCAACATTGTTGGCAAGGCCGTGCGAGTCTGGATGAACTGGGAGTTTCCGAAGGCACCGCAATGGCGGCGCATCGGCAGCGCAATTCAGTAGTATCGGCGACAGGAGTAGGCACATGCGCAACAGACAAAGTGGCATCACGGGCATTGGCTTCCTGATCATCGCAATACTCGTGGTGGTAATCGGTTTTGCGGGCTTGAAGTTAACGCCTGTCTATCTTGAGCACATGAAGATCGTCAGCGTGCTGGAAGATGTGAAGAAAAACCTGGACGGGACGAATCCGTCGATTCAGCTGATCAAGTCGGCGATCGGCAAGCGTCTGAATATCGAGATGGTCAATGCGGTCCAGAGGCAGGACTTCAAAATCAAGAAGTCGGAAGTTGGCTACAGCGTGCGGGTGCAATATGACCGCGAGACGCCCTACATTGCCAACATTTTTCTCCTCGCCCGCTTCAATAACGCCGTAGAGATTCGCCGTTGACGAGTGCGGCGGACTGGTCGTCCCAGCGCCTGGGCTACCGGTTCGTCGACGAGCAGCTGCTGGAGCTTGCATTGACTCATCGCAGTGCCGGCGGTGCGCATAACGAACGGCTGGAGTTCCTGGGCGATGCCGTTCTCGGCATGGCCATCGCCAGATCCCTTTACGAACAGAAACCCGATGCCCGCGAGGGTGCGCTGAGTCGCTACCGGTCGCGCCTCGTGCGCAAGGAAACCCTGGCCGAAGTCGCCCGCGAACTGGATCTCGGAGCCCAGCTGCGCATGGGGGCCGGGGAGCATCGCAGCGGCGGCCACCAGCTTAGTGCGGTGCTTGCTGATGCGCTGGAAGCGTTGTTAGGAGCTGTTCTCCTTGACGGCGGTCTCGCTGCGGCAGGGGACGTGATCGAGCGCCTCTTTGCCCCTCGCCTCCGGGCGCTGCCGGCCGAGGCCGACTTGGTGGATGCGAAGACCGCCCTGCAGGAATACCTGCAGGCGCGGGGACTGCCCCCACCGCAATACGATCTCGTGGATGCCACCGGCGCTGCGCACGCGCGCACTTTCCACAGTTGCTGCCGCATTGCGGATCTGGAGCTGGAAACCGCCGGCACCGGCACCAGCAGGCGACTGGCGGAACAGGCTGCGGCGGTTGCGGCTTTGGAGCAGATTGGCGGTGGATGATACGGCTTTCCGCTCCGGCTTTGTGGCAGTGGTCGGCCGGCCGAATGTGGGCAAGTCGACGTTAGTCAACGCGCTGGTTGCGGAGAAAATCAGCATCGTCACCCCGAAGCCGCAGACCACCCGGCACAGCATCCTCGGTATCCTGTCCCGCGACGACTGTCAGCTGGTGTTTGTGGATACGCCGGGTCTGCACGATCCTGGCAAACAGTTGATGAACCGGGCGATGGTGAAATCGGCCAGCGCGTCCCTCGCCGGCGCCGAACTAGCGCTGCTGGTAGTGGCGGCGACGGGCTGGCGGCCGGGCGATGACTTCGCCTGGGAACGGTTGCGCTCCAGCGGTGTGCCGGCCTTGCTGGTGGTGAACAAGCTCGACCTGGTGCGCCCGCGAGACAAGGTTCTCGGCTTTCTCGAAGACTGTGCGCAGCGTGTGGATGTGGAAGCCATCGTGCCGGTATCGGCCCGTACCGGAGACAACCTGGAGCGCTTGCTCACGCTGATTCGAGAACGCTTGCCTGAGGGCCCGCCGCTGTTTCCTGTGGACATGAAAACCGACCGGGGCGTGGAATTCCGGATAGCCGAGGTGATTCGCGAGAAACTGTTGTTGGCACTGCGCCAGGAAGTACCCTACGGTCTGGCTGTGGAGGTGCGGGCCCTTGAGCGCCGTGACGACCTGCTGCTGGCTGACGTGACCATCTGGGTCGACCGCACGTCGCACCAGGGCATGGTGATTGGCCGCGGCGGTGAAGGGATCAAACAGGTCGGTCGTGCGGCGCGGCTGGACCTGGAAAAAGTGTTGGGACAGCACCTGCACTTGGAGACGAGAGTGAAGGTGAAGGCAAACTGGCGTGACAGCGCAGCAGCGCTGCGTCAGCTTGGGTATGAGGAGCCCCGTTGAAGGCCGATCGGGTCGAACTGGAAGCCGCCTACATTCTGCATGCGCGGCCTTATCGCGAGACCAGCCAGCTGTTGGAGGTGCTCGGTCGCCAGCATGGCCGTCTCGGCCTCGTCGCGCGCGGGGCCCGCGGACCCAAGGCCCGCTGGCGCCCATTGTTGCAGCCATTCCGTCCGCTGCACCTGTCCTGGAGTGGCCGCGGCACGCTCTGCACGTTGCGCAACGCTGAACCCGCGGCGCCGCCGGCGCTCTTGCAGGGCCGGCGCCTGTTGTCGGCCTTTTACCTGAACGAGCTGCTGCTGGGTTTTACGACCCGGGGCGACCCGCACCCGGAACTGTTTGCGCACTACACGGCGGCCCTGACGGGCCTGGCGGGTGCGGATGATGCCGAGGTGCCGTTGCGCCGCTTCGAACTGGCGCTGCTGAACGAGACCGGCTACGGCCTCGATGCCAAACGGGACGGGCTGCACGGGGCGCCGATTGATCCCGGGCAGCGCTACTCCTATCAGCCGGAACGCGGCGCGGTGCCGGTAGATCGGGACGGCGGCGAGCGCGTGGTGCTGACCGGGGCCAGCCTGCAGGCCATCGCCGCGGGCAGCTTCCGTGGCGCCGAAGATCTGCGGCTGGCAAAGCGGCTGCTGCGCCAGCTGCTGGATCACCACCTGGGCCACCGGCCGCTGCAGACCCGCCGGGTATTTGCGGAGATGCGCCTGCCGCGTTGACGCCACATTGCGGGCCCGACGGCGAAAGTGCGAACATTCGGGGCCGCGTGCGATTCGCGCGCCAGTGGAGCTGCCCGAATGTCTCAGGCCAATCGCATTCTGCTGGGTGTGAATGTTGACCACGTGGCCACGCTGCGCCAGGCCCGTGGCACCCGGTATCCCGACCCGGTGGATGCCGCGTTGCTCGCCGAACGGGCCGGTGCTGACTCGATTACCGTGCACTTGCGCGAAGACCGGCGGCACATCCAGGAACGTGATCTGAGGATCATGCTAGATGTACTGCAAACCCGCATGAATCTGGAAATGGCGGTCACTGACGAGATGCTGGCCATCGCCGGCAAGCTGCGCCCGAGCGACTGTTGCCTGGTTCCGGAGCAGCGCGAAGAACTCACGACGGAGGGCGGCCTGGATGTGGCGAGCCAGATCGAGCGCGTGACTCACGCTTGCCGCACGCTGAACGAGCAGGGCATCCGCGTGTCACTGTTCGTCGATCCGGATGTGGCGCAGCTCGATGCCGCCTCCAGCACGGGGGCACCCGTGGTGGAACTGCACACCGGTTGCTATGCCGATGCCGCAGAGCAGGGCCACCGGGCGCGGGAACTGGAGCGGCTGCAGCGCGCATCGCGTCACGCCAACCGGTTGGGCCTGACGGTGCACGCCGGCCACGGACTGCACTACCACAATGTGCAGGCGATCGCGGCCATTCCGGAAATCGTGGAACTGAATATCGGCCACGCGATCATTGCCCGGGCTGTCATCGACGGGCTGGCCCGGGCGGTAGGCGACATGCATGGGTTAATGATCGCGGCCCGAACCCAGTGATCTTCGGCATCGGCATCGACATCCTCAAGGCAGAACGCGTGCACGCTGCCTACGCGCGTTTCGGTGAACGCTTCGCGCAGCGCTTGCTGATGCCAGAAGAGCTGGCGCTGTTCGGCCGCGCCAAGCGCCCGGAGCGTTTCCTCGCGATGCGCTTCGCGGCCAAAGAGGCAATCGTGAAAGCCATGGGTACCGGCTTTGCCAACGGCATGTGGATTCGCGATGCGGGGTTTCTGCCCGACCGGTTCGGCAGGCCGGAAATAGTTTTCTCGCCCCGGGGGCGCACGCGGTGCGCGGGACTCGGTATTGGCGACGGCCACCTGAGCCTGACGGATGAAGCGGGCCTGGTAGTGGCCGTGGCCGTCTTGTTACGAGCTGTCGAGGAGTAGCGCGTGAACAGCCTGGTGTTCGATATCGAGACCGTCCCCGATACGGCACTCGGCCGGCAATTGCTGAACATCGAACCATCGCTGTCGGACGAGGGCGTTGCCAAGGCCATGACCTTCAAGCGGATGCAGGAAACGCAAAGCGAATTCCTGGCGTTGCATCAGCACCGCATCGTGGCGATATCTGTCGCGCTCCGCCGCGGCGACCAGTTCAAGTTGTGGAGCCTGGGCAGCGAAGACAGCGACGAAGCTGAACTGATCACCCGCTTCTTCGAAGGCCTGGAAAAATACCTGCCCGATCTCGTGTCGTGGAATGGCAGCGGCTTCGACTTGCCATTGTTGCATTATCGCGCCCTGAAGCACGGCGTCGCGTCACCACAGTACTGGGAGGTGGGTGAGGAGAATCGGGAGTTTCGCTTCAACAATTATCTCGGTCGCTTTCACTGGCGCCACATCGACCTGATGGACGTATTGTCCGGGTACCAGCCTCGCAGCCGGGCGAAGCTCGACGAAATCGCGGTGATGCTGGGATTTCCCGGCAAGCTTGGCATGTCAGGTGACAAGGTCTGGGATGTTTACTGCAGCGGTGGCCTGAAGCAAATACGCGACTACTGCGAAACGGACGTGCTCAATACCTACCTGATCTACCTGCGCTTTCAGCATCTGCGTGGCTTGTTGGACGACACCGCGCTGGCGGCGGAAGAAGGACGCGTGCGGGCGCACCTGGCTGGCAGCGACGCCCCCCATCTGCAGGAATTTCTCGCTGCCTGGCCGGCCCCGGCGGACTGACGCGATGGCGGTGAACGCCGAAGATGCGCTAACCGGGCGTGTCGTCGACACGACGGCCGAGGGGCGCGGGGTGATTCGCGGCGCAGGCAAGGCAGTCTTTCTCGATGGCGCCATCACCGGCGAGCTCGTGCGCTACCGTGTACGCAAGCGGCGGCGCAACTATGACGAGGCCGAACTGGTGGAGGTGCTGGAAGCATCCGCCGACCGGGTCGAGCCGCGCTGTGCAGTCTTTGGTACCTGCGGTGGCTGTGCGCTCCAGCATATCGATGGGGCCGCGCAGTTGCGCCAGAAAGAGCGTGTACTGCTGGACAATCTGCAGCGCATTGGTGGCTTACAGCCCGACCGGGTTTTGCCGCCGATTGCCGGCCCGCCATGGGGTTACCGGCGGAAGGCGCGGCTGGGTGTCAAGTATGTGGCGAAGAAGGGTCGCGTCCTGGTGGGCTTTCGTGAGCGCCATGCCCCTTATGTGACGGATACCGAGCGCTGCGAGACCCTGCATCCGGCGGTCGGTGAACGGTTTGCGGCACTGGCGGCCCTGATC
The DNA here is from genome assembly GCA_964613615.1 of uncultured Chromatiaceae bacterium. Taxonomy (GTDB): domain Bacteria; phylum Pseudomonadota; class Gammaproteobacteria; order Steroidobacterales; genus J054. The sequence goes on from CAZTIB010000057.1 coordinate 34,873, forward strand.
GAGGGGCTGAGTTTGCGGGAGCGGATTCCGCAGATCGAGGTGGGCATCGGCGATACCGGGGCGGCGCTGGTATTCCGGGTATTGGACGCACCGACGCCGCAGGATATCGAGCAACTGCGCGACTTTGCCCGCACGACAGGGTTGTCCGTATACCTGCAGACCGGTGGGGCAGACACGATCGCGCCGCTGCCGGGTGACGCCGAACCGGCGGCGTTGCGCTACCGGCTGGATGAGCCGGGCATCGACATCAAGTTTCGGCCGACGGATTTCATCCAGGTCAACCAGACGGTCAACCAGCAGATGGTTGCCCAGGCCCTGGAACTGCTGGCGCCTGCGTCGCAATCACGGGTGCTGGATCTGTTTTGCGGGCTCGGCAATTTTACCCTTGCTCTCGCGCGCCGCGCGGCCTTCGTCACGGGTGTGGAGGGCAGCGCCGCCATGGTTGAACAGGCCGCTGCGAACGCGCTGCGCAACGGCGTTCAAAACGTCAGCTACCGCCTTGCTGACCTGGCCACTGCGAATGCGCTGGACGGCCTGACAGGCGAGGTGTTTGACCGGGTGTTGCTGGACCCGCCCCGCAGTGGGGCGGCAGCCGTGCTCGATGCGATTGCGCATTTCGAGCCGGCAAGAATCGTGTACGTATCCTGCCACCCGGGCACGCTGGCCCGCGATGTGCAACGACTGACCGCGGAGCTTGGCTATCGCCTGGACGCGGCCGGTGTCATGGACATGTTCCCGCAGACCGCGCATGTTGAGACCATGGCCTTGCTGACCAGGAATTCTTTGCATGGCGCATGACGGTTCAGCGCAGCGGCTCGTCGTCAGCCTCACCCGCCAGACCCTGGAACTTCGGGACGAAGAGCGGCTACTGGCGCACTATGCAGTCTCCACATCGCGCTATGGGCCCGGCGAGCGGCGTAATAGTCAGTGCACGCCCCGCGGCCTGCATCGAATCCGCGCGCGCATCGGGGCCGGGCTGCCGGCAGGGGCCGTGCTGGTTGGCCGCCGACCGACCGGTGAGATCTATGACGCCGAACTGGCGCAGCGTTATCCGCACCGGGACTGGATTCTGACCCGGATCCTGTGGCTTTGTGGCTGCGAACCCGCGCGCAACCGGTGGGGCAACTGCGATTCCATGGCGCGCTTCATCTATATTCACGGCACGCCGGACCGCGAAGTCATGGGCGTGCCTTTTTCCCACGGCTGCATTCGGATGCGTAACAGTGACGTGATGGATTTGTTCGAACGGGTGAATGCCGGTACGTTAGTGGACATCCAGACTTGAGCTGACCGTATCGCTATGACGCTCGGGCCCCTGATGATCGACCTGGAAGGCGAAAGCCTGCTGCCGGACGAGCGTGAGCGCCTGCGCTCACCACTGGTGGGCGGGGTCATTCTATTTACCCGCAACTATCGTGACCACGAACAGCTGGCCGCCCTCACGGCGGAGATCCACGCTGCGTCTTCGCCCGAGGTGCTAATTGCCGTCGATCAGGAAGGGGGGCGCGTTCAGCGCTTCCGTGACGGTTTTAGCCCGTTGCCTCCCGCGCGCTGGTTTGGCCATCAGTACGACCTGGACCCGGGGCTGGGCCGGCGGCTGGCCAGGCTGGCCGGCTGGGTCATGGCCGCAGAGCTGCGGGATGCGGGCGTCGATCTGAGTTTCGCGCCCTGCATTGACCTCGATCGGGGACTCAGCGAGGTGATTGGTGACCGGGCCTTTCACAACGACCCTGACGTAATCGTGCAACTGGCCGAGTCGTGGATGACCGGTATGCGCGATGCGGGCATGGCAGCAGTGGCGAAGCATTTCCCGGGGCATGGCGGTGTCGTGCCCGATTCCCACCGGGAACTGCCGGTTGATCAGCGCGAGTATATCGATCTTGCCGAAGACATTTCGCCGTTCCAGCGGCTAGTGGCCTTCGGGGTTGCCGGCATCATGGTGGCCCACGTTCGCTATCCGCGCATCGATCGCCGCATTGCGAGTCTGTCGCCCTACTGGTTGCAGACGGAACTGCGCCAGAACCTGGGCTTCTCCGGTGCGGTGTTTTCCGACGATCTCACGATGGGGGCCCTCGCCGAGGCGGGGTCCATCCCAGAGCGGGCCAGGCAGAGCCTGGCGGCTGGCGCTGACATGGCACTGATCTGCAACGACCCTGAAGCGGCAGCCCAGACCATTGCGGAACTCCCCGCTGATACAGGACCGGCCAGTCACGGCCGGCTGGCGGCGATGCGGCCCCGCCGTCCCGACTGGGTTCCCGGCAAGCTGCAGGCGGGCGCACAGTGGCAGGCGCGCGTGACAGAACTCGAGGCGGCGCTGGCGCGTCCGGTGCTCGCGCTGGATGGCTGACGGCGGCGAGTTGCCTGCGGGCGCGGAGCTGATCGTCAGCGCAGCGGACGTCGACCAGGCGCTGGACCGGATGGCAGCAGCGTTGCAAGCAGAAATTCACGCGCAGGACTGCGTCTTGCTGATTGTCATGGTGGGCGGACTCGTCCCCGGGGCGCGCCTGCTGCAGCGTCTGACGGGGGACTTCGAGATCGACTACTGCCATGTGACCCGTTACGCGGGCGAACAGCGTGGCGGCGAGCCGCGCTGGCTGCAGCCGCCTCGGGCCCGGCTCGAGGGCCGCACGGTGCTGGTCGTCGATGACATCTACGATGAAGGTATTACGCTCGACTATGTCGTGCAGTGTTGCCAGCAGCTGGGTGCCACGCGCGTGCTGACCGCGGTAGTGGTCACCAAACGACACATGCGGGCCCGCGGTCGGCGGGTCCCGGATATTTCCGGGGTCGAGGTGCCGGATCGCTATGTGTTTGGTTGCGGCATGGACCTGGCACATCGCTGGCGTCATTTGCCAGCCATTTACGCGCTGGCAGGGGAGGGCTGACATGGCAAAGCTGGCAGTTATCGGTGGCACTGGGGCCGGCGTTCTTGTGCCAGGGGATCACCTGGTGCGAACGACGGTAGATACCCCGTACGGCCCGCCGTCCGGGCCGCTGCTGCACTGGCGCGACGGCGATGACGACTGGTATTTCCTGCCCCGGCACGGCCTGGAGTGCACCATTCCGCCCCATTGCGTGAATTACCGGGCCAACCTCTGGGCCACCCACGAACTGGAACCGGACTGGGTGGTAGGGATCAATGCGGTGGGTGGTATCCACCCCGACGCGTTGCCGGGCCGGCTGGTCTTCCCTGATCAAATCGTCGACTACACGTGGGGCCGGGAGCACACCTTTGAAGATCACATGAACCGGCCGGTTCGGCACGTAGAGTTCACCGAACCCGTGTCGCCGTCGCTGCGGGGCAAGCTGTTGGAACTGGCCCGGGCGCACGGCATCGAGCACCTTGATCGGGGTTGTTATGGCGCTACCCAGGGGCCGCGCCTGGAGACCGCAGCCGAGATCGATCGCCTTGAACGTGACGGTTGCGACCTTGTCGGCATGACGGCGATGCCAGAAGCCGCCCTGGCCCGTGAGCTCGGGCTGGAGTACGCGATTTGCGCCGTGGTGGTGAATTACGCAGCCGGTCGGGGCCCGGCGGAACAAGGCATCCACGCCCAGATCGAAGCCAGCCTGGCCCACGGGATGACCGGTGTCAGCCAGTTGTTGCGGGGCCTGCTCGGCAGGCGGTGATCCACTTCACAGACCCCGCCCGCCTCGACCTTCTATATTTAGACAAGCTGGGCCGGCCTCTCGAGAGGCCGGGGACATTACTTGTGGAAATAAATTAAGTTAGCCAATTAAGCTAATGATTAACCTGACGAAAAAGTTGCTGACCCAGGCTCTGGATCAGTGTGCGTCAGGGGTCCTCGTGGTGGAGGCAAAGGGCAAGCGCTGCGCCATCGTGTACGCGAACGAGGCCTTCTCCGACCTGACCGGCTGGGATCCTGGCGACCTGGTTGGCCGGGGCCTCAGAGACTTCCTGGCCCACGGTGACCTGCCCAGTGCGGACGCGAGCGAGCTGGAGCACCGGTGGCGCAGTCGCAGCGACGCGCCGGTCGAACTCACCCTGCGGGTTGCGCCGCTATACCAGCGTCCGGGCTTGCCTGACTACTGGATGCTGTCGCATCCCGGCCCGGCGGCAGCGCGCGACGGACGCCTCCGGGAACCCGCGGGGACGGATACCGTGTCTGGGCTGCCCAATCGACGGGTCTTCGAAGATGTACTGCACCGCGACTGGGGAATGGCTCGTCGTGACGGCCGGGGGCTGGCGCTCATCCTGTTCCAGGTCGATGCGATGGACAGCTATCGACAGGTGTTCGGCCGGCACGCGGCGGACGCTTGCCTGCGGAAGGTCGGTCACGCCATCAGCGGTGCGATGCGTCGCTGCGGTGATCTGGCGGCCCGGGTAGATGCGGATCGATTCGCGGCCCTGGTCGGCGCCGGCAGCGAAGAAGAGGTCGCGGTTTTTGCCGCTGAAATTGCCGACCGCGTGCGGGGCCTGGCCATTCATCATCCGCGATCCCCGGCGGCCAGATTCGTCACGGTGTCGACGGGCGTCGCAGCCATGGTGCCCAGCGGCGATGAGCCGGCAGACGAGCTGTTCGCGCGCAGTGAGCGGTCGCTGGAGTCAAACTTGCCGCCCGGCGATGAGCAGCAGGCGAGCGGTTGATCTAACCCTGCGGTTCCGCCGCTGCTGCCTCGGGAGCTGCGATTTCCAGTTGCCGGACATAGGCGATGGCACCGAAGCGTGGGTTGTCGAAATACTGGACAAGATCACTGGTCAAGCGACGCGATTCGTCGATGTAAGCAGCGGGCGGCGCAACCGGGTTCAGGCTTTGCGTGGCGCCGGGTGATTCCTGCCAGGCCAGGTCCAGGGCGAGGTGCAGGAAACGTTCTTTGTACAGCGTGACTTGCCCGCTCAAACCGGGCGGCGCTGCGCCTGCATTGCCAACAGGCAGCGGTTGCGCCGCGACCCGCGGGCGGGCCGGTTGGCTCCAGGACAGGTAGGCGAGGGGCAAATAGGCATCCAGGCGTTCTAGCCGACCCCACGCATCGCCCAGGCTCATGTCATCGGGCGCGAGTTCCGCGAAGCCCGCCCCGCCTGTGAGCGGGTCTAGCAGCACGAACTCAAGCGCCGGGCCCGGCGCAGTGAACCGTGCGGGCGGCACTTCGCCGGCCAACGGGTTGGGCGGTGGCGGCATTTCCTGGGTCGAGCGAGTCTGGTCCAGATGTTGAAACACCAGGATCTCCACCGCATAGCGCGGCGGGTCTTCCACGTCTTCCTGAGTTTGGCCCGGAGGCCCTGCCAGGCACAGGCCCACCAGGGCGATGCGTCCGATTGTCTTCAAGCCCGCCTCCCGCCTGCAGTCTGCTCGATCGCGGGGAGGCCCGCCGCCAGGTCGTCCAGCAGCTGCTCCACGCACGCGAAGCGCGCTTCGGGCGCTTCGGCGTCGGCGATGACCCGCAGCCGCTGTTGATTGTCGAAACGATACCGATCCGGTGCAGTCTGGATCAAGCCGATCAATGTGAGGGGCTCAACGACGGTGTCTGGCCCGAATTCCACCCGGCCGCCGCTGGCACTCATGTCGACGCGCTTCAGGCCCAGTGCTGCGGCGCGCAGGCGCAGTCTCGTCACCAGGAACAGATTGCGCGTGGCCGGCGGGATGATCCCGAAACGATCCACGAGTTCCACCTGCAAGTCTTTCAGCGCGTCGTCATTCGCCGCGCTGGCAATCCGCTTGTAGTGCACCAGTCGCAGGTGGACATCTGGCATGTAGTCTTCCGGAATCAATGCCGGCAGGTGCAGGTTGATGTCGGTCGTCTGCTGGCCCACGCCCTCGGGATCGGGCTCCAGGCCGGCGCGCATTGCTTCCACCGTGCGGGCGAGCATCTCGTTGTACAGCGTGAAGCCGATTTCCTGGATCTGGCCGCTCTGTTCCTCGCCCAACAGCTCTCCGGCGCCACGGATCTCGAGATCGTGGGTTGCCAGCACAAAGCCGGCGCCGAGGTCTTCCAGGGCCTCGATCGCGTCCAGTCTTTTCACCGCGTCATCCGTCATGGCCTCGCGTTCGGGCGCCAGCAGATATGCAAAGGCCTGGTGGTGGGACCGGCCGACACGACCGCGCAGCTGGTGCAGCTGCGCCAGACCGAAGCGGTCGGCGCGGTTAATCAAGATGGTATTGGCCGTAGGTACGTCCAGGCCGCTTTCGATAATGGCCGTGCAGACCAGGATATGAAAGCGCCGATGGTAGAAGTCGACCATGATGCGTTCCAGGTCCCGCTCGCGCATCTGCCCGTGGGCCACCTCGATGCGTGCCTCAGGGATCAGTTTCGCCACCCGTTCGGCGATGCCCTGTATATCTTCGATACGGTTGTGCACGAAGTACACCTGGCCACCGCGTTTCAGTTCCCGCTGACAGGCTTCGCGAATCACCTGGTCACGCCACTGCGTCACGAAGGTCTTGATGGAGAGGCGCGACTCCGGCGGCGTGGTAATCAATGACAGGTCCCGCAATCCGCCGAGCGCCATGTTCAACGTGCGCGGTATCGGTGTTGCCGTCAGCGTCAGAAAGTCGGCCTGTGTGCGGAGCGCTTTCAACCGCTCCTTGTGACGCACACCGAAACGGTGTTCTTCGTCGATAACGACTAGCCCCAACTTTTTGAATTCTATACTGTTTTGTAGAAGCCGGTGGGTGCCGACCACGATATCGATGCTGCCCTTTGCAAGGCCGTCGACGATTTCACGACTGGCCTTGGCGCTCTGGAAACGGCTCAGGCCTGCCACGGTAACGGCGGTGTCGGCGAACCGGTCGGAAAAAGTCTGCTGGTGCTGCTGGGCCAGCAGCGTAGTGGGCACCAGCACGGCGACCTGTCGGCCATTGTTGACGGCGACGAAAGCTGCGCGCAGGGCCACCTCCGTCTTGCCAAAACCCACGTCGCCGCAAACCAGGCGGTCCATGGGTGCGGAACTGCTCAGATCCTGAAGTACGTCCTCGATGGCCTTGCCCTGGTCATCCGTGGGTTCAAAGGGGAAGCCGGCGGCGAAAGACAGGTATTCGCCGGGGTCCACGCGCGCTGACTGCCCGCCGCGCGCAGCCCGCTTGGCGTAGATGTCCAGCAGCTCCGCCGCGGCATCGCGCACCTTGTCGGCGGCTTTCTTGCGGGCGCGCAGCCACTGATCGGTGCCGAGTCGGTGCAGCGGTGCGTGCTCCGGTGCGGCACCGGTATAGCGGGAAATCAGGTTCAGTGAGCTCACCGGCACGTGCAAGCGGTCGCCGCCGGCATACTCCAGGGTTACGAACTCGGCTGGCGAGTCGTCGATGTCCAGCCGGCTCAGCCCGGTGTAGCGGCCGACACCGTGTTCGGCATGCACCACCGGCGCGCCAGGACGCAGGTCCGTCAGGTCGTTGATCAGGCTTTCCGGATCCTGGACGCGCCGCCTGCGCCGCCTGCGCCGGGGCTGTTCGCCGAAAAACTCGGTTTCGGTGAGCACGGCCAGCTCGCCGTCGCCAAGAACGAATCCCTGGTGCAGCGGGGCGACGACGATGCCGGCATGCATATCGCCGTCAATGAATTCAGTCCAGCTGGCGAGCTCGACGGGATTCAGTCCGGCCGGGCGCAGGGTCTCCAGCAACAGCTCGCGGCGCCCCGGCGACTCGGCACTGATCAGCAGGCGGCCATGATGATTGGCGAGGAATTCGCGGAGCCGGCGGCTCGGGTCCTCGTCGCGCCGGTTCACAAGCAAGGTCGGGGCCGGCTGCACGCCCAGGTTCATTTGCGTCGCGCTGAGCATTTCCGCGGGGAGCTTCGCAGTGTCGAGCACGGCGCGGTCTCGCGAGTTCAGCGCCTCCAGGTGCAGGTCAGGTGCGACGTAAAGTTCCCCGGGATCCAGGGCCGGACGCTCGGTATCATGCCGGCACTGTTCATAGCGCTCGTTGACCTGTTGCCACGCATCGCGCAGTGCGCGCTCCGGGTTGCCGACGCAGACCACGCAGGTGTCCGCCGGCAGGTAGTCCCAGAAGGTTGCTGGCGCGTCGAAGAACAGCGGGAGGTAATTTTCGATGCCCGCCGGCAGCCGCTGTTCGCTGACCTCGCGGTAGATCACAGAGTTGGCTGGATTGCCTTCGAAGCGGGCGCGGTAACGCAGGCGGAAAGCCTTGACGGCGTCCGAGTCAATCGGTATCTCCCGGGCCGGCAACGTGTCCAGCGTGTCCACCTGGCCGGTCGTAAGCTGCGAATCGGGATCGAACTCGCGAATGGACTCAATTTCGTTGTCCAGGAAATCCACCCGAACCGGCTGGCCGTGGCCGGTGGGGTAGAGGTCCACCAGGGAGCCGCGCACCGCATATTCGCCGTGGGTGCTGACCTGTGACACGCGTTGGTAACCGGCATCATCGAGTTGCCGGCGAAATTCGGCCGGATCCAGGCGCTGGCCGGCGCGCAGTTCAATGCCCCGGGACCGCAGAAAAACCGGGGGCGGCAAATGCGGCAGCAGCGTCGGCGCGGCGGCCAGGAGAATCTGGCGGCCGCCCCGGCTAAGACGGCGCAGCACGCGCAGACGTTCGGCAATCAGGTCCTGGTGCGGGCTGAAACTGTCGTAGGGGAGAACCTCAAGGTCCGGAAACAGCAGCACGTCCAGCCCGGCCGGGCTGAAGAACTGGAGTTCCGCGGCCAGGCCCTCGGCGTCGGCGACATTCGGCGTCAGCACCAGCAACGGCCCGTCGCGCAGCCGCGTGACGTCGGCCAGGCACAGCGCCATCGCGCCGCCGCGGGCGCCTCCCCAGTGCACGCTGCGCGCGGCGGAGCCGGGCAATGGCAACCGGCCGCGCAGAAGCACGGACTCAGATATCAAGCGGGATCTCCGGCCGGTTAAACGGCTATTATTTCACAGCACAGGCACCACTGACCTGCGTGTATCGGGCCGGAGCGGATGGCGTCAGTTCTTCTGAACGGCGTGAATGACCCGGGAATATTCGAAGTACACAACGAAATTCGCGTACTCCCAGCGGGAGATCGGCGGATCACCGACAGCGGAATTTTTCGTCGCCGGTTGGCCCCAGGTGGCCGCGACTTTGTCCATAGTCATCCCGCGCGAGGGGCGCTGGGTGACTGACGCGCTGGCCTGCTCGACGCCGTCTAGCAGCAATGTCTCCGCCACTGCGGGCAGAGCGGGCACGGCGACTAAGGCCGAGATCAGCAGGGCCGGTAAACGGCGGAACATGGCACTTACCCCAAGCTATACTGCGGTCAGGATATCATTGGGTCCGGGCGCAAAAAACAGAATGCTCTATGGACACGGCCAGCGGAATGGTGTAACGCGGCGACCGCTATTGGCGGCCAGCCGGTGTGAGCCGTGAGGTTTGCCGCCCCTCTGGCCGAGGCTCGTTTGCTGCGCCGCTACCAACGCTTTCTCGCTGACGTGGAGTGGCCCAACACCGCCTCTATGCCCGGCTGTCGCGAGCCCGGCTCCAGGATCTGGCTCAGCCGTTCGTCGAATTCACGCCGCAAATATCCGCTGACCTGGGAGCTGGTGGAGAGTCAGGACGGCACGCTGGTTGGCATCAACACCCAGCGCACCAACAAACTGGTGCGTGAGGGCCTCGACGCTGCCGTCGAGGTGGTGCTGTGAGGTCCGCTGGAGGCCTGCCGGCATGATGCGTCCTGTGACCGTATTCGTCGCGCTGCGTTACCTGCGCGAACATCGGGAGAACTCCTTCGCATCGTTCGTGACCGTGGCTTCCGTGATCGGTGTCGCCCTTGGTGTTGCCGCACTGATCGTGGTGCTGTCGGTAATGAACGGCTTCGAAAACGAACTGCGCGATCGTCTGCTGAGTATGGCCGGACATGCAACGGTCGACGCGACAGACCCCGCCGTGCTGGAAGATCTGCGCCGCTGGCCGGGCGTGACGGCGGCGGCGCCCTTTGTCGATCTGGAAGCCATGCTGTCTTCCGGCGGCAGCCTGGCCGGGGGCGTGCTCAGCGGCATCGATCCGGTGGCAGAGCGGTCCATGTCCGGTCTGGAGGATCACCTGCGCGGGGGTGAGCTCAATGACCTGGTGGCGGGGTCGCGCACCATGATTCTTGGCCGCGCACTGGCGCTGCGGCTGGGCGTGCAGGTGGGCGATCCGGTGACGGTGATGGTCCCGGGCCGCGGTTCCGACGGCCGGCTGCGCACGTCGCTGCGAGAGTTCCGGCTGGCCGGTGTCTTCGAGCTCGGCCTGCGCGACCACGATAGCGTGCGCGCGCTGGTGCACATCGACGACGCCAGGCGGGTGGCCGGCGAGGCGGGTGCTGGCGGCGGCATCCGGGTGCGCACGGACAACGTGCTTGCTGCGCCGGAAATTATCCGTGCCTGGGCTGGTGACTGGGCCAGTCGAAACGGGGCAGCACCCACGGTGCGGGACTGGACCCAGGATAACGCGACCTATTTTCGCGCGGTGCGGATCGAGAAACTCATGATGACTTTGCTGCTGTCATTGATCGTGGCGGTGGCCGCATTCAATATCGTCGCCACCCTGGTGATGGTGGTGACCGACAAGCGGGGCGGGATCGCGATCCTGCGGACCCTGGGCTATTCCCGCAGCTCGGTGATGTCCATATTCGCCGTGCAGGGCCTGGTGGTTGGCTGGTGCGGCGTGCTGACCGGAGTCACGCTGGGCGTGTTGCTGGCAGTGAACGTGGAGACCGTCGCACCGGCGCTCGAGCGACTATTCGGTTTTGAGTTCATGCCGAGTGAGGTCTACTACCTGACTTCGCTACCGGCCGATCTGCGCTTGGCCGATGTCACCTGGATTTCGCTCATCGCCCTGGCGATGACTGCCGTTGCGACGATTTATCCTGCGCTGCGAGCGGCCAGCGTCGCGCCGGCCGAAGTCTTGCGCTACGAGTGAGTGCCGCATCGATGTTTCGCATTTTCGAGTCTTACGAGCTGCGTGTTGGCGCACGCTACTTACGGTCGCGCAGTCGCAATCGCTTCGTGTCGTTTATTTCTTCGATATCGGTGCTAGGTATCGCCCTGGCGGTGGCCGTTCTGATCGTGGTGTTGTCCGTGATGAACGGCTTCGAGTATGAGGTGCGGACGCGCATCCTGAGCGTGGTTTCGCATGGTGCCATCACCGGCTGGCAGGGGCGTATGGATGACTGGAGCGTGGTGCGGGACATCGCAGCCGCGAATCCGGACACACGGGCCGTGGCGAGGTTCGTCAGTGGGCAGGGCATGCTCGTGGGCGCCGAAAATATTCGCGGAGTCGAGATACGTGGCATCGACCCGCCGCGCGAGGCGCGGGTGTCAGAACTGCCGGCGCTGATGGAATCAGGCAGCCTGGACAGCCTGCAGCCCGGAACCTACGGCATCGTCATTGGCCGCAGCCTGGCCGAAGAGCTGGATGCTGGGGTGGGCGATCGGCTGATCCTGATGGTGGCCGAAGGCGTCACGACGCCCGCAGGGCTGGCGCCGCGCATGCGGCGGTTCGAGGTTCGCGGCATTTTCTATGCCGGCATGTATGAGTACGACCGCGGGCTGGTGTTCGTGAACGTGCAGGACGCCGGGCGACTGCTGCGGTTGGGCGACGCAGTCTCCGGCATCCGCATCGCGCTGGACGATGCCATGCGGGCGCCCGTAGTGGTGCGCGACATCGCGCGGTCTCTCGGGCAGGACGTCTATATTACGGACTGGACCCGGCAGCACGCGAATTTCTTCCGCTCCATCCAGCTGACCAAGACCATAATCTTCGTGATCCTGCTGCTGGTCGTTGCTGTCGCCGCCTTCAATATCGTGTCGACACTGGTCATGGTCGTGCGCGAGAAGCGCGGTGACATTGCGATTCTTCGTACCCTCGGCGCGGCCCCAGCCGGCATTCTGCGTATCTTTGTGACCCAGGGTGCATTGATTGGTCTGATAGGCACCGCACTCGGGGTGTTGCTGGGCCTGCTCATTGCCGCCAATCTGGACAGTATCGTGGCCTTGATAGAACGGCTGTTCGGCATGAAGTTTCTGGCTCCCGACGTGTACTTCATCAGTGATTTTCCAAGCCGAATCCGGATTGGCGACGTGCTGCGGGTTGGCGGTATTGCATTGCTGCTGACGCTGTTGTCGACGCTGTATCCCGCCTGGCGGGGGGCACGCACGGCGCCGGCGCAGGCGCTGCGGCACGAGTAAGGACCCACCATGGCGGCACCGATGACCGACGAAGAACGAGCGAAGCTGCCGCTGGTCTGCGAAGACCTGCAAAAGAGTTTTGCGGAGGGCCCGTCAGTACTACATGTGCTGCAGGGCGCAGACCTGGTGGTGCAACCTGGAGAAAGGCTGGCGATTGTTGGTGCGTCGGGCGCGGGCAAGACAACGCTCCTGCAGTTGCTGGGCGGACTCGACCGGGCGACGGGCGGCAGCGTCAGAATTTTTGGCGAAGATCTTGCCAGGTTGTCGCCCACCGCCCGCGGCGAGCTCAGGAACCGGGCATTGGGTTTCGTTTACCAGTTCCATCATTTGTTGCCCGAGTTCAACGCCGTAGAAAACGTCGCGATGCCGCTGTTGCTCAGACGTTTGCCGCTGACGGAAGTGCACGACAAGGCGGCCGGCCTGCTTGAGCGCGTGGGTCTGGGTGATCGGCTCGATCACCGTCCGGGCGAACTGTCGGGCGGCGAGCGTCAGCGAGTGGCCGTAGCGCGCGCGCTGGTCACCGATCCCGCGGTTGTGCTGGCCGACGAGCCCACCGGCAATCTCGATCCGGCTACCGGTGAACGGGTACTGGAGCTGATGCTGGCACTGAACCGCGAAAGCGGCGCCAGCCTGGTGCTCGTCACACACGATGCCGCCATCGCGGCCCGTATGGAGCGCGTATTGCAACTGCACGAAGGCCGACTGCGGGACGTATCGGCCGACTACCGCGTCTGACGGCTGGCGCGCCTGGCACGGCCACTCACGCGCTGCCGGCGCCGATAACGTGCGGCGACAGCCATGCGCCAGGCGACGCTGACGAAGACATAAACCGTGGACGCGACGACCGTGGCGGTAACCACTGAGCCGAGCAGCAGCGGGCGCCAGTAACGCGGCAGATCTTCGATCACCCAACGCCACGACATGCCAATGCTGAAGGGCTGTGGCGGCAATTCCAGGATCAGCACACCGAGCTGGTATTCAAACCAGTAGATCGGCACCCACGTGACGGGGTTGGTGATGAACACGGCGGCAAAGGCCACCGGCAGGTTGACCCGGAACAGGATTGCTGCGAGCGGGGCCAGCACTGACTGCGCGGGCAGTGGCAGCAGTGCAATGAACAAGCCTAGCCAGATTGCGCCGGTGACGCTGCGCCGGCTGACGGCGAAGAAAGTCGGGTGCCTGAGCACCACCTCGAAGGGCCGCAGGTACCAGGGGTGCTCGCGATCCCGCGGAAACTCGGCGGAAATTCGCCTGAAAAAACGTCTGGGCATAGCTTAGTTTTTCGCGACACGCTGTTCGACCGTCATCGCACGCTCGGTGCGAGGTGGGCAGACCCCCGATTATCATGCATTCGGCGCGCGAAAGAACATGGCACTTGCCTCGTGGTCCTCTCTCGCGCTGCTGAGCGCCGTCCTCTGGTGGCCGGGTGGCTGGCCAACCCCGCTGGCCCCGGAAATCATTGCTTTGCTCGTGCTGGGCGCGAGCTTGTTGGAAGGCCGCAAGGCATTCGTGCTGCTGCTGCCCGTTGCCTGCACACTGTTGCAGGCGGAGCGCAACCTGGCAGATCGCCTGCCCCCGGCAGCAGCCGGGCGGGACTTTATCGTGCGCGGACAGGTTTGCGACTTTCCCCGGCGCAGCGGGCGGGCGTTGCGGTTTCCCCTGTATCTGGACTCGCGTCTCAGCGCCCCTGGACTGCCGGCCCGGGTTCAGCTGGCTTGGTACGACCCGGTAGTCTTGCCGCGCGCTGGGGACAGCTGGCAGTTCCTGGTCCGACTGCGGCCACCGCGCACGCTGGCGAGCCCCGGCGCTTTCGACGGTGAGCGTGCAGCCCTCGTCACCGCAACTGGCGCGCGGGGTTACGTTCGCCAGTCAGCCCTGAATCGCCGCGTGGGGGAGGCCGGCTGGCACTGTCCCACCATCCTGCCGCGGCGCTGGGTTGCCGACCGGGTGACGGCGGCGGTCGGGGAACATGCGGCGGCCGGGTACCTGCTTGCGTTGACAGTGGGCGCGCGCCATCAGCTGGAGGCGTCTGACTGGGAGCGACTCCGCAACACCGGCACCGCGCACCTGATGGCGATTTCAGGCCTGCACATTGGGCTGCTGGCAGGCGCAGCATTGCTGGCCGCCCGCGCCGCCTGCTACCTGCTCGTCCGGTGTGGGTTCTGCTTATCGCCGCGCCGGGTGGGCCTGGTATCGGCCCTGGTGGTGGCTGCTTGTTATGCGGGCCTGGCCGGATTTGCGCTACCCACCCGCCGGGCACTGCTGATGCTGGCCAGCTTCATCCTTTTCAGCCTGACAGGCCGGGCCATAGCGGCGTGGACGACGCTGACCGTCGCCTTGTGGCTCGTGCTGGTAAGTGATGGCCTGAGCCTGCTCACAGCCGGCTTCTGGCTGTCGTTTGGTGCCGTGGCCGTGTTGTTGACCGCAACCCTGGCATGTTCGCGCGGGGAGAAACGCAACGCACTTGTCCAGAGAATAAGCGCACTGGGTGATGCGCAGTGGCGAGTGTTCCTGGGCCTGGCACCGGTCGCGGCACTGTGTTTCGGTGTGCTGGCGCCCGTCTCGCCGTTGGCGAATTTTGTGGCCGTGCCGCTGTTCGGTGTCGCCATCATGCCTCTGGCGATGGCTGGCGTTGTCCTGGCGGCAACGGGTATCTCGACCGCGCCGCTGGTGTCGGCGGCAGATCTTTTGCAAGGCCTGCTCGGCTGGCTGGCGTGGCTCGATATCGGCGCCTGGCCGGCACCGGCCCCGCCCGCCTGGTATTGGCCCATTGTCGCCGTCGCGACCGTGACCTTGTTGTGGCCTCGTCCAATGCCGGGTCGGTGGTTGGCCGTGGGCCTGTTGCTGCTTGCCCCGTTACTCGCACCGCGTTCGCCCGCGGCTGGTGCAGTCCGAGTGCAGGTTCTGGACGTCGGCCAGGGCCTGGCCGTTATCGTGCAAACCCGCAGGCACGCGCTGGTGTATGACACCGGGCCGGTCTTTGGGACCGGCGACGCCGGCCTTGCCGTGGTGTTGCCGGCGCTACGTCGGGCTGGCATTCGCCGTGTCGATGCGATCGTCGTGTCCCACGGCGACCTCGATCACGCCGGAGGCCTCGCCAGCCTGCACGCGGCGCACCCGGAAGCCCTGGTGCTCGCGCCCCAACCGGCAGCCGTTGCGGCGCCCGCGGTAGATTGTCGACGGGGCCAGGGCTGGGCGTGGGATGGCGTAGAGTTTCGGTTCCTCCACCCGAGTCCCGGTTTTGTCCGCGGGCCCAGCAACGACAGGTCTTGCGTGCTCCTGGTGCAGGCCGCTGGCGCATCGCTGCTGCTGCCGGGTGACGTGAGCCGGCGGGGAGAAGCCAGTTTCGCTGGCCGGTTGCCGGCAGAGGGTGTCGACCTGGTGGTCGCACCCCATCATGGCAGCGCCACGTCATCTTCCCAGCCGCTGGTCAATCGGACGCGCCCTCGCTACGTGGCTTTCACTGCTGGCTACCTGAACCGCTGGGGCTTTCCGCGGCCCTCGGTGCTTGCGCGCTGGCAGCGAACGGGCGCCTGCCTGCTGAATACCGCGAGTGAGGGAACCCTGCTCTTCGACCTGCGGGATGGCCGCCTGGCGCTGCAGTATCGCTACCGCCGGGATGCCGCCCGCGCCTGGACGCTGCCGCCCGGCGAACCGGAGTGCCCCGCCGGCAACACAACGCTGTAAACTGCCGCGCGCCGCGGTTATAGTTTTTTTTTTGTTGGCGCGTTCTGGGCATGCTGGAGATCGTGAAATCGGGCGGCTGGATGATGTTGCCCATCATTCTGTGTTCCGTGATCGCTGCGGCCATCATCCTGGAGCGGGTCTGGACGCTGCAGCAGCGCCGCGTGCTGCCGAAAGACCTGACCCGCCAGGTCTGGGAATGGGTCAGCAAGAACCAGCTGTCACCGGAGCACATCAAATCCCTGCGCGACAGTTCCCCGTTGGGAGAAATCCTTGCTGTTGCGCTTACCAACCGTCAGCGCGAGCGCGAGATCATCAAAGAGCGCGTCGAAGATACGGGACGCCACGTGGTTCACGAACTGGAGCGATATCTCAATAGCCTTGGCACGATCGCCGCCATATCGCCGTTGCTGGGCCTGTTGGGCACCGTGGTCGGCATGATCAAAGTGTTCGCTGCGATTACGGAGTTTGGCGTCGGTGATCCCGGCGTATTGGCCGGCGGTATTTCCGAAGCGCTGATTACGACGGGGGCGGGTCTGTCGGTGGCGATTCCGTCGCTGATCGCTTATCGGTATTTGCGGGGCAAGGTCAACGCGATCGTCGTGCAGATGGAGAAAGAAGCCATTACGCTGGTCGAAACGCTGCACCGCAAGCAATTCTTCGACACGCTCGGGACACAGCGGAATGAAGCTGCGCACGGCTGAACCGGAAGAACCCGACGTCAATCTTACGTCCCTGATCGACGTGGTGCTGTTGTTGCTCGTGTTCTTCATGGTAACGACCAGCTTCGTTCGCGAATCGCAGATCTCGATACGCTTGCCCGAAGCCACTACATCGGCCGCAGCCACACCGGCGCCACCGGTGGAAATTTCCATCTCGGCGGGTGGCGGCTATCGGGTGAATGGTCGCTCGCTGGTGGATAACGAGCCCGCGACTCTCGCTGCCGCGATTCGCCTGCTGGCGGACGAGCTCGATGCGCTGCCTGCCCTCACGATCAGCGCCGACGCGGAGGCCAGCCATCAGTCCGTGGTCACTGCCATGGACATTGCAGGGCGGCTGGGGTTCAGCGAGATTTCCATCGCCACGGTCCGCGCTGCGGGACAGAGCGAAGGAGATGGCAGTTAGCGCACCTGTATTCCGCGTGGTCATTCCGGCCCGCTATGCGTCCACGCGCTTTCCCGGCAAAGCCGTGGCGGAGTTGCTCGGTCGACCCATGATCCAGCACGTCTACGATCGGGCGGCCGCCAGTCATGCCACGGAAGTCATCATTGCGACGGACGATGCACGCGTGGCCGAGGCAGCCGCGGCTTTTGCCGCTCCAGTGGCCATGACCAGCCCGACGCACGAGTCTGGTACGGACCGTGTGGCCGAAGTCGCGGCACAGTTTGCCTGGCAGGCCGACGACATTGTTGTCAATGTACAGGGTGATGCGCCGACGATTCCGCCGGCCAGCATCGGCCTGGTCGCAGATTTACTGGCCAGGCATCCGGCCGCGGAAATGGCCACACTGTGCGTTCCGATCACAGAGCTGGCCGATTACCATAGCCCCGACGTGGTAAAGGTCGTGATGGATGGCGACGGACGGGCGCTGTATTTCAGTCGCAGTCCGATTCCTGCCAGCGGGCACGGCAATGCGCAACGTCCCGAACACGTTTGGCGTCACTTGGGAATCTACGCCTATCGCGTCGGTGCCCTGCAGCGTTTGACGGCTGCGCCCGCATGTTATCTTGAAGTCAGCGAAAAACTGGAGCAGTTGCGCGCACTGTGGCTCGGCATGGAGATTCGGGTTGCCGTCGTGCCGGAGGTTCACGGACCTGATGTGGACACGCCTGAAGACCTTGCTGCGGCGTCAGCCTACCTTGTCGCGGCCCGCGACAATGCCTGAGCCCGAGATCTCTGCAGCGGACGTCAGCGTCCTGCTGGTGTGCATGGGTAATATTTGCCGGTCGCCGATGGCCGAGGGCTGGTTGAGCCACCGGCTGCGCTCCAGACCTGAAGGCCTGCGTGTCTATGTAGACTCAGCGGGTACGCATGGCTACCACGCTGGTTCTGCCCCCGACCCCCGGGCGCAGGCAGCCACGGCACGTCGAGGGTTTCATATCGGTCACCTGCAGGCACGTCAGGTGGTGACCGAAGATTTCCAGCGTTTCGATCTGCTGCTGGCCATGGACAGCGACAACTTCGAGTTCCTGGCCCAGCTGGCGCCGGACGCGAGTCGGCACAAGCTCAGGCGTTTGCTCGATTTTGCCCCGGCAGCGGGCATTGTGGATGTGCCGGACCCTTACTACGGCGGTGATACCGGCTTCGAACGCGTACTGGACCTCGTCGAGGCGGCCGTCGACGGTCTGATGCCGGAACTCGAAAGCCTGGTTGCGGGGCGCCGGACGCGCTGATCCACGCCTTACTGGCCCCGCGGGTCGTCCGGTTTGCCGTCGTCTGAAGACCAGACCTTGTAAGTTCGCGAACTATCGCTTTTCCCCACTTCTTCCCAGGGCAACACGCGGTCACTGGCCGGTTTCCTGTCCGCCGCGGGCTTTGGTTCGCTGGCTGCTTTCTGGGCCGGTGCGGGCGGTCCAGCAGGCGCGGCCTGGCGGCCGGCAGCTGCCGGTTTAGCCGGTGCGGGTGCCTGGGGTGGCGAGGCTGGCGGCGCAGACGGTGCCGTGCGCGCTGGCTGCTGTGCCTCCTGCAATGGGCGCGATGGCAGCGTGTCGTGTTCGCCCGGGTGTGCTTTGGGTGCCGGCTCGACGGCTTTTGGTGCATCGCTTTGGACGGCGTTGCCTGTCTCCGGTTTCCTGTCCCGCCGTGGGTCCTGTGCAGGAGGCGTTGCGGTATCGCGATCGGCCGGCTGAGAGGTCTGCTGTCCACCTTTGGCCTCGGCGCCGCCACCGCCGCCGCCAGAGCGCCGCCGCCGCCGACCGCGTCTTGAGCGCTGGCTGCCATTGCGCGTTTCCTTCGCCGGGCCGTCCGCCTTCTGATTTGCCGGCTCGTTCGTATCCGTTGCCGAGCGTGACTCGGTACTGCGGGCCTGCTGGTCTTTGCGGCCGCGCCCCGGTTTTTCGCTGCGGGCATCACCACGAGCTTCGCCCCGGCCATCGCTTCGTGACTGCGAGTCGCCGCGCGATCTCCCGCGCCCGTGCTGGCTGCGGCCCCGGCCACCGGATCGGCCCTGGCCGCCGCGACGTGAGCGGTCACCGCGACCTGGCTCGCGTCGCCTGCGTTGGCTGCCCTGATCCGGCTGTTCTTCGGGTTCGGGGTCACCCACCAGGAGGCGTTTGAGCCGCGTCAACAGGCCTGGCTGTGGAGCTTTGCTCTCGGTGCTGGTGACAACAGGCGGCGGCGTGGCCGGTTTTTCCGGCACGACGACTTTGACCGCAGGTGCCTCGGCCTTCGGCCTTGGTGCAGTGGCAAGCGCCATTGCGGCGTCCTCTTCGCCCGGCTCACGCAGGTCATAACTTGCCCCGGTGTTTTCCGGCAACAAGGTCTGGTCATCCCGGACGCGGCGTATCGAGTAGTTTGGCGTTTCCAGTTCCGGGTTGGCGATCAGGATGACCTGCAGATCGTCGCGCTGTTCGATGCGGCTGATCCAGTCACGCTTTTCGTTAAGCAGGTATGTGGCGACATCGATGGGCAACTGCGCAATAACTTTCGTAGTGCGTTCCTTGCGGGCTTCCTCGCCGATCAGGCGCAGAATCGAGAGTGCAAGGGACTCCACACTGCGCACGTGCCCGATGCCATTACAACGCGGGCACACCTGGTGCGCTGACTCACCGAGCGACGGCCGCAGGCGCTGTCGTGACATTTCGAGCAGGCCGAAGCGGGAAATGCGGCCGAGCTGCACGCGGGCGCGATCGGCGCGCACGGCGTCGCGCAGGCGGTTCTCCACGTCACGCTGGTTGCGGGTCGGGCCCATGTCGATAAAGTCGATCACCAGCAGGCCGCCCAGGTCACGCAGGCGGCACTGCCGTGCGACTTCGTCGGCTGCTTCCAGGTTGGTGGCCAGGGCGGTGGCTTCGATATCGCCGCCCTTGGTCGCCCGGGCCGAGTTGATGTCGATGGAAATCAGCGCCTCGGTGTGATCCACCACGATGCTGCCACCCGACGGCAGGTGCACGGTGTGTGCGAAGGCCGATTCGATCTGGCTCTCGATCTGGAACCGGGTAAACAGGGGCACCGGGTCGTCGTAGTGGCGCAGCTTGCGCAGGTTCTGAGGCATTGCGTGTTCCATGAACTCGCGGGCCTCTTCGAAGGTCGCCGTATCATCGACCAGTATTTCGCCAATATCAGCCGACAGATGATCGCGCAGCGCGCGGACCATGGCATTGCTGTCCTGGAACAGGAGGCAGGGCGCTTCGCGGGGTTGAACCACCTGCAGGATGGCCTCCCAGATACCCATCAGGTATTCCAGGTCCCAGCGCAGCTCCTCTTCGGCCCGGCCGACCCCGGCCGTGCGCACGATGACGCCCATGCCCTCCGGGATCTCTACACCCTCGAGGGCGTCTTTGACGACTTCCCGGTCTTCGCCGGTAATTCGTCGTGACACGCCACCCGCCCGCGGGTTGTTCGGCATCAGGACAATGAATCTGCCGGCGAGACTGATAAAGGTCGTCAGCGCTGCACCCTTGTTGCCGCGCTCTTCCTTTTCCACCTGGACGACAATGTCCTGGCCTTCCTTCAGCACGTCGCGGATGTTGATCCGCTGCCCGGGCTCGGGCTCGTTCAGGAAATACTCATGGGAGATTTCCTTCAGCGGCAGAAAACCGTGACGTTCAGCGCCGTAGTTGACGAAGGCAGCGTCGAGGCTGGGCTCGACCCGGGTAATCTTACCCTTATAGATGTTTGCCTTTTTCTGCGCGCGGGATGCAATCTCGATGTCGAGATCGATGAGTTTCTGGCCATCGACCATGGCCACACGCAACTCTTCTTCCTGAGTTGCGTTGATGAGCATTCTCTTCATAAGCCCCTGCTATAAACAGTTGGGGGGCTCCAGGTGAGTGCTGCTGGATATGCATAGCGCTGTCGCCGCGTCTACGCGCGGTCATAGCAATCCGCCTGTGGCGGAAGACGGTATTAGGCATGTCATGATCGTATCGGTCGGCCGTGCACATAACAGCTGATCCAGCGAAAACCCTTGTGAGGTGCTGCGCGGCCAAGAGGCCACTTTTCACCTGGTACCCAGTCGTCGATCTGCTCGGCAGACCGACCGTAACCGGACGCATCATGCGTCCGGGGTGTATTCACTTTCTTGTACACCAGCGGAATCATCGCTGGCGCAACAAAAGTTTAATATAACAGGCACTTGCAATCGCGGCAATGCGACCAATCGAGGAATTGATGAACAATGGACCGGCCACCCGCGGCGTCCAGCGCGTGCGCATCGCTGCGGATGACGTGGGGCGCCGCCTCGACAACTACCTGCTGAGCCGGTTCAAGGGCGTGCCTCGCAGCCGGGTGTACCGGATGATCCGGGGTGGCGAAGTGCGGGTGAACGGCGGCCGCGCGCGCCCTGATCGTCGGCTGGAGGCCGGCGATGAACTCCGTCTCCCGCCGGTCCGGCTGGCGCCGCCCGGCGCTCCGCCCCGGGACTCTGCTGCGCGTGGCCAGTGGCTCGTCGAGCGGGTTTTCTACGAGGACCGGGATCTGCTGGCCCTCGACAAACCGGCCGGGCTGGCCGTCCACGGGGGCAGCGGCATCAGTCTCGGCGCCATCGAGCTGCTGCGGGCCGCACGACATGACGATAGCCTGGAGCTGGTACATCGCCTGGACCGGGACACCAGCGGTTGTCTGCTCATCGCCAAGCGCCGGCCAGCCTTGCGCCATCTGCACGCACAGCTGCGCGAAGGCGCTGTGCGCAAGCTTTACACGGCGTTGCTGGTCGGCCAGTTGCGGGGGCCTGAACGCATCGTCGACGCACCTCTGCTAACCACGCACCGGCGCGGCGGTGAGCGCTTTGTCACTGTCGCGGAAGATGGCAAGGCAGCCCGCAGCCGGTTTCGCCCTCGCGAGGCACTGCCCCGGTGCACCTTGTGTGATGTGCAGATCGACACCGGCCGTACCCACCAGATTCGTGTTCATGCTGCGCACATTGGCCACCCGGTGGCAGGTGACGATCGCTACGGCATAGCCGCAGATCCGGCGGTGCGCAGGGGTAACCTGCAGCGGCTTTTCCTGCATGCATCGAGTCTGAGTTTTGACAGCCCGACGGGGGAACGGGCCATCAACGTGCAGTGCCCGTTGCCGCCGGAGCTGGAAGCCGTGCTGGACAAGTTGCGTACCCGTCGCTGACGCGGTCAGGGCAGGGCGAGGCCCATCGACCGCAGAGCGTCGGCCAGCCAGATCAGCGGCAGGCCCTGAATCGCGGTGGGATCCTGGTTTTCAATTCGCTCCATCAGCGCCACACCGAGACCTTCGGCTTTGAAGCTGCCGGCGCAGTCGACGGGTTGCTCGCGCTCCAGGTAGCGGCGGATTTCTGCCGCCGACAGCTGACGGAATACCACCCTGGTCACATCGACGTGCGTTCGCTGAGTTGTGCCACCAGGGCCGATGACGCAGACGGCGGTGTAGAACACCACGCTTTGACCGGAGCAGGCCGTGAGCTGGGCGATGGCTGGCTCCAATGCACCGGGCTTCGACAGGATACGGTTATCCACGGCGGCCACCTGGTCGCTGCCGATCACGATGGCGGACTCGCCGGCGGCCGATTCTGCCTTCAGACGGGCGAGCCGTTCGGCCAACGCGCGCGGGCTTTCCTGCGGTTGCGGGGTCTCGTTGACGTCCGGGGACCGGCAGCTGAATTCTGTCAACAAACGCGCCAGCAGCGCTCGCCGGTAGCGCGATGTGGAGGCCAGCACGACCGGCAGCTTGTCTGGTTTCACGGGCAGGGCCTAAGGTCTTCAACGGGTTGGAGATTTTGACACATCTTAACTGCCAGCCTACACTTGACCGCTTATGCTCGCCGACCGTATCGATAGCGCCCGGCTCAAGGAGCTGGCGGCTGGTCAAGCAACGCAGGCCGGGCAACTCGGGATTGAACAATTGCCCCGGCTGGCAGCGCTGCTCGCCGAGGGCGACCCGCCCCTGATCGATGTTGCAGTTGCCTTCGCGCTGGCGGAACATGGATTGGCGCGCCTGGAGCTGTCGCTGCGCGGGCAGTTGCGGCTGGTTTGCCAGCGGTGCCTGGGTCCAGTTGACTGGCCAGTTGAGTTGGAGGCGAGCCTGACAGTCGTTGCAGACGATGGCGAGAGCGGCATGCTTGAAGACCCGTTCGAAAGCGTGGTGCTGCCGGAAGACGGATTACGACTCGATCAAATTGCAGAGGATGAAGTCCTGGCGGCGGTGCCGCTTGCGCCCAGGCACCGGCCGGAGGCGGCCTGCAGCGGGCCGGCGCAGGTTGGCGGGAGCCGGCAGGGAGACGCGGACGACACTAGCCGTCCATTTGCAGAATTGGCGGCCATGCTGAAGGCCGGGCACCGGCAGGCCGACTGAAATACGAAGGAGAATTTCCAATGGCTGTTCAGAAGAATCGCAGAACGCCGTCGACACGCGGCATGCGTCGTTCCCACGACTCGCTGAAGTCGCCGGCCCTGTCGGCGGAACCGACTACCGGTGAAACCCATCGTCGCCATCACGTGAGCCCGGACGGCTTCTATCGTGGCAAGAAAGTCGTCGATACGCCTGCGGACGACTTGGAATAACCGCAATCACCTGGCTTGCGCGGCCCATTGCCTCCCGGCAACTGGTGTTTGGGGTGCCCGTCGCGAGATAATCGAAACTGGCTGCCTGCGGGGCAGGTCGGGTGAACGGGTGTAAATTTGTCCAAGCCGGTAACCATTGCCCTGGACGCTATGGGTGGCGACCACGGCGTGTCCGTGTCTGTGCCTGCCGCGTTGAGGATGTTGGGCAAGCAACCGTTGCTGGAGATCATCCTTGTCGGGCAGCGTGACGCCATCGAGGCGGTCCTGAAAGAGCAGCGCCACGATCGGTTGCACATTCATGAAGCCAGCCAGGTAGTCGGCATGGACGAACGGCCGGCAGACGCGCTGCGCAAGAAGAAAGATTCTTCGATGCGGGTGGCGATCAACCTGGTTAAAGAAGGCGCAGCTCACGCCTGTGTCAGCGCCGGTAATACCGGTGCGCTGATGGCCACGAGCCGTTTTGTGCTGAAGACCGTGCCCGGTATCGACCGTCCCGCGATCATGGCTATCGTACCGACCAAGACCGGGCGCACCTATATGCTGGATCTTGGCGCGAATGCCGAATGCACGTCTGAACAGCTGTTCCAGTTCGCCGTCATGGGTGCGGTAGTCGTGCGTGACCTGGAAGAGATCCACCACGAACCGAGCGTCGGGCTGCTGAACATCGGCGAGGAAGATATCAAGGGCAACGATACGATTCGCGAGGCTGCCCGCATGCTGTCGGAAAGTTCCCTGAATTACGTCGGTTTCATCGAGGGTAATTCAATTGCTGATCAGAAGGCCGACGTGGTTGTGTGCGACGGCTTCTCCGGTAACATCGCCCTGAAGAGTATGGAAGGCACGGCGAAACTGGTTGCGCACTTCCTCGAGCGCGAGTTCCGGGGCAGTCCTTACGGCTGGTTTGCCGGTCTGGTCGCGTTGCCGTTGCTCCGGTCCTTGCGCAAGCGCCTGGATCCCCGCCGCTACAACGGCGCGTCCCTGGTCGGGTTGAACGGCATCGTTGTCAAAAGCCACGGCAGTGCCGACGCACTGGCTATGGCGCAGGCGATTGATGTCGCGACCCTCGAAGTGGAGAAGAGCGTGCCCGAACAGATTCGCCTGCGAATGGAACGACAGGCCCACTGACCTGTGGCGAAAGTGTATTCGAGAATTCTTGGCACCGGCCGCTACCTGCCCGAGCGGGTCCTGACCAATGCCGACCTGGAACACATGGTGGAGACCACCGATGAGTGGATCCAGGCCCGCACCGGGATCAAGCGGCGCCACATTGCCGCCGACGGTGAAACGACCGCCGATCTGGCCGAGGCCGCTGCGCGCCGGGCGCTGGATGCTGCCGGTGTCGATGCCAGCGAGATCGACCTGATACTGGTCGGTACCACGACCGCAGACCAGGTGTTTCCGAACATGGGTTGCCTGCTGCAGGATCGCCTCGATATACACGGTTGTCCGGCCTTCGGCCTCGAGGCCGCCTGCAGCGGTTTCATTTATGCGCTGAGCGTAGCCAATTGCTTTATTGCCGCAGGCAACGCCAAACGGGCGCTTGTTGTTGGTGCCGAGACCCTGTCGCGGATGCTCGACTGGGAGGACAGGGGCACTTGCGTCCTGTTCGGGGACGGAGCCGGGGCCGTGGTGCTGGGGGCCTCTGACGAACCCGGTATCGTGTCATGCCATCTCGGCGCCGACGGCCGCTATAAAGACCTCCTCTACCATCCCTATGGCACGTCCCGTATTCAGCGTCCCGAAGATACCGAACGTCCCTATATTCAGATGCGTGGCAACGAAATTTTCAAGGTTGCTGTCAAGACCCTGGAAAACATAGTCGACGAAACCCTCGAAGCTAACGGCCTGTCGTGTAGTGCTATCGACTGGCTAGTGCCGCACCAGGCGAACATTCGAATCATTCAGGCGACGGCGAAGCGCCTGGGCATGCCCATGGAGAAAGTTATCCTGACGTTGGAAGATCACGGCAACACTTCTGCTGCATCGGTGCCGCTGGCTCTTGATACCGCGGTGCGCGATGGCCGAATCAAACGTGGCGATCTATTGATGCTCGAGGCTTTTGGTGGTGGTCTGACCTGGGGATCAGCCCTGATCCGTTATTAATGACTACCCGGCTGCGCGCCGTTGCCCTGTTCGTCGGACCGGCGGTTGCGCTGGCGCTCTACTGGCTGTTGCCCACGAGCTATCTCGCGCCTTCCGGCGAAGTCCTGCCGCTCACCGACGCGGCCCGCTCGGCCGCCGCTGTGGGCCTGTGGATGGCGATCTGGTGGCTGAGCGAAGCCATCCCGATTTATGCAACGGCGCTGTTACCGCTGGCCCTCTTTCCGCTGACCGGGGCGACGACGATGGCGGCCGCTGCCGACGGCTACGCGCACCCCCTGATCTACCTGTTTCTCGGCGGTTTCATCCTTGCCCTGGCTCTCGAACGCTGGGGGGTGCATCAGCGCCTGGCCCTTGCCGTGCTTGGGCGGGTGGGTACCGAACCTTCCCGGGTCATCGGCGCTTTCATGCTGATCTCCGCGTTTGTCAGCATGTGGGTGACGAACACCGCCACGACGATCATGCTGCTGCCCGTGGCGACCAGCGTGCTGGCACTGACGCAGCTGGAACACGTTGACAGCGAAGGCCAGCAGAACTTTTCGATCTGCCTGTTGCTGGGCATCGCGTACGCGGCATCCATCGGTGGCATCGGCACGATCATCGGTACCGCGCCCAACCTGTTTGTCGTGTCGTTTATCGAGTCGCAGACGGGCGTGGAGATCAGTTTTCTGCGCTGGATGGCAATTGGCGTGCCGCTGGTCCTGGTGTTCGTGCCGTTAACCTGGTGGATGCTCGTGCGATACACGTTCAGCTTGCCGGTCGGCCGGTTCGCCGGGGTGGCACAGGAACTGGCTCGCCAGCGCGAGCAGCAGGGGCCCATGGATACCGGTGCACGTCGCACTGTTATCGTGTTCGTCTCGACGGCCCTGGCCTGGTTGACCCGGCCCTTTCTGAATGACCTGGCAATTGCCGGCTGGCAGCCACTTGCTGGCCTGACCGATCCCGGTATCGCGATTCTCGGCGCGCTGGCCCTGTTCGTGACGCCGGTCCAGCTCCGCGAGCGGCGCTTTCTGATGGACTGGCAGACGGCAGTGCGCCTGCCGTGGGGCCTGCTGATTCTGTTTGGCGGCGGGCTGAGCCTGGCGTCCGCGCTGGACGGCAGCGGCTTCAGCACTTTTCTCGGCAGCCAGGTGGGCGCGCTCGGTGTACTGCCCGAGGTGTTGTTGGTGGCCCTCGTTGTGGGGCTGATGATTTTTCTGACGGAGCTGACCAGCAATACGGCAACCACGGCAACCCTGATCCCGGTGATGTTTGCGGTGGCCGGTGGCCTGGGCCTCGACCCGCTGCTGCTCGTGGTGCCGGCGGGGATCGCTGCCAGTTGTGCATTCATGCTGCCCGTCGCCACGCCGCCCAATGCCATTGTCTTCGGCTCGGGACGCCTGACCATCGCCCAGATGAGCCGGGCCGGTCTGCGGCTGAACCTGCTCGGGATAGTGCTGATCACCGGCCTGGCTTATGCTGTGATTCTGCCCGTATTCAGGATAACGACATGACCCGATCTAGCCATAAGTACCTGCTGATCCTGGCTGGCCTTTTGGGGACGGCTGCGCAGGCAGAAGTTTTCATACTGCCGTCAGGCGAGCAGGTCGTGGGCGCCGCGGGGCAGGTGCCGGCGGCCCACGAAGATACGTTGACGGATATCGGTCGCCGGCACGGTCTTGGCTACGAGGAAATGCGGCTGGCGAATCCCGGCGTAGACCCGTGGCTGCCTGGAGAGGGCGCCACCGTGACCTTGCCCACGCGCTTCGTGCTGCCGGATACCCCGCGCCGCGGTGTGGTGATTAATCTCGCCGAGTACCGGATGTATTACTACCACAGCGCCGACGGGGTATCGCGGGTCTCTACCTTTCCGATCAGTATCGGGCGAATGGACTGGAACACGCCGCTGGGTCGCGCATCGATTACGGCGAAGACGCGCAACCCGGCCTGGTATCCACCTGCGTCGATCCGCGAAGAGTACGCGGCCGAGGGTCGCAGCCTGCCCAGCGTGGTGCCGGCCGGCCCGGACAATCCGCTGGGAGAATACGCACTCAGGCTCAGTGTGCCGGGTTACCTGATTCACGGCACCAACCGTCCAGCCGGCGTGGGTATGCGGGTCACGCACGGCTGTATCCGCATGTTCCCGGAAGATATCGAATGGTTGTTTCCACAGGTGGGCGTGAAAACCTCCGTGCGCCTGGTCAACCAGCCGGTAAAGCTGGGGTGGTCCGGCCAATCGCTGTTGCTGGAGGTGCACCCGCCACTGGGTGAGGACGAGGCGGGCCGGGAAAAAGGCATGACCTTCATTACCGAGCGCTACGTTGAACTGACAAGCGAGCGGCCGGCAGAAGTGGATTGGGACCTGGTTGAAGCGGTGTACCGCGAGCAACGCGGTGTGCCGGTGGAAGTGGGTCTCGCAACCGGCATTGCGCCAGCGGTGGCGGCCCGGGTGACTGACTAGAGCGGCGTACCCTGCGGGTAAAAAAAAGCCGCGGCATTTCTGCCGCGGCTTTTTTGTCAGAAGCGCTGGTCCTTACTTGGACTGGCTCCGCTGGAACATGCGATCCATTTTCTCGTTGGTCGCGTCACAGCAAGACTGGCTCTGGTTGGCCGAGTTCAGGGCCTGGTTGGCCGTGCTCTGCGCACCCGAAGCCATCTGCTTGGCTTCTTTGGAGGTGGCGTTAGCAGCATCGGCGGTAGATGTAGCCTGATTAGCCGATGCGGAGACGCGATCGACCTTGGCGTTTATCTCATCAACCTGCTTCTGAAGCTCCGAATAGCAGCCACTCAGCATGAATACTGCGAGCGCTACCACGCTGCCCCTGACTGCAATCTGCAGTGTTTTATTCATCAACAAGTCCTCACTTGAAGTTAAAAATTTCTAACAAGCAGAGGGAACCTCGAAACAGTGACCCTCCCCAGACGGCGCAATGATGGCGTAAACATTGTTAAATCGCAATGCGTGGTGGCGATAATAGACGGCACTGTGCCAGGACCAGGCGGTGTTCAGCTGGCAGCCGGCGGTGATTGCGAGCGGGTGCGGAGTGGTGCCTCACTGCCATCCCGGGCAGGGGGGGGTTGCAAGCCGGATAAGTCTGTATATGATCACAGTACTGGTTATATAAACAGGTATGCAATCATGGCGGAACTCACCCCCAGGCAATCTGAGATTCT
Source organism: uncultured Chromatiaceae bacterium (assembly GCA_964613615.1). Taxonomy (GTDB): domain Bacteria; phylum Pseudomonadota; class Gammaproteobacteria; order Steroidobacterales; genus J054. The sequence goes on from CAZTIB010000057.1 coordinate 63,598, forward strand.
TGAACTAATTCAAACATTTATCGATGAAACCGGCATGCCTCCCACGCGCGCGGAAATTGCCCGGGAGCTGGGTTTCCGGTCGGCAAATGCCGCGGAAGACCACCTGCGGGCCCTGCAGCGCAAGGGCGTGCTGGAGCTGATTCCCGGCACTTCCCGGGGCATTCAGCTGAAGGATTTTCTGCGCGACCAGCTGGGTTTGCCGCTGGTGGGGCGTGTCGCGGCCGGCAACCCCATCCTCGCCGAAGAGCACATCGAGGGGCATTACCGGATTGATACCTCGCTGTTCCATCCCCGCCCGCATTTCCTGCTGCGCGTGCAGGGCATGAGCATGCGCAACGCCGGCATCCTGGATGGCGACCTGGTTGCGGTACACCGCACGCCGGAGGTTCGTAACGGCCAGATCATCGTTGCGCGCCTGGAAGACGAGGTGACGGTCAAACGTTATCGTCAGAATGGCCAGCATGTCTGCTGGCTGCTGCCCGAAAACGACGATTTCGAGCCCATCAAGGTGGATCTGCGTGAGCAGCCGATGATGATTGAAGGTGTCGTGGTCGGTCTGTTGCGCAACGGAATGCCGATGCTGAACTGAAGCTTCGACATTCAGAACAAGAAATGTCGTCAAGGCATCGCCTCCAATCTCTGCTTGAGCACCCCCGTATCTGGCGGGCCGGTTCCCGTGAACGGCCGTTTCGCCAGGCGCTGGGCACCGGCTACCAGGCGCTGGACCAGGCGCTGGCCGGCGGCTGGCCAGCTGCCAGTCTCAATGAGCTGTGTGTCGACACCTGGGGCATCGGCGAATTTCGCCTGCTGCTACCGGCGCTGCGTGCGTTGACGACCCATTCCGGAGCCGGTGACGCTCGCTGGACCATGCTGGTCAATCCGCCCTACCTGCCGTATGCGCCCGCTTTGGCAGGCGCGGGTATTACGCTGGCGCGCGTGCTGGTGACCCGCTGTTCCCGGCAGCGTGACGCTGACTGGGCCATGGAGCAGGCACTGTATTCCGGCCACTGTGCTGCGGTACTGGGCTGGTGTGAGGCAGCTGATCCTCGCTGTCTGCGCCGGCTGCAACTGGCGGCCGAGGTGAGTCGTTCGTGGGCCGTGCTGTTCCGGCCGGCGCGCTTTCGGCACCAGCGCTCGCCTGCCATGCTGCGCATGCATCTGCGGCCGGCGCAGGGTCGTGGTATCAGCGTGAATATCTTCAAGTACCGGGGCGGGCACCCCCGTCACGTGATCCTGCATGCCTGAACGGCTGGCTCATGGCGCGCGCACCCCGACAACCTGGTTTATTCGAGGCAGATTCGCTGCCTCCGGCAGAAGCTGGGCAGCTGCGCGCACTGGCTGGTGCTTCGCTGGCAGCCAGTCGCTCCTCCGGACAGCGCTTGTGGCTTGGCCTGTATGTTCCGGGACTGCCGCTGGCTGCGTTGCCGGGAGCGGGGGCGCAGCCCCGTGCCGTATTGAGCCAGGCCGGCCGGCAGGCGCGGGTGCAGTTCTGTGATTCAATCGCCAGCCGTCACGGGGTGCGTCCCGGTTTGCCGGCCAACGCGGCACTGGCGCTATTGCCGGAGCTCGAGTTGTTGCCGCGAGATCCGCAGCGCGAGCACCGTTTGCTGTCACAACTGGCCGATCTCGCGACGGAATTCACTCCCTGTGTCAGCATCGTCAGGCCGGCCACGCTGTTGCTGGAGATTGGCGGCAGCCTGAGATTGTTCGGTGATGCCGATCAGCTACGCACGCTGATTCTCAAGCGACTGCGCGAGCGTGGCCATGCTGGCCGGGCCGCCGTTGCACCCACGGCCCGGGCTGCCTGTTGGCTGGCTTGCGCGCAAACCGACGCACTGATCCTGGACCGGGCGGTCCTTGCCGGACAGCTGGGAGCGTTGCGGGTGGCGGGCTTGCCCTGGCCCGCTGCTCAGCGCCGGACCCTGCAGGAGATGGGCGTTGAGACCTTGTCCGACTGCGTGCGCCTGCCCCGGGACGGCCTGACTCGCCGGCTCGGTGCCAGGCTGCTCGGGGAGCTGGACCAGGCCTATGGCCGTCGGCCGGAAGCGCTGGACTGGCATCGGCCTGAGCAGCACTTTCATGACCGCGTAGAACTGGAGCAGGAAAGCACGGACACCCGGCAGCTGGCCGCGGCACTGGATATCCTGGTAGACCGCCTGGCCACGCAAATGCGGTCGCGCCAGCGCCGCGTGCGCCATGTCTGGTTGCACTGCGAGCACCGGGACCAGCCGGACACGCGTCTCCGTATCGGTTTGCTGCAGGCCACGGCCGAGCCCGTGCGGTTGCGGGAGCTGGGCCGGGTGCACCTGGCTGCCGTGACTGTGCCGGCGGCAGTCATCGCGGTCAGCCTGCAGGCCGCCCTCGATGCCGCCCTGGTGCCGCTGTCCGGCGACCTGCTGGAAAGTGGCACACAGACGGCGGAGGATGCCCTGGCCTTCGTAGAGCGCCTGCGCGCGCGCCTTGGCGAAGAGTCGGTGCACGGTTTGCAGACGCGTGCAGAGCACCGCCCGGAACATGCGTGGCAGGCAGTTCGCGAACCGGGTGGTGCGCCCGGCAACGGCAAGGCAACCGTGCCGGCAGCCGGGCAGCGGCCGCTGTGGATGCTCCCCGTACCAGCAAAGCTGCACGAGGCCCGGGGTCAGCCCGTATTCCACGGAGTATTGCAGCTCTCACGTGGCCCGGAGCGTATTGAAACGGGCTGGTGGGACGGCGGTGATATTCGCCGTGATTACTACGTGGCGCAGAATCACCGTGGCATGCAGCTGTGGATTTACCGTGACCTGCGTGAGGCGCGCTGGTACCTGCACGGCCTGTTCGGATAAGCACGTGCGGATAAACACGCGCAGATGATTGCCACCTCGTTACCCGGCTACGCCGAACTGCATTGCCTCAGCAACTTCACCTTCCTGCGCGGTGCGTCGCATCCGGAAGAACTCTGTCAGCGCGCCGCCGAACTGGACTATCGCGCGCTGGCCCTGACGGACGAGTGTTCTGTCGCCGGCGTCGTGCGTGCGCACCTGGCCGCGCGTGAATTGTCTCTAAAGCTGATCATCGGCAGCGAATTCGAACTGGACGACGGGCTGCGCTGCGTGTTGCTGGCCGCTGACCGTCAGGGTTACGGGCAGCTCTGCGAACTCATCACGCGCGCCCGCCGTGCGGCACCGAAAGGCGACTATCAGCTGGCACGGGCAGCGCTGCACCGTGGCCTGGAACACTGCCTCGCCATCTGGCTGCCTGACGGCAAGCCGTTGCTGGCCGATGCTCATTGGTTTAACCGGCATTTTCCGCGCCGCAGCTGGCTTGGCGTGGAATTACTGGCAGGCCCGGACGACGGCGCCCGTTTGCGGCAGCTGCTGGAATTGTCCGCTGCAGCCGGGCTGCCGGCCGTGGCAGCAGGCGACGTGCATATGCACCGGCGCGGCCGCCGGGCCTTGCAGGATGCCCTGACGGCCGTGCGTCTGCGCATGACGGTGGAGCAGGTCAGCGGTCGCCTTTACCCGAATGGTGAGCGTCACCTGCGTTCGCGTGCAGCACTCGACACTATCTATCCCGCCGAGCTGCTGGCAGCGACGCTGGAAATCGCCGGCCGCGTCGACTTCTCCCTGGAAGAGCTGCGCTACGAATACCCGCGGGAATTGGTACCCGCCGGTAACACACCGGCTGGCCACCTTCGCCAGCTCACGGCAGACGGTGGCCGGCAACGCTGGCCGGACGGCACTCCTGGGCACGTGCAGCGCATGATCGACCACGAGCTGGCGCTGATCGCAGAGCTGCGCTATGAGGCCTATTTTCTGACGGTGCACGACATTGTCTGTTTCGCCCGTGAGCGCGGCATCCTGTGCCAGGGTCGGGGCTCGGCAGCGAATTCTGCCGTGTGCTTTTGCCTTGGGATCACAGAGGTGGATCCAGCGCGCATGTCCATGCTGGTAGAGCGCTTTATCTCCAGGGAGCGCAACGAACCGCCGGATATCGATGTGGACTTCGAACACGAGCGCCGCGAAGAAGTCATTCAGTACATCTATCGCAAGTACGGTCGTGAACGCGCCGCGCTGACCGCCACGGTTATCAGCTACTGCCCGCGCAGTGCGCTGCGGGATTTCGGCAAGGCCCTGGGCCTGGCGGAACTGCAGGTAGACCGGATGGCCCGGGCCATGCAGTGGTGGGACGGCAAGGCCGTGCATCCTGACCGGGTCCGCGACGCTGGGCTCGACCCGGAGCAGCCGATACTGCACCGGCTGCTCAGGCTGGTGGCCGAACTGATCGGTTTTCCCCGCCACCTGTCACAGCACGTGGGTGGCTTCGTCATTTCCGAAGGGCCGCTGTCGCAACTGGTGCCGGTGGAGAACGCGTCGATGCCGGAACGCACCGTGATCCAGTGGGACAAGGATGATCTCGACGCCCTCGGTCTGTTAAAAGTCGACGTGCTGGGCCTTGGCATGCTGAGCGCTATTCGCCGGTGCTTCCAATTGCTGAAGACTCACCGCGGCCTGGATCTGACTATCGCCACCATTCCCGCGGAAGACCCGGCCGTGTACGACATGATCTGTCACGCCGATACCATGGGCGTATTCCAGATCGAATCGCGCGCGCAGATGTCCATGCTGCCGCGGCTGCGCCCGCGCTCCTATTACGACCTGGTGATCGAAGTGGCCATTATTCGTCCCGGGCCGATCCAGGGCGACATGGTGCATCCGTATCTGCGCCGGCGTCACGGCCTGGAACCGGTGAGCTATCCCAGTGACGAGGTGCGCCAGACCCTGGAACGTACCCTCGGCGTGCCGATTTTTCAGGAGCAGGTCATGCAGCTGGCCGTGGTGGCCGCCGGTTTTACACCCGGCGAAGCCGACCAGTTGCGCCGGGCCATGGCCGTATGGCGCAAGCGCGGCAGCCTGGGACATTTCGAGGGCCGGCTGATCAACGGGATGCGACGCCGCGGCTATTCCGCCGACTTCGCGCAGCAGATCTTTAACCAGATCTGCGGTTTTGGCGAGTACGGTTTCCCGGAATCCCACGCGGCGAGTTTCGCGTTGCTGGTCTACGTATCGGCCTGGCTCAAATGCCACGAGCCGGCAGCGTTCACCTGCGCGCTGCTGAACAGTCAGCCCATGGGCTTCTATGCGCCTTCCCAGCTGGTGCAGTGCGCTGTGCGCCACGGCGTAGAAGTGCGCCCGGTAGACATCGGTTACAGCGACTGGGACTGCACGCTGGAACAGCGCACCGCCGGCGAGCTGGCGCTGCGTCTCGGGCTGCGCATGGTCAAAGGGCTGTCTGCCGCAGGCGCGGCGCGCGTGGTGCAGGTGCGGGCCCGGCGACCCTTCGAGGACATTCAGGACTTGTTTGAACGGGCCAGCCTCGACCAGGGAGACCTGGGCGCACTGGCGGCAGCCGATGCATTACGCGGTATGGCAGGCCATCGTCACCGCGCGCGCTGGCAGGTGGCCGGTGCGGAGCGTCCATTGCCCCTGCTGGCGGGCAACAGTCCCGTCGAGGGTGTGCCGCTGTTGCGCCGGCCGCGGGAAGGCCAGGAGATCGCTGCCGACTACAACCGCGTCGGTTTGACGCTGCGCCGTCACCCCCTCGAAGTGTTGCGGCCCATGTTGCGCAAGCGCGGCATGCTGAGTGCTGCCGACGTGCAGTCGTGCGCCGATGACGAACTGGTTTATGCCGCCGGGCTGGTGATCAACCGGCAGCGGCCGGCCAGTGCGGCCGGCGTGGTATTCGTGACCCTGGAAGACGAAACGGGTTACCTGAACCTGGTGATCTGGCAGCGCGTGGCCCGTGCGCAGAGACAGACGCTGCTCGGTGCCTCGTTGCTGGGCGTGCGGGGCACGGTACAGCGGGAAGGCGAGGTGCTGCACCTGGTGGCGCGGGAGCTGGTGGATCACAGTGCCCTGTTGGGGGAGTTGCAGGTGCGGAGTCGCGACTTCCACTAGCTTGGGCAGGCCGCTGGTCGGGGCGGGGCAGCTGAGCTGCACTCCGTCTTGCCGCGCAAGTATCAGTGCATGGACTTTGAAAACCCGCGATCGATCAACTGAATGTCGCAACCCTTGAAGGGGCAAGCCGGCTTTACGTTACGCTCACTAGCCCCGCCCCGCCCCGACCAGCGGCCTGCGTGGCCGGCTACAGCGGATCCCGCCTTATACAAAGCCGGCCATTACGGGCCGTTCCATTTGGCTAGCACCTGCAATCGGGAGGGAGGCGAAACAAGAGTTGTGACGATGCACTCATTTTACCACCAAAGCTAGCGGGTGGGCCGGGGTAGCTGAGCGTAACGTAAAGCCGGCTTGCCCCTGCAAAGGTCGCGGATTCCAATTAGTCGCTAATTGCCAGATCAGGCCTTAGCCAATAAGACGGGCGAGGCAAGACGGAGTGAAGCTCAGCTACCCCGGCCCGCCCGCGGAAACAGTGGGGTCTTTCATGCGCGCACAAAGACTGTGCCTGCGTGGCACTGCACGCGGTTGGAGAAAGGGCGCTGGTGTTACCCGCGCCGTTTCAGTCGAAATCGAAGTCTTCGAAGTCAGAAGCTTCTTTCGACATGCGCTTTTCTTCGAGGATTTCGTCCAGTTTTTTCCTGGCCGCGGCTTCCTCGAAGTGGTCCGTTGGCAGGCCGGCAGCTTCAACCTCTACGAGTAACTCGTCCAGATCGATCTCCACGGATGCGTCACCGACGTTATCCGTGTTGGTTGCGGCCTTCAACGACAACTGCTCCGTGTCTTCGAAGTCCTGATCATTGGTCTGTTTGGTATCTTTCGATTGTCCGTTCATCAGCTCAACCCCACCAATAGCCCGAGGCTTAAGTGAAAAGCTCACGTGTGGGAAATTTATAAATCCAACTTGGGAGCCCTGCAAGGGGAATGTTGGCAAAACGTGAACCAGTGCCGGAAGCCGGGCACCTTGCGGCGCGGGCCTAGCGGACGAGCTGGTTCAGCTCGAAGATCGGCAGCAGGATGGCCAGCACGATGATGCCCATGCTGATGATCAGGGCCGGCTCCAGGATGCCGAGCAGGGCGGCGATCAGGCCATCCATCTCTCGTTCCTGGTTAGCGGCGGCGCGATCCAGCATTTTCTCCATTTCGCCACTGGCTTCACCACTGGAAATCAGGTGGACACAGATCGGCGGGAAGTAGCCGCCCGCACCCAGCGACTTGCCAATGGCGCCGCCCTCGCGAATTCGCTCGGCGGCTATCTCTACCGAGTCGTGCATCGGTACGTTGGTGACAACCTCGCCGGAGATGCGCAGGGCCTCCAGCACGGGCACGCCGCTGCCGCTCAGGATGCTGAACGTGCGTGTGAAACGGGCCGTATTGAAACCGCGCACCAGCTTGCCGATCACCGGCAGGCGCAACAGCATCGCATCCCAGCCACGCCGGTAGCGGGGCTGGCGCAGCAGCCAGCGGAAGCCCCAGCCAGCAAGGATCAGCAGGATAACCAGCACGACGCCGTTGTCGCGCAGGAAATCACTCAGCGTGATGAGCCCTTGGGTTAGGCCTGGCAGGTCCTGGCCGGTGTTTTCAAACACGCCGACCACCTTGGGAACCACATAGACCAGCATCAGGCTGACAATGCCGATGGCCAGCACCGTCAGCACGGCCGGATAAATCATCGCATTGTTGACCTTCTGGCGCAGTTCCTGTCGACCCTCCGTATAGTCGGCGAGCCGCTCCAGGACTGAATCAAGATGACCGGACTGCTCGCCTGAAGCTACGGTGGCGCGGTAAAGTTCGGGGAAGGCCTTCGGGAAGTCTCCCAGGCCGTCGGCCAGCGTGTGGCCCTCCATCACTTTCGCACGCACGCCGAGCATGATGCTCTTGATGCGCGGTACCTCACTCTGCTCGCCGACTGCCTGCAAAGCTTCTTCCAGGGGCATCGACGACTGGACGAGGGTGCCGAGCTGGCGGGTAATCAGCGCGAGGTCACCCGCGGACATGGAGCGTCGCAGGGAGAAGCTTTGCTGCCGGGTCGATTCGCGTTGCGCGACCTCGGTCACCGACATGGGCAACAGCTGCTTTTCTCGCAGCAACTGCCGAACCTGGCGGGGCGTGTCGCCCTCGAGTACCCCTTTGCGTTGCTTACCGCCGACGTCAACGGCGGTGTATTCGAAAGCGCCCATCAGTCAGCGCTGGTGACGCGCAGCACTTCTTCCAGGGTTGTTTCGCCGGCCAGTACTCTGCGTAGCCCGTCGTCGCGAATGCTGGGAGTAAGCTCGCGGGCGTAGCGTTCCATGTCGTGCTCGCCGGCGCCGTCGTGAATCATCGTACGCAGGGTGTCGTCGATGGCAACGAGTTCATAGATGCCGCTACGGCCACGGTAGCCTTCGCCGACCTTGCTGCCCGTGCGCGGGCGGTAAAGGACAGGGGGATTTGCGGGATCGGCCCCCATTGCGCGGCACTCGTATTCCTGGGCCTCGGCGGCCTGTTTCGTGTCATCGTCGAGCACTCGCACGAGGCGCTGCGCAATGACACCGATCAGGCTCGACGACAGGAGGAAGGGTTCCACCCCCATGTCGCGAAGCCGGGTCACGGCACCCACCGCGGTATTGGTGTGCAGGGTCGACAGCACCAGGTGGCCGGTCAGGCTCGCCTGCACGGCAATCTCGGCTGTCTCCAGGTCGCGAATCTCGCCCACCATGACCACGTCCGGGTCCTGGCGCAGGATCGCGCGCAGGCCCCTGGCGAAAGTCATGTCGACCTTGGTGTTCACCTGCGACTGACCGATGCCGTCAATGTAGTACTCGATGGGGTCTTCCACCGTCATGATATTGCGGGTGTCGTCGTTGATCCGTTCCAGCGCTGCATACAACGTGGTGGTCTTGCCCGAACCCGTCGGCCCGGTCACCAGGATGATGCCGTGGGGCTTGTGGATCAATTCATCCACCTGGTTCATCACGCTGTCTTCCATGCCGAGATGCTTCAGGTCCAGGCGCCCGGCGTTCTTGTCGAGGAGCCGCAGCACCACGCGTTCGCCGTGGCCCGACGGCATGGTCGACACGCGCACGTCCACCGCGCGACCGGCGACCCGCAGGGAAATGCGGCCGTCCTGCGGCAGGCGCTTCTCAGCGATATCGAGCTTCGACATAACCTTGATGCGCGACACCACCAGGGGTGCGACGGCCCGGCGGCTCTGCAAGACTTCGCGGAGCATGCCGTCGACCCGAAAGCGCACCACCAGCCGGTTCTCGAAGGGCTCGATGTGTACGTCCGACGCGTTTTCCTTGATGGCCGAGGTCAGTAGCGCATTGATCAGGCGAATGATGGGTGCATCGTCGTCGCTCTCCATCAGGTCCGACGGTTCCGGAAGCTCCTGGGCCATGCGAAACAGGTCGTTGTCTTCGTCGAGCCCTTCTACCATCTGCATGGTCGAGTTCGATTCGCGCTCGTAGGTGCTCTGCAGGCGCGCCTCGAACTCGTCTGGGTCGACGATGGCGATCACTACCGGCGCCCCGACATAACGCCGAACTTCGCTCAGCATGACCGGGTCTGTACCGCGACGAACCAGCGTGAGCGCGCGCCCGTCTTCGAAAGCGTGCACCAGCACGCCGTGGCGCTTGGCAAAGGAGAACGGCAGCATGCGCTGGCCTTCGCCAAAGGAAGGCGGCGCTTCGACTGTAGTCGGCAGCACGTCATCGAGATCGGCCAGTATTTGTTCAGGCGGCATCGTCGCAGCCATGACTAGTCTCCGGTGGTTCCTTCCGCCGGCTGGTCCGTCGCTGGCGCCAGTCCGCGCAAATCGATCGTGGGCGGTTCATCCTCGGCCGACGGCACCGGGTTCGGCGACCACGGCAGCACCGGTGGCGCCGGTCGCTTGGCCTCCCAGCTAGGCAGCACCATGTCCGGTTCGCGTGTCATCTGCAGCTGCCGAATATAGTTGTACTTTGCGTTAGTCTCGAACGCCGCCTGCACGTCGTCACGCAGGATGGTGGGCCGGATAAAGAACATCAGGTTGGTCTTCATCTTACTGTTGCTGGTGGCGCGAAACAGTGCTCCGAGCAGCGGGATGCTGCCCAGTATCGGTACGCGTTCTTCGCGCTCGCGCATCTCTTCCTGAATCAGCCCACCGATCACCAGCACCCCGGCATCCTCGACGATCACCGCGGTATTGATCTTTCGGTTGGACGTGATCAGGTCGACCGCCGCCGTGCTCGGCAACAGGCTGGAAATTTCCTGTTCGATCTTCAGCCGCACAGCGTTGCCTTCGTTGATCTGCGGTGTAATCTTGAGCGTCAGGCCCACATCTTCCCGTTCGATGGTCTGGAAGGGGTTCACCGAGCCCACGCCCCCGGCGTCCGTGAAGCTGCCGGTGACAAAGGGCACCTCCTGGCCAACCTGTATCTCCGCCTCTTCATTGTCGAGTGTGACCAGCACGGGTGTCCCCATGATGTTCGAGTCCGCGTCGGCTTCCAGGGCTTCGATCAGGGCTACGAAACTCAGGCCCGAGTCGGAAACTCTACCCAGGCCCAGCGTGATGCCATCCGGGATGAGCCCGGTGGCATCGACGTCACCGTTGCCACCGATCACACCGGCCAGGGAGCTGACGCCCGTCACGCCGCTAAAGTCTGTGACGCCGGCAATATTCTCCAAATCCGAGTCCGCAATTGCCCAGGTTACGCCGAGATCGGAGGCCCGTTCGGCCTCCACCGAGACGATGATTGTTTCCAGCAATACCTGGAGGCGACGGATGTCGAGCTTGTCGATGACGCTCATCATCGACCGCATGACCTTCGGCGGCGCGGTGATGATCAGCGCGTTCGTGGACTCGTCGGCCCACACGTTGACGTCGATGGTCTCCGGACCACTCTGGTCAGCCTCGGAGATTCTCTGATACTGGCTTTGCAGTTTCTCCGACAGCTCGGTGGATTCTGCGTAGCGCAGGTAACGCACCTGGGTGTCACCGCCCGATTCCAGCGGGGTATCGAGATGTGCGATCAGCGCTCGCAATCTGAGGCGGTCGGCCTTGTCGCCGCTCACCAGTACGCTGTTCGTGCGATCGTCCGCCACAACGGTTGTCATCTTGCCCGCTGATGCACCTTCCGCCCGGGCGCCCTGCGTCAGCGTGGTAATCAGGGTAACGACCTGGCTGGCCGTCGCAAACTCCAGCCGGATGACCTCGACTTCTTCGTCGCCGGCCTGGTCGATGCGGCGGATAATTCGCAGCATGCGCTGCACGTTGGCCGCGCGGTCGGAGATGATCAGCATGTTGGACGCCGGGTAGGCCGCCAGGTGCCCGTATTGCGGGATCAGCGGGCGCAGTATGGGTACCAGTTGGGACGCGGCGATATTCTGCACCTGGATGACCTGGGTCAGGATGTCGTCGGGTCGGGCCCCGGGGCTGTCAGTCATCTCCGTGCCCGGCACCTGGCGGGCATTCGCGTCGGGCAGAATCTTGACGACGTCACCGGACGGCACGGCGACGAAGCCGTAGACCGACAGAATCGACAGGAAGGCCTCATAGAAGGCGTCGGCGGTCATCGGCACCGATGACAGCATCGTGACCTGGGCCTTGACCCGGGGATCCAGGACAAAATTCTGGCCGCTGATCTCACTCACCGCCTCAATGACCTGGCGAATGTCGGCGTCTTTGTAGTTCGGCGTGATCGTTGCCTGCTGGGCGCTGCTAGCCCCTGCCAGCAGCAAGCCGGCCGTCAGGGCCACAAGCCTCGACGCTGTGCCGTTCACCGCGTGCCTCGCGTCGAGGAATCAAGCTGAGAAGTATCGAGGGTCATATTCTGGGACTGTCCGTTGCGTTCCACTGTCAGGTTAACTTGAGTTGCATCGCCCAGGCTGCGGAAAATCTGCATGCCTTCGGCCGGATTGGTTAGCGAAATGCCGTTGACGGCGGTGACGAGGTCACCCGGGCGCAGGCCCAGGGCCGAGAACTGCTGACGGTTCCGTCCCGGGTAGACCCGGTAACCGCGCAATTGCCCGTTGGGCATGAAGGGTTGCGGACGGACCACGTCGGTAAACGTGGCCGCGTTCTGCTGCACCACCTGCTGCACCGTCGGCGATGCGTTACGTCTGGACGTTCGCCGTGTAGTCGGCGCGGGCGCTGATTCGTTGAATTCGCGAGGCAGCCGCAAGGCCTCCAATACGCCGCCTCGGCTCAGGATCGCCCGGTCCGTGCGCACCTGCTGGAGCGTGGCGCCGCCAGGGATGGGGTCGCGCAGGAAATATACTTTCTCATCCCCCGATGCATCGGCAATGATCGCGTGGGCCGAATCGGGGTTGCTCGCTGCCACGGCCGCCTTCAGGGTCAGGTTCAACCGGGTATCCGGGGCCTCCAGGACGTCCCGGTCGCTGAGTCCCTCAGGTTCCGGCTCGGGCTCCGCTTCAGCCTTGCCAAACAGCTGGGCTGCCAGCAGGGCGTTAAAATCCTGGCCACTGCCGGCGCCAGCGGCGCGGTCTCCCGCGGGAGCCAGCGGTGGTTCCCAGCCGATGGGGCTCGGTGGCGGGTACACGAGCCAGGTAATCCTGGCCAGGTACCAGCCGATGGCGATCACCAGCAGCAGCGATATCCAGAAAGGCAGACGATCACTGGCCTGCGCCAGCCACTGTTCGGGTGACCGGTCCTGCAATCGCGCCAGGAGCTCTTGAACGTTCATCGGGATACCCGCAACTCCGTGGCCCGCCGGGCCTGCGAGATATATGGCAAATTGCTGATATGGCACGATAGTGTCGCCCGCCCGAGATGAAAGGACAAGAGCAGAAATGTCTTGTAAGTGTTGGCATCACCCATATATTTGGTCGTATTCTGCGGGTGTGGACAGGCTCAGACTGGGGCCCCGTTCCCGATAATGGAATTCCAGCCCCCGGCGGCTGTCTGAGGGACGCCGATTGGACAGTGATGACATTTGATGCAACACAGCAAAACGGCCCCCGCAATGGCAACGGGGACGATGACGACCAACCGGGTCTGCCGGACGATGGCCGTGGACTGGCGGTTGAGGAGGCGCGGCCGAAACTCAAGAAGCCACCGCTGTTTCGGGTGGTGCTGCTCAATGACGACTACACCCCCATGGAATTCGTCGTCCAGGTGCTGGAATTGATCTTCAGCATGGATCGGCCCAACGCGACCCGCATCATGCTGGAGGTTCATACGAAGGGTAAGGGAGTCTGCGGGGTCTTTACCTACGAGATCGCGGAGACCAAGGTGGCGCAGGTAAGTTCCTACGCGGAACAGAACCAGCATCCGTTAATGTGCACGCTGGAAGAAGTGTAAATTATGCTCAGCAGTGAATTGGAATATTGCCTGAACGAGGCTTTCAACCAGGCCCGTAACGAGCGTCATGAGTACATGACTGTCGAGCATCTGCTGCTTGCACTCATGAACATCCCGCACGTCGATGAGATATTGAAAAGCTGCAGTGCTGACCTGGAGCGCCTGCGCAAGGATCTCAAGTCTTTCATCGAGGAGTCCACGCCGCGCCTGACGGGTGAAGAAGGCGAAGAAGTCCAGCCTACGCTCGGTTTTCAACGTGTCCTGCAGCGCGCAGTCTTTCATGTGCAGTCAAGCGGCAAGAAAGAAGTTCGTGGCGAAAATGTCCTGGTGGCCATCTTCGGCGAGAAGCAGTCCCACGCGGTGTATTTGCTGGGTCTGCAAGACGTATCGCGCCTGGACGTGGTGAATTTCATTGCCCACGGCCTCAGCAAGGTGGAGGACGGTGGAGACGAAAGTCGTCGCGACAAGCCAGACAGCGAAGTCGAGGCGGAAGGCGGGTCCAGCCCGCTCGACAGTTTTGCTGTCAACCTGAACCGCCGCGCCGAAGAGGGCAGCATAGACCCGCTGATCGGCCGCGGGCCGGAGATTGAACGCACCATCCAGGTGCTGTGCCGGCGCCGCAAGAACAATCCGCTGTACGTGGGCGAAGCCGGCGTGGGCAAGACAGCGCTGGCCGAGGGTCTGGCCAAGATGATCGTCGAGGACGAGGTCCCCGAAGTGCTGAAAGACTGCACGATCTATGCCCTCGACATGGGCTCGCTCCTGGCCGGCACCAAGTACCGGGGTGATTTCGAAAAACGCCTGAAAGGTGTGATCGCCGAGCTGGGCAAGGATCCGGGGTCGATCCTGTTCATCGACGAAATTCATACCGTAATCGGCGCCGGTGCGGCGTCCGGCGGCGTGATGGATGCATCGAACCTGATTAAGCCGGTGCTGGCCAACGGTCAGATGCGCTGCATTGGTTCAACCACCTTCAAGGAGTACCGGGGCATCTTCGAGAAAGATCACGCCCTGGCCCGCCGTTTCCAGAAGATCGACATTGTCGAGCCCAGCGTTGGCGAGACGGTGGATATCCTGAAGGGCTTGCGTTCGCGTTTCGAGGAACACCACGGCGTCACGTATACGGACGATGCACTGGTGTCTGCGGTGGAGCTGGCCGAGCGCCATATCAACGAGCGCCAGCTGCCCGACAAGGCCATTGACGTGATCGACGAAGCCGGCGCGCGTTCGCGCCTGCAACCGGAGGCGGAACGCACTAACGTCGTCGATGTCGAGGATATCGAGCAAATCGTAGCGCGGATGGCGCGCATTCCCCCGAAAAGCGTATCGGCCTCGGACCGCGACCAGCTCAAGAACCTGGAGCGCGATCTGAAGCTGGTGATCTTCGGCCAGGATCCGGCCATCGAGGCCCTCGCATCGGCCATCAAGATGGCGCGCTCGGGCCTGCGCGAGCCCGAGAAACCCGTCGGCGCCTTCCTGTTTACCGGGCCCACAGGCGTGGGCAAGACCGAGGTCACGCGCCAGCTGGCCCACAGTCTCGGCATCGAACTTGTTCGCTTCGACATGTCCGAGTACATGGAGCGGCACACGGTGTCGCGGCTGATTGGCGCGCCGCCCGGATACGTCGGCTTCGACCAGGGTGGTTTGCTAACCGAATCGGTGAACAGGAATCCGCACTCGGTGGTGTTGCTGGACGAAATCGAGAAAGCGCATCCGGAAGTCTTCAACCTGCTGCTGCAGGTCATGGACCACGGCACGCTGACGGACAACAATGGCCGCAAGGCAGACTTCCGCAACGTGATACTGGTGATGACGACCAACGCCGGTGCCCAGGAAATGAGCCGGGCATCCATCGGTTTTACGGAGCAGGATCACACCACCGATGGCATGGCCGCCATCGAACGGCTGTTCTCACCAGAGTTCCGCAATCGGCTGGACACGGTTATCCAGTTTGGGTCGCTGAACCGCGAATCGGTGCTGCGAGTTGTAGACAAGCTGGTGCTGGAACTCGAGGCGCAGCTCGAAGACCGGGATGTGAGCCTGGACCTGGAAGACTCCGCGCGGCAGTGGATTGCCGAACGCGGCTACGATCCGAAGATGGGCGCCCGGCCAATGGCGCGCATTATCCAGGAACACATCAAGCGGCCGCTGGCCGAAGAATTGCTGTTCGGCGAGCTGTCCGACGGGGGTTCGGTCCGGATCATTCTTGGTGAAAACGGCGAGCCGGCATTCGTGGTGACGCCGAATACGCTGCAGTTAGAACACCTGTCTGAGGAGTCCCCGGCCGAGTAAGCCCGGGCGGCCGATCAGCGGGACCGGTAGACGATGCGGCCCTTGGTCAGGTCGTACGGCGTCAATTCCACCGTGACCTTGTCGCCGGTCAGAATACGAATGTAGTGCTTGCGCATCCGGCCGGAAATGTGGGCCGTGACAACGTGACCATTCTCCAGTTCTACCCGGAAGGTGGTGTTGGGCAGCGTCTCGGTCACGACGCCTTCCATTTGTATGGCTTCTTCTTTCGCCATCAGCACTCTCGTTTCGAAGGCCGCGCATTGTGCAAGAACCGCGGAACCCCTGCAAGGCTGGGGACTCCAGTCAGAGCAATTCGGAGCTCGCAACCGGTCCGGCGACCCAGGGCTTGAGGGGCTGGAGTGCCTGCAGACGCTTCACCCGCTGCAGAAATTCCTGCCGGGGCAGGCACCGGCTGCCGAGGGATTCGAGGTGCGGCGTTGGCAGCTGGCAGTCGATGAGTTCCACGCCCAGCGCGAGGCAGCGGTCGGCAAGGGTCACCAGCGCAACTTTTGATGCGTCCGTGACCGCGCTGAACATGGATTCCCCGGCAAACATGCGGCCGATCGCAACCCCGTAGAGCCCGCCGGTCAGGGTTTCCCCCTGCCAGATCTCCACCGAGTGGGCGTGGCCGAGCTCGAACAGCGACTGATAGGCCTGGCGCATCTCCGGTGTAATCCAGGTGCCGGTTGCCGCGCGAGATTCCGCACAGCCGGCGATCACGGCGTCGAAGGCCTGGTCCACGGACACGGTGAATCGATCGCGCTTCAACGTGCGGCGCAGGCTCCGCGACACGTGCAACTCGCCCGGCAAGAGCACGGCACGCGGCTCAGGTGACCACCAGAGTATCGGTTGCCCTTCGTTGAACCAGGGAAAAATGCCGCGCCGATAGGCGGCGAGGAGCCGCTCCGGCGACAGGTCGCCACCCACGGCCAGGAGCCCATTCGGGTCACGCAACGCCCGGTGCGGACTCGGAAACGCTTCCGGTGGATCATCCGGCGCCAGCCAGCGCAGTTCAGCCATCTTTATTTCGGTACGGCATGTGCTCACGGACTACGGCCATGTAGTCGTCAATGTGAGCGCGCTCGCGCTCAAGGTAGTCGTCCACTGCCGCAGCGAACTGGGGGTGCGATAGCCAGTGCGCCGACCAGGTCTCCGTGGGTACGAAGCCCCGGCTTATCTTGTGCTCCCCCTGGGTCCCGGGTTCGAAATGCGCCAGCCCGTGGGCGATGCAGTAGTCAATGCCCTGGTAGTAGCAGGTCTCGAAATGCAGGCTGTGATAGTGCCCGGAGCTGCCCCAGTAACGCCCATAGAAAGTGTCGGCGCTGCGAAAGCAGATGGCGACGGCAATGGGCTCGCCGCCGAACTCCGCGAGTACAACAACGAGATGTTCAGGCAGCGTGCGCGCCACTTCGAGGAAAAAGTCACCGTTCAGGTAGGGTTCGCGGCCGCGCCGCCAGAACGAAGATGCGTACAGCGGCATGATTTGCTGCCACGTCTCATGGTCGATATCGGTGCCGGACAGCGTTCGAAAACTGACGCCGGCTTCTTTCACGCGGCGGCGTTCGCGTTTCACCTTCTTGCGCTTCACGGCCGTGAAGGCGCCGAGAAACTCATCGAAGTCACTGTAGCCGGGATTGTGCCAGTGAAACTGACAGTCCTTGCGCAGCAGCAGATCGTGGTCTTTCAGCGCGTCGATTTCCACCGGTGGCGGAAACAACAGGTGCACGGACGATGCTCGCCTTTCGGCAGCCAGTTCCCGGGCGCCCGCCAGCAACGCGGCCATGCTCTGCGCGGGGTCCCGGCTGCCCGCGGTGAGCAGCCGCGGACCGGTCACCGGCGTGTAGGGCACTGCCGCTACGAGTTTCGGGTAATACGCCAGGCCTGCGCGACGGTAGGCATCGGCCCAGGCGAAGTCGAAGACGAATTCGCCCCACGAATCGGTCTTCAGGTACAAGGGCAGGGCGCCCTGAAGACGGCCCTGCTCGTCGCGGGCAAGCAGGTGGCATGGCTGCCAGCCCGTGCCCGGCCCCACGGCGCCATTGTGCTCCAACGCGGCCAGGAACTCGTGCCGCACAAAGGGCTGATCGGTGCCGGTCAGCGCGTTCCATTCGGCGGCCGGTACGGTATCAATGGAAGTCAGCGTCTCAGTCCGCACCGGGTTCTCCGCCATGTCTTGTAAACGGGTTTACGGCAGAGGAATTCGTTCCTCGCCGGCGGCGGGATTCCGGTGCCGCTCACGCCTCGGTGGCCAGGGCATCCAGGTATTTCTCGGCGTCCAGAGCGGCCATGCAGCCCGAGCCGGCCGACGTGATGGCCTGTCGGTAGACCGGATCGGCGACATCGCCCGCGGCAAAGACGCCCGGTACGCTGGTGGCCGTGGCGTTGCCGCGCAGGCCCGTCTGCACGTTGATATAGCCGTCTTCCATATCCAGCTGGCCTTTGAAGATGCCGGTATTCGGGTCATGGCCGATGGCGATGAATACACCCGTGCAGCTGAGTTCACGCCCGCCGCCGCCGTCCGTGGCCGCCAGTTTCAGCCCCGTGACGCCGTTGTCGTCACCGAGGACTTCTTCAACAACGTGGCTCCAGACGATATCCACGTTGCCGCCGTTGCCGGTTTTCGCGAACAGCTGGTCCTGCATCATCTTCTCGGCACGCAACTGGTCGCGCCGGTGAATCAGGGTGACTTTCGAAGCCAGGTTGGACAGGTACAGCGCTTCTTCTACCGCCGTGTTGCCGCCGCCTACCACGGCCACTTCCTGGCCGCGGTAAAAAAAGCCGTCGCAGGTGGCGCAGGCGGAGACGCCGCGGCCCTTCAGCCGATCCTCGCTCTCCAGCCCCAGGTAGCGGGCCGTGGCGCCGGTGGCAATGACCAGCGCATCGCAGGTGTACTCGCCCCCGCTGCCGCGCAGTCGGAAGGGCCTGGTTTGGACGTCAGCATCGGCAATGTGGTCGTTCACCAACTCCGTTTCCAGGCGCTCGGCGTGCTGGCGCAGATCTTCCATCAGCTGCGGGCCCTGCAGCCCTTCGCCGCCGCCCGGCCAGTTATCCACGTCCGTCGTCGTCATCAGTTGCCCGCCCATTTCCATACCGGTAATCAGCAGCGGGCGCAGATTAGCGCGTGCGGCATATACGGCGGCGGCATAGCCGGCCGGTCCTGAGCCAAGAATGATCAGGCGACTGTGGCGGGCGGCGGGCATCCAGGTTCTCCAGGCTCGGCGGCAGGGCGCCCGGGCGGGCGGGCCCGGTAGTGTAGGGGAAGGTTCAAGGGCCGGCAAAGCGGTGCGGCGCCTGCGGGGGGTTGCATGCGCCGGCACATTGCCGGATAGTAATAAACAGCTATCTGCTTATGATTTAGGTAGATAGAAATTGTTGTTGTTGCAGTATCTCAGTTGTCGAAAGTAGCTTCCATGCCCCGGCGACCAGTGTCGCCGATGCCAGTGGCGCAGGCCGTGCGCGAGGCGGCCCTGTGGGTATTCGGCGCGCTCGCGTTGATCATGCTGGTGGCCTTGCTGACTTATGATGCCCGCGATCCGGGTTTCAGCCGCACCGGCGATGGCGGCAGCGTTCGCAACCAGATCGGCTCGGCCGGCGCGTGGTTTGCCGACGTGACTTACAGCCTGTTCGGCATGCCCGCGTTCCTGTTTCCCGCCATGGCGCTGCTGACCGGCTGGCTGATATTCACCCAGCGCACCACGTCCGCACCCCTGGACCGCGCGCTGCTGGGCACGCGCTTCGGCGGTTTTCTGACCACGCTAGCTACCAGCTGCGGGCTGGCCACACTGCATTTTACCGGCATGGACATGCCGCAATCGGCAGGAGGCGCCTTCGGCCAGGTGGTGGGTGGCTCGCTGGCGAGCGGCCTGGGCATTCTTGGCGGCACACTGCTACTGCTGGCTTTGTGGCTGGCGTCCGTATCGCTTTTCACCGGCCTCTCCTGGCTGGCGGTGATGGACCAGGTCGGCAAGTCCGTGCTGGACGGCCTGGATGAATTGCGCAACCTGGGAATCGTGATCCAGGAGCGGCTGGCAGCCCGCCGCGCACAGCAGCAGCGCCAGCAAACGGTGAGCAGAACGCGCCAGGAAACCCTGACCCGCAAGCGTCCGCATATCGAACCGGTATTGCCGGCGCCCGAACCCAGTGTGCGGGCGCAGAAAGAACGCCAGGTGCCGCTGTTCGAGCCGGTGGAACCGGGCGAACGGCCGCCGCTGGCGCTGCTGGATGACCCGCCGGTGCAGACCGCCAGTTATTCGGAAGAGGCGCTGGAAGCCATGTCGCGCCTGGTGGAGCTGAAGCTGCGAGATTTCGGGGTCGAAGTCGAAGTGGTCTCGGTGCATCCGGGACCGGTCGTTACCCGCTTCGAGTTGGCGCCGGCTCCCGGCGTCAAGGTCAGCCAGATCAGCAACCTGTCGAAGGACCTGGCGCGCTCGCTGTCGGCCATCAGCGTGCGGGTGGTGGAAGTCATCCCGGGCAAGCCCACTGTCGGTCTGGAAATTCCGAACGAGTCGCGCGAGCTGGTAACCCTGGGCGAGATCCTGCGGTCGAAGGCCTACGAAGACATGGCCTCGCCACTCGCCCTGGCGCTGGGCAAGGACATCAGTGGCAAGTCGGTGGTGGCCGACCTGCAGAAAATGCCCCACTTGCTGATTGCCGGCACCACCGGGTCGGGCAAGTCTGTCGCGATCAATGCGATGGTGCTGAGTCTGCTGTACAAGGCCACACCGGACGAAGTCCGGACCATCATGATTGACCCGAAGATGCTGGAGCTGTCGGTCTACGAGGGCATTCCGCACCTGCTGTGCCCGGTGGTCACCGATATGAAAGACGCAGCCAACGCGTTGCGCTGGTGTGTCGCGGAAATGGAGCGGCGTTACCGGCTGATGGCGGCCCTTGGCGTGCGGAACTTCGGTGGTTTTAATCGCAAGGTCCGCGCAGCCGTCGAAGACGGGCAGCCAATTCCCGACCCGCTTTATCAGCCCCTCGTGCCAGACGCGCCGGAAGATGATCCGGGCGCGCCGTCCTTGCAACCTTTGCCCCAGATAGTGGTGGTCATCGACGAGCTGGCGGACATGATGATGGTCGTCGGCAAGAAGTGCGAGGAACTCATAGCGCGGCTGGCGCAGAAAGCGCGGGCCTCGGGCATTCACATGATTATCGCGACGCAACGGCCGTCGGTTGATGTGATTACCGGCCTGATCAAGGCCAATATTCCTACCCGCATCGCGTTCCAGGTATCGGCCAAGGTGGACTCGCGGACGATTCTCGACCAGGGCGGTGCCGAAACCTTGCTGGGCCACGGCGACATGCTGTTCCTGCCGCCCGGCACCGGTGTTCCGGTGCGTGTTCACGGCGCCTTCGTCTCCGATCACGAAGTGCACCGTGTGGTCGCGCAGCTGCGCGGTTCCGGCGAGCCGAAGTACCTGGACGAAATCACCAGCGAGCCGCTTGAGCCACTGGCGGGGCTGTCTATAGAAGCCTCGGGCGTGGTGGGTGAGGTAGATGCCGAAGGAGATCCTCTCTATGATCAGGCCGTGCGTATTGTCACGGAAACCCGGCGGGCATCGGTATCCGGCATCCAGCGTCGCCTGAAGATCGGCTACAACCGTGCGGCGCGGATGGTCGAGACCATGGAAGCGACAGGCATCGTGGGGCAGTTGCAGGCCAACGGCTCCCGCGAGGTTCTCGCACCACCCCCGCCGGAGGACCGCTGAGCTATCGTGCCCGGCCATAAGCGGGCCGGCGCCTTGTTGGCGCTGTTGCTGTTTCATCTGTTCGCACCGGCAGTCGCCGGGACCACGGATCCAGGTCTTGCTCGCCTGCAAGGTTTCCTCGACGAACTCGACACGCTGATCGCCGATTTCACGCAGGACGTCGTGAATCGCGACCTTGAACTCGTGGAGTCGGCCAGCGGTCAGGTTGTGCTGCAGAAACCGGGGCGGTTTCGATGGGACTATCGCGAGCCCTTCGAGCGCGTGATCGTGGCCGACGGTGAACGGCTGTGGTTGTACGAAGCGGATCTCGACCAGGTGACGGTGCGACGGCTGGATGAGGGCCTGGGCGAGACGCCCGCGGCGCTGCTGACCGGCTCCGTCGACGTATTGGAGACTTTCGAATTCCTCGGCAGCGATACCGAGGACGACTTGCTGTGGGTCAGTCTTGGGCCCCGTTCCGAGGCCGGCGATTTCGACAGCATCCGACTGGGCTTTGACGGGCTGCTGCTCACGCGACTGGAACTGCGGGACCGCCTCGGGCAGACGACCCGGCTGGCCTTTTCCGCTGTGGAGCAGGGCACCGTGCTGCCCGATGCCGTGTTCACCTTCGCCGTGCCCGACGGCGTCGACGTGATCGGCGAAGACGAACTCTGAGGCGGCCGTGTTACCACTGCGTTTTCCTTACCAGTGGCTGTTCGGTGGCCTGTTCGTAATGGCGGTGGTCCTCGGCTTTGCCCTGGCGCCCCTGGGCAGGCTGACGGCGGCCTGGGTGCTGACCGACAAGTTGATGCATGCGCTGGCCTTTGCCGCCCTGATGGTCTGGTTCTGCGGCGTATTTCGCCTGCCCTTTACACCGGTCGTGGCCATTGGGCTGCTGGCCTTCGGCGGCGTGATCGAGTTTCTCCAGGGCATGCTCCCCTACCGCAGTGCCGAATTCCGTGACCTGCTGGCCGATGGTGCTGGGATATTCGCCGGCTGGATCCTGGCCGTCATCGGCCTGCGCCACTGGACTCGCTGGCTGGAATCTTTTCTGCGGCCTCGCACCGCGCCGTGAACCGGGATGTGCGGCCCCTGGCGGATCGCATGCGGCCGCAGTCCGTGGCCGAAGTCGCCGGCCAGCAACATCTGCTCGGGGCAAACAAGCCCCTGCAACGGTTACTGGAGGCCCGCCCGCTGCACTCAGCCATCCTGTGGGGCCCACCGGGTACCGGCAAGACGACCCTGGCCCGGCTGGTAGCTGTCAACGCCGGCGCGCACTTCGTCGCCTTTTCTGCCGTGCTGGCCGGTGTAAAAGACATTCGCGCCGCCGTTGCCGATGCCAAGGCGAACGCGGGCACGCCGACCGTGCTGTTTCTCGACGAGGTGCACCGGTTCAACAAAGCGCAGCAGGATGCGTTTCTGCCGTGGGTCGAAGACGGCACGATCACGTTCATCGGGGCGACGACCGAGAACCCGTCTTTCGCGCTGAACAACGCGTTGCTGTCTCGCGCCCGCGTCTACGTGCTGAAGGCCCTGGCGGCGGAAGACCTGGTCACGGTGCTGAAGCGCGCGCTGGCCGACGCGGCCCACGGCCCCGGGTTGCTTAAAGCGCCTGAAGATCAGTTGCAGGTCCTGGCAGCCGCTGCGGATGGCGATGCCCGGCGGGCGCTGAACCTGCTGGAACTGGCGGCAGAGCTGGCGGGCGATGGTGGCGAACTCACCGCCGGGATTGTTACCGAGGTCACTGCCGGCAGCGTACGGCGTTTCGACAAAAGCGGGGATCTGTTCTACGACCAGATCTCCGCACTGCACAAGTCGGTGCGCGGGTCTGACCCGGACGCGGCCTTGTACTGGTTCGCACGCATGCTGGATGGTGGCTGCGATCCTCTATATATTGCGCGGCGCGTGCTGCGGATGGCGTCGGAAGATATCGGCAACGCCGACCCGCGCGCGCTGCAGATCGCGCTGGATGCGTGGCAGGTCTACGAGCGGCTAGGCAGTCCGGAAGGCGAGCTGGCCCTGGCCCAGGCGGTGGTGTTCCTTGCCTGTGCGGCGAAGAGCAATGCGGTTTACAAGGCTTTCGCTGCGGCCAGTCACGACGCGGCTGACAGCGGCTCGCTGGACGTGCCGACGCACCTGCGCAATGCGCCGACGGCCCTGATGCGCAGCCTCGGGCACGGCAAGGGGTATCGCTATGCTCACGATGAGCCCGAAGCCTTTGCGGCGGGAGAGAGTTATTTTCCGGAAGAGCTCGGCGCGCGGCGCTATTACGAACCGGTGGACCGGGGCCTGGAGACGGCGATTGGTGCGAAACTGGCCGAGCTGAGGCAGCGCAATCGCACCGGCTAGATGTCTTGGGCAAAAGCTTAATTATATATAAAACATGAAGTTGAAGAATATTTCTCATGCTTGATCCAAAATTGCTGCGAACGGATCTGGACGGCGTCGCCGAGAACCTGGCGAAGCGTGGCTACCAGCTGGATACGGCCGCCTATGAAGGGCTGGAGGACCGCCGCAAGGGGCTGCAGACGCGTGTGGAAGAACTGCGCAACGAGCGCAATGTGAAGTCGAAATCCATCGGCAAGGCCAAGGCTGCCGGTGAAGATATAACGCCTTTGCTCGCTGAGGTGGAGCACCTCGGCGACGCCCTGAAAGCGGCGGACGCCGAACTGGACGCGCTGCAGGCGGAACTGCGGGCAATCCACCTGGACATGCCGAACCTGTTGCACGAGTCCGTACCCGACGGTGCTGACGAATCCAGCAACGAGGAACTGCGCCGGTGGGGCGAGCCGGGACACTTCGATTTCGAACCGGCCGACCACACCGACCTGGGTGCGCGGCTCGGGCTGCTGGACTTCGAGGCCGGCGCGAAGCTCGCCGGGGCGAGATTCACGGTGATGACCGGTGCGCTGGCGCGTCTGCATCGGGCGCTGATTCAGTTCATGCTCGATGTGCAAACCGTCGAGCACGGTTACCTGGAGGTCTACACGCCGTACATCGTGAATGCCACGGCGCTGGAAGGTACCGGGCAGTTACCGAAATTTGGCGAAGATCTCTTTGCCATTGACGGTGAACGGGACTTCTACCTGATTCCGACGGCGGAGGTGCCCCTGACCAACCTCACCCGTGACGGCATCCTGGCCGCAGAAGAGCTGCCGCTGAAGCTCACCGCCCACACGCCGTGTTTCCGTTCCGAGGCCGGGTCCCATGGCAAGGACACCCGCGGCATGATTCGCCAGCACCAGTTCGAGAAGGTGGAGCTGGTGCAGATCGTGCGTCCCGAAGATTCCTGGCGGGCGCTGGAGGAACTGACCGGGCACGCGGAGATTATTCTCCAGCGGCTGGGGCTGCCGTACCGGGTGATGGCCCTGTGCATGGGGGATACCGGCTTCGGTGCGGCGAAGACCTACGATCTGGAAGTCTGGCTGCCATCGGAGCAGCGCTACCGGGAAATTTCTTCCTGCAGCAACTGTGTGGATTTCCAGGCCCGTCGCATGGGCGCGCGCTGGCGCAATCCGGAGACCGGCAAACCGGAGTTGGTGCATACGTTAAACGGCTCCGGCGTGGCCGCCGGCCGAGCATTGATCGCGATCATGGAGAACTATCAGACGGCCGAGGGCACGATCCAGGTCCCGGGTGTGCTGCGCCCATACATGCGCGGCCTGGAAGTCATCGAGGCCTAGTCAGCAGTGCCGGGTCGCAGCTTCGCAGTCCGGGCGCGCCGCTTCCGGCACAGGGATGAATTCGCGTGGCGTCGAACTGCAAAGCAACTTGCATCGTGCGCGACCTTAATTGTATTGGCGGTTGGAATCATGAGCGGTTGCGGTGACGAAGTTGAGCCGGATGCCTATCCCGCCGCGCAGCGCTTGGCGATCGTTGACGACTATCATGGCACCGAGGTGGGCGACCCCTATCGCTGGCTCGAGGCGCTGGACGCGCCGGAGACCCGCAATTGGGTCGCAGCGCAGAACGCGCTGACTGAGTCACGGCTTGCAAGGCTGCCTGCCCGAGAGTGGTTTGCCAACAAGCTGGCCGGCCTGATCGACTACGAGCGGATCAGCGTGCCTGACGCACGGGGCGGTGTGTACGTGTTCGACCACAATACGGGTCGGCTCGAACAGGACGTGCTGCGTGTGAGCGACGATCCGGCGGAGCTGGGCCGCGTGCTGCTGGATCCC
The DNA here is from genome assembly GCA_964613615.1 of uncultured Chromatiaceae bacterium. Lineage (GTDB taxonomy): Bacteria > Pseudomonadota > Gammaproteobacteria > Steroidobacterales > J054. Next base: position 88,970 of record CAZTIB010000057.1, read on the forward strand.
AACGCGCTGGCCGCTGACGGGTCCATTTCCATCGGCGGCTATGCCCTTAGTCCGGACGGTCGCTGGCTCGCCTATAGCCTGTCCGAAGGCGGCAGCGACTGGGACTACTGGCAGGCGCGGAACACTGAAACCGGGGAAGACCGCGACGATCGCATCGAAGGCACCAAGTTTACCGGCGTGTCCTGGACGCTCGGGGGTGACGCGTTCTATTACAGCCGCTATCCGGAGGCCGACAGCGGTTACGACGATTCACAGCAGGTACGCATATTCCGCCATGAGCTCGGGACGCCGCAGTCCGCAGACACGCTAGTGTTTGAGGTTACCGATCACCCGACGCGCAATCCCTATGGCGCGGTCACGGAGGACGGACGCTACCTGGTGATCGAGCTCTTCGACGGCTATGAGACCAACGGCATCTATTACCTGCCGCTGGACGAGGGCGGGGCACCGGCCGGCGAGGTAGTGCGGCTGCTCGACGACTGGGATGCTCGCTACGGGTTTATCGGTAACGACGGTGAGCGTTTTTTCTTCCAGACCACACGGGATGCACCCCTGGGTCGTGTTGTCGCCATTGACCTGTCATCACCGGAAGGCGCGAATTGGACGGAGGTGGTTTCCGAGGCAGACTCGGCGATCGATGCGGTTACGCTCGCGGGTGGTGAACTGTTGCTGGCCTATATTCGCGACGCGCGCGCGGAAGTGCAGCGATTCGGGCTCGACGGAACGCCGCGTGGCGAACTGGCGCTCCCGGGGCATGGCACCGTGGCTGGTTTGACGGGCCGGCTGGGCGAAGAAGAGGCGTTCTTCAGTTACACGGACTTTACGACCCCGGGCACGGTGCATCGTTACGACATACAGACCGCCGAAGCGGTGGCACTTCGCCGGCCAGCCGTTGGCATTACGCCAGACGACTATCAGACCCGGCAGGTCTTCGTCACGAGTCGCGACGGCACGAAAGTGCCGATGAGTATCGTCGCGCGGCGCGATCTGCCACCCGGACCCCGGCCGACTGTCCTCTACGGCTACGGCGGCTTCAACGTATCGTTGCTGCCGGGCTATTCGACGGCGCGCATGGCCTGGCTGGAGGCCGGCGGCGTTTACGCGGTGGCCAACCTGCGTGGCGGTGGTGAGTACGGCGAGGCCTGGCACCAGGCAGGCACGAAGCTGAACAAGCAGAACGTGTTCGATGACTTCATCGCGGCGGCGGAGTGGCTGGTGGAGGAGGGCGTCACTACGCCCGAGCAGTTGGCGATCTGGGGCGGCAGCAACGGTGGCCTGCTGGTAGGCGCCGTGGCCCAGCAGCGCCCGGCGCTGTTTGCGGCCGCAGTGCCGGCGGTCGGTGTGCACGACATGCTGCGATACCACCTGGCCAGTGCGAACGCACGGCAGTGGTCCAGCGACTATGGGCTCAGTGAGGACGCAGCCGAGTTCGGCGCGCTGTATGCCTATTCGCCGTATCACAACCTCAATGCCGGTGACTGTTACCCGGCAACGCTGGTGATGGCCGATGCGAACGACGATCGCGTGGTGCCCTGGCACAGCTACAAGTATGCGGCAGCCTTGCAGCATGCACAGGGCTGCGACAAGCCGGCGCTGATTCGGGTGGAAACCAATACCGGCCATGGCGCCGGTGCCTCCACGTCGAAGATCATCAATGAGTATGCGGACCAGTGGGCCTTTGTATCGGCAATGACTGGCCTGCAGCCCACGGGGTTCTGAGCGTTACCAGGGCAGTTCCTGGCCGTCCACATTCCAGAAGCGCCCGGCACTCTCGGGACCGAGTTCGGCGATCAGTTTCGCCATGCCAGCCACGGAATCGGCCGGCCGGATCAATTGCAGCTCGCCGCTTTCGATCAGCGGCATCAATGGTTGGAATACCTTGGGTACGGGTTCTCCGGGCTTCAGGTCCAGTACCCCTTTGGTGTCGACGATGCCGGGATTCAAAAGCCCGACCATGATGCCGCGCGGCGCGAGATCCATAGCCAGCTCGTGGGCCGCGAAATGCAGCCCGGCTTTGCTGGAGCGGTACGCGTAGAGCCGCAGTCCCGGACCGAGCATCCCGTTGGAACCGGCGGCACTGCCGAGAAAGATGATCTTGCGCTGGCCACTGCTGGCGACATTTTCCAGCAGGGCTTCGGTGACGCGCAGCGGGCCAATCAGGTTCACGTTGACGATGTCGTTGAATAGCGGGTAATCCAGTTGGCCAAATTTCTGGGGTTCGGCATCACCGAGATACGCGGCGTTGTTGATCAAGACGTCGATCGGCTGGTCGCCCAGGCGTTGGGCCAGTGCGCTGATCTCGTCAGCGCTGGTGATGTCCAGTTGGGCGATCGTGAGATTGGCATGCTGCCCGGCCAGCGTCTGCAGATCCGCCGCCCGTTCAGGCGATCGGCAAGTCGCAATGACCCGCCAGCCCAGCCTGGCGTAGTGCTCCGCAAACGCGAGCCCGATGCCGCGGTTGGACCCGGTGATCATGACCGTGG